>SKON01000295.1 GCA_007120035.1 Myxococcales bacterium
AGGACCTTCGGGCGCAGCCCGACCTCGTGGCCTTGGCCCGAGGGGAGGTTCCGCGCGGCCCTCTATCTCCGTTACACAGACCGGTCCACCTCGGCGGTTCGTCCACCAGCGATGCCAGGAGGCGAATCTGGCACCTCTCCTCGGGCCAAGGCCACGAGGCTCGGCGAGTCGGGCCTGAAACAGCGGCCCGAACGTCCTCGCGGGCCAAGGCCCGCTGCGGATTGGCGACGTCCCTACCGACGGAGACCGATCACACCTTCACACCAGAACCGCCTTGAAACTTCGGGCCGTCAGTTTTAGGCTCCCCAACTTGTATCCCATCGCGGACCCGCGTCGTCCGTCCGGAGATTCCCTCGAAGGAGCATCGCCTTATGGCCGAAGAGAAGACCCAGAAATCCTCCGCCGACGAAATCGTCGACGAGCTCGCTGAAGACCTGGGCGTCGAGGACGAAGAAGAGACTTCGGACGCCGAAGAAGCCGAGGACGAAGCAGAAGAGGCTTCGGACCCCGAAGAGGGCGACGACGAGGAAGCCGAGGCCGAGGAGGCCGAGGAAGAAGACGACGACTCCGCCAGCGACGCCATGGCCGGCCTCGGCGTCTTCGACGTGAAGAAGGGCACGAAGCGAAAGAAGAAGAAAAAGAAGAAAGAGAAGAAAAAGAAGACCCCCAAAGAGAAGCCCGAAGGGGTCGATGAGATCTTCAACCTCTCTGGCGGTGCGGCCGACGACGACCTCTCGGACTACCTCGACCTCGACGATATCGACGAGAACGCTCCCAAGAACCCGGTGAACAAGCTCCTGGTTCTGGTGATCATCGGTCTGATCGTCGTCGTCGCCGGGGTCCTCCACACCACCACGGACGTCTTCGACGATTTGATCCTCCTGATGCAGGGGAACTACCAGGAAGAGATGGCCCGTCGGGTCGCCGAGGAGGAGCGCCGCCACCTCGAAGAGCAGATGGCCGGCATGCCCCGGTTCGGCAACCTGGCCATCTCCGGGCGCCCCCATCACTCCCTGATCCGCCTCAACGGCGAGGTTCAGTATGGCGAAACCTCCGACGGCTACTGGCGAGAGGTCCGGGTCACCTCTCCGGCCGCTTTGATCCAGGATCTCTCTATCGACATCACCCACGAGATCGAGGTCGAGGCTCCGGGCCACGAGCCCCGGACCTTCACGATCACCCCCGACATGTGGGTTCCCCGAGGAGCCGACTACTACCACGAGATCTCCGCCAACCTCACCGCCGCCGGCACTGACGCCTTCGACGAGTTCACCGCCCGGATGGACGGAGACCCCGACGACGTCTACCTGGGCACGGTCACCTTCAACACCGTCCCCGAAGGCGCCCAGATCGTCGTCAACAGCCGGGTGGCCCTCGACGAAGATGGCGAGGAGCTGCGCACCCCCATCACGCTCGAAACCTACTTCGTCTACGACGAGGAAGAAGACGAGCTCTTGGAGCGGGACTTCCGCGTCGACATGCCCCCCAACCGGGGCAACCGGATCGACCTGGTGATCCCCGACGATGAAGACATGCCCAAGTACGTCATGGCCCTGAACCGCTCCATGTGGACCTGCGAGTTCAAAGACGAAGCCGAGCGCCGTCGAATCCCCAGCCGAGCCCCGATCCTTCAGCACTGCAATTACGTCTACGAGGTCAACGTCGACTTCCCGGCACTGAAGACCTACATCGAGGAGCAACAGGCCGAGCGGGAGCGCATCGAGCAGCAGCGTCGCGACGCCATGGGAGGCTCGGCGCCGGCCATGGAAGCCGACGAATAGCCCCCTCCAAACAGCGGGGTAGCGCTTTCTTCGATCGCCCCCTTGTGGTAGACTTTTGCGGCCTTTGAAAGCGGGGTTTCCCCCGCCCCCCCCAAGTCCCACAGGGTTGACGTACTATGGCTCATGAAGAAACGCCTCTGACCGACGCATCCCCGGCCC
Source organism: Myxococcales bacterium (assembly GCA_007120035.1). Taxonomy (GTDB): domain Bacteria; phylum Myxococcota_A; class Bradymonadia; order Bradymonadales; family Bradymonadaceae; genus SKON01. The sequence goes on from SKON01000295.1 coordinate 1,941, forward strand.
CCCGGGCCCCTCAGAACGGCGAATACAACGCCGAGAGCATCCAGGTTCTGGAAGGCCGCGACGCCGTCCGAAAGCGACCGGGGATGTACATCGGCGATCCCGACGACGGCTCCGGTCTCCACCATATGGTGTACGAGACCGTGGACAACGCCATCGACGAGGCCCTGGCCGGTCACTGCGACCAGGTCCTGATCACCATCCACACCGACGAGTCCGTCACCATCGAGGATAACGGCCGTGGCATCCCTGTGGACATCCACCGGGAGCAGGGCCGGTCCGCCGCCGAGGTGATCATGACCGTCCTCCACGCCGGCGGGAAGTTCGACAACAACAGCTACAAGGTCTCCGGCGGTCTCCACGGCGTCGGCGTCTCGGTGGTCAACTTCCTCTCCGAGTGGCTCGAGATGGAGATCCACCGCGATGGAAAGGTCTGGGCCCAGCGCTACGAGCGCGGTGAGCCTGTGCGACCCCTGGAAGCCATCGGCAACGCCAAGACCACGGGCACGAAGATCACCTTCAAGCCCGACGCCGAGATCTTCGCCATCACGAAGTTCTCCTTCGACACCCTCTCCCAGCGCCTCCGAGAGCTCTCCTACCTCAACGCCGGCATCCGCATCTACATCGAGGACGAGCGCTCCAACAAACACCACGACTTCAACTACGAAGGGGGCCTCAACTCCTTCGTCAAAGATCTCAACAAGAACAAGCAGCCCCTCCACGAGGAGCCCGTTCACATCCTCAAAGAGGTCGAGGAAGAGGGAGTCACCGTCGAAGTCTCCATGCAGTGGAACGACTCCTACAACGAGAACATCTTCTGCTACACCAACATGATCCGGAACCGGGACGGCGGCAGCCACCTCTCGGGCTTCCGTGGCGCCCTGACCCGAACGGTCAACGCCTACGGGATCTCCAACGATCTCCTCAAGGATACCCTCTCCGGCGATGACATCCGGGAAGGGCTGGCCGCGATCCTCTCCGTGAAAATGCCGGACCCCAAGTTCTCCAGCCAGACCAAGGAGAAGCTGGTCTCCAACGAGATCAAAGGCATCGTCGAGAGCGTGATGAACGAGCAGCTCTCGATCTTCCTGGAGGAGAACCCCACGGTCGCCAAGCAGATCATCAACAAGGCCATCGCCGCCTCCCGAGCCCGGGAGGCCGCCCGAAAGGCCCGCGAGATCGCCCGAAAGTCGGCCCTTCAGATCAGCGCGCTGCCCGGCAAGCTCGCCGACTGCCAGTCTCGGGACCCCGAGGTCAGCGAACTCTACATCGTCGAGGGTGACTCCGCCGGCGGCTCGGCCAAACAAGGCCGAGACCGGAAGTTCCAGGCCATCCTCCCCCTGCGGGGAAAGATCCTCAACGTCGAGAAAGCCCGGTTCGACCGAATGCTCTCCAATAACGAGATCTCCACCATCATCAGCGCCCTGGGCTGTGGGATCGGCGAGGAGTACTTCGACATCGAGAAGCTCCGGTATCATAACATCATCATCATGACTGACGCCGACGTCGACGGCAGTCATATCCGGACCCTCCTTTTGACCTTCTTCTACCGGCAGATGCCGGAGCTCGTGGAGCGAGGCTACCTCTACATCGCCCAGCCGCCCCTCTTCGGGATCAAGCGCGGCCGCAGTGTGGACTACCTCAAGGACGAGCGGACCCTGAACGCCCGGCTGATCGAGCGGGCCAAGTCCAACATCACCCTCCGGGGCTCCGACGGCCACACCCTCTCTGAGGAAGAGCTCGCCGTCTTCGTCGACGACCTCTTGAGCTACCGCGACACCCTTGAGCGCGTGGAGCGGCGGTTCGACCGCCGGATCATCGAAGCCACAGTCCAGGCCGAACTCGAGCCTCAGGAGCTCGCCGACCGCGGTTCCCTGGAAGCCCGGACCGCCGAGATCCTGGAGCGCCTCCAGGCCCGTCACCCCACGGTCCCCTGGAAGGCCCCGGAGCTCCTCGACGATCCCGAGCTCGACGACTACCTCGTCGCCAAGTGGACCAGCCGGGTCGCCGGGACCTCCGTGACCACCCCGCTGACCCGAAACTTCCTCGGCAGCTACGACTACCGGGAGCTCGTGCGCATCTCCAAGGCATTCTTCGCCCTCGGAGAGGCCGTGATCGTCGACGACGGCAAGACCGAAGAGGCCTACTCCTCGCTGGACGACGTCCTCTTCCGGGTTCTCGAGGCCGGTCGCAAGGGACAGACCATCCAGCGGTACAAGGGTCTTGGCGAGATGAACCCCGACCAGCTCTGGGACACCACGATGGATCCCGGGACCCGCACCCTCCTGCAGGTCCAGGTGGAAGACGCCATCGAGGCCGACTCCCTCTTCACGGTCCTCATGGGAGATCAGGTCGAGCCCCGGCGAGAGTTCATCGAGACCCACGCTCTGGATGTGCGGAACCTCGACATCTAAGCCCCCGCGGGAGAGACGATGGCAAAGATCCACCTCTTGAGCGGCCCCGCTGTGAACGAGGCCCTGCAAGAGGCCGCCGTTCGTCAGATCTTTCGGTACCGCCTCAACCCTCCGACCGTGGGTCTCCTGGTGGCCATCGGGGTCCTCTTCTTCCTGGGCGCGGGGCTGATGTTCTTCGGCCCCGGCCTCGGCGGCGGCTACCGGCTGGCCTTCTTCGTCTCCCTCTTCATGGGGATGTCCTTCCTCTCCATGGCCGGGTTCTGGAGCCGATTTAAGGACTCCCACTTCATCGCCATCTCGGAGGACTTCTTCTTCGTCGGCAAAGAAGACAAGGCCTGGCGGATTGATTGGACTCTGATCACCCGGGAGACCCTGGACTTCGAGTCCATCTCGATGTCTCGGTTCCGGGGCAAGCTCACCCTGAACGCCGCCGGACAGGACGTGGAGATCCCCCTCTTTACACCCTTCGTCTTCGTGGAAGACATCGAGGGGTTGATGCTCGAGGTCTTGCGCCGCCTCGACGACGACCCCGAACCCACCCTGAAGTCCGAGGACCCCGAAGATGACTGAGCCCCTCGTGTTTCATCCCGTCAAGCGGATCTTCGTGTGGCGTCCTGTGATGTACACCGCCCTCTTCGCGTTGGTGGTGGCCGTCGGGGGCTCCATGATCGCCATGGGGCTCGAGGAGCTCTCCGTCTTCGTGCCACTGATGATCCTGGCCGTCCCCATCTACACCGCCATCGACCGGATCGTGGCCTTCTCCAAGACCTCCTATGAGATCCACTCCGACCGCCTGGTCCACCACACGGGGGATCTCTTCACCAATAAGACCACGAACCTCCCCTTTCGTAACGTCACCCAGCTCGGGTTGACCCTGCCCTTTCTGGAGCACCGGTTCTTTCAGACCGGTCACGTCGCGGTCCACGCCGCGGGCAGCTCCGGGCCGGTGAAGCTCGTCTCCATCGCCGACTCCCAGGGGATCTACCAGGCCCTGGAGCAGGCCCTGCGGGACAACGGGTTCGTGATCACCCGCCGGAAGATCGTCCAAGAAGAGAAGCCCGGGTTCATCGGGGTCCTGGTGGATCAGGGAAGCCAGGGGCTCGTTGCAATCTTTGTGGTTCTCTCCCTGGCCGGCCAGGCCGGCGTGGCTCTGGCGGCCCTCGACTCCCCCATGGCCTTCGTGGGGATCGCCTTCCTCGCCGCCACGGGCGCCCTGACCTACTTCGTGATCCTCGTCCTCGGGTTCATCGACAAGCTCAAGCGTGTCTACACCCTCTGGGACGACATGATCGAGTACCAGGACGGGTTTCTCACGGAGCGCCGAAAGATCATCCCCTTCGAGAACCTGGCCGACACCAACGTGGTCGAGCCCCTGTTGAAGCGGATCTTCGGGCTCGCCGACGTCGTGTTGAGCTGCCAGGGGCAGGCCGGGGATATCCGGTTTCCCTCGATGCCAAACCCCAAGATGTTCCGGGGCAACCTGGATCAGCTCTTGGAGGACGTGGAGCCCCCCAAGCCTCCGACGCCGTCTCAGGCCGAGGGCACTCTGGAGTCCGGCGAGGTGTTCGGCGTCGACGGTGCCGACGGCGTCGACGGCGCCGCCCGGGTCGCCGCTGCCACCGGCGACCTGGGGACCTCCCAGCCGGCCCGCACCTACCGGATTCATCCCTTCCGCCACGCCCTGCCCAACCTCTTGTGGGTCCCCGTCCTTGTGATCGCCACGCCCATCGCGCTCGTCGTCGACTCCATGTTCGATGGCGAGCTCCTCGGCGGGACCGCCGGCCTGGCGCTGACCGGCTTCCTGTTCTTGATCGCCCTGATCTCCACCATCGCCGTGGGCGGACGAGCGGCCTTTCACTACCTGACAACCACCTTCACCTTCGGGCCTCGCAGCATCTCCATGGTTCGAGAGGTGATCACCAACCGGCAGGCCACGGAGTTCACCAACGATAAGGTCACGGCCGTCACCTTTCACCGGGGGCTCCTCGATCGGTGGATGAACACCGCCTCCGTGAGCTTCACCTCCATCGGCTCCGCGGCGGCGCTGAAGTTCACTCATCTGAAGAACCACGAGGAGGTCTTCCAGGAGCTCGTCACCCGGTTCGGCCTCCCCGACTCCGAGCCTCTGGAGACCTTCACCCCTCGGGTCACCTTTCAGGGAGTCCTGGCCCACCACATCCCGACCCTCCTGGTCCTCTCCCTCTTTCCAATCCTGGGCGTCGTCGCCGCCTTCTTCCTCCACCCTGCGCTGATCCTCGTCGGCATCGCCGGCTTCCTCCTCGGGACGGTCCCGACCGTGGTCCACGAGCTGGTCCACGATCCCCGTTGTCGGCTTTCATTTTTTGAGGATCACGTGATGGTCCGCAGCGGGTGGATCAACCACAAGTACACCTACGTGGCCCTCCACCAGGCCCGGAACATCGTGACCACCGCCTTCCCCTGGCAGACCACCGGCAAGGTCCAGATCGAGGCCGGCGGCGCCGCCTCTCGGGCCGTGATCAACCACATGGACGATCTCGACGCCCTCCACGACCGCCTCGACGCCCTGCTCTACCAGCGCCCCCTGCGGGACGTCACCCAGACCGACACCTTCGACACCGAGGTCCTCGGGGAATGGCAGCCCGTAGCCAAGAACGACCTGATCACGGGCTGCTTCGTCCTCGTCTGTACCGTCGTGGGGATCCTCGGCATCCCCCTCTTCGTCGCCTACAACCGGGCGTACTACGCCCGGGCGAGCTGCTCCCTGCAGGTGGATCGGATCGCCAAACGCCGGGGGATCTTCTTCCGGCAGCACAGCACGGTCCTGATCAACCGCATCGACCAGATCCAAACCTCCCGGGAGTTCCTCCACAACCGCCTGAAGAACGGCATGGTGCAGATCTTCACCGTGGGAAGCGGCAAGGCCGAGCTGGTCCTGGGGCCTCACGCCAACTACCAGGCGATCTACGAGGCCATCGAGGCCCGGACCCGGTGAGGGTGCCGGGGTTTGCGATGCGTTTGGTCGGGGCGTCGGGGTTTGCGGTGCGATTGGTCGGGGCGTTGGGGTTTACGGCGCGATTGGTCGGGGCGTTGGGGTTTGCGACGCGATTGATCGGGGCGTTGGGGTTTGCGGCGGACCATTACCAGACAGAGTACAGGGCCCCCACGGTCCACCCCGGGACAAGCCCCGGGGCTATAGTTAGTGGGGCTCCGCAGGGGCCAAGGCCCCGCTCCGCCTTAGATGTTTCGGAGAACGGAGTCGTTCCGAACCGGGCCCGGATTCATTCCAGCACCGTCGAACTCCGCACCGGATTGGTTCTCAATTGGTCGACCATG
>SKON01000345.1 GCA_007120035.1 Myxococcales bacterium
CCCCACCCGCACGGACTTCTCCGGCTTCGTCTTCAAGATCCAGGCGAATATGAACCCCGCCCACCGAGATCGCCTGGCCTTCGTCCGCATCACCTCCGGGGTCTTCGAAAAAGACATGCAAGCTCGCCTCCTCCGCTCCGACCGCGAGATCAAGCTCGCCTACCCCCAACAGTTCCTCGCCAGTGAGCGCGAGGTCGCCGACCAGGCCTTCGCCGGCGACATCATCGGCCTCTACGATCCCGGCCGCTTCCGCATCGGCGACACCCTCTTCAGCGGCGACCCCGTCCCCGAAACCAACATCCCCCGCTTCAGCCCCGAACATTTCGCCGTCGTCGAGATCAAAGACGCACTCAAACGAAAACAACTCACCAAGGGCCTCGAACAACTCTCCGAAGAGGGCACCATCCAGGTCTTCCGCCAACCCGGCCTCGGCACCCTCGACGCCGTCGTCGGCGCCGTCGGCATCCTCCAGTTCGAAGTCCTCAAGTTCCGCCTCGAGCACGAGTACAACGTCCACGTCGAGCTCCGACGCCTCGGCTTCGAGATCGCCCGCTGGATCGAAGGCGAGGTCGACGAAGACGCCCTCAACCGCGCCGACTACACCAAGGTCCTCCGGGACCGCGACGACCTCCCCCTCCTCCTCTTCCGCAACAACTGGGCCCTCAACTACACCCAGCAGCAATACCCCGACGCCCGATTCCTCCCCAACCCTCCCGGCACCCCCGGCCTGCAGGAACTCCACGGATAACGGTTTTCTTCTTCGATACGGTGCCGATACTCTCCCTCGTACCCTGACTCTTTGCTGCCCTTGAGGTTTCGCGATGCGCACCTGCTCCCCTCTCTTCCTCCTCTTCTTCTTCCTCACCGCCTGTCCGGGCCCTCAAGAGTCGGATCAGCCCGACGTCGGCACCCAAGACGTCACCGACGATACCCACACCTCCGACACTGACACCGACTCTCCTGACGCCGACTCCCCCGACGCCGACGTCGACGACACCCGCACCGACTTCAGCGGCAACCCCTGCGTCCTCTACGAAGATCCCGGCCCCTTCCACGTGGGCCTTCGCGACGAGACCCTCCCCGACGGCACCCCCATCGCCATCTTCTACCCCGCCGACGAACCCTCCGGTGACCCCGCCTCCTACGACATGCGCGACTTCCTCCCCGAGGACGACCGGGACCTTATCTCCGACGAAGACGCCCCCACCTTCGCCTTCGACGCCTACATCGAAGCCCCGATCAGTGACGAAGGCCCCTTCCCGGTCATCCTCTTCAGCCACGGCCTGGCCGGCTACCGCTTCCAGTCCAGCACCCTCCTCACCCACCTCGCCAGCTGGGGCTTCGTCGTCGCCTCCGCCGAACACCCCGAGCGCAACCTCACCCACATCCTCGAAAACCTCGCCCCCGACGGCGACCAGGCCCCCGAGACCTTTCGGAACATGCTCGACTACCTCCACCTCCGCAACGAACACCCCGACAGCTCCATCCGCTTCGTCATGGATCTCTCCCAACTCGCCACCGCCGGCCACTCCATGGGTGGCGGCGCCGCCCTCTCCCTCTTCGACGAGCCCGTCCAGGCGACCCTCCTCTACGCCACCGCCGCCGCCAACGCCGACACCGACGGCGCCGACCTCTTCTGGATGGCCGGCTCCACCGACGCCATCGCCACCAGCAGCCAAATCCTCTCCGCCTACTCCAACGCCCCCACTCCCCGCCGGTTCCTCGGTATTCAAGGCGCCGGCCACCTCGCCTTCTCAGACATCTGCGCCATCGGCGCCGACCGCGGCGGCCTCCTCCAGATCGCCGCCGACGCCGGAATCAATGTCCCCCCGGTGATCATGGTCCTCGGAAACGACGGCTGCCGTGACACCGACCTCCCCGTCGAAGACACCTGGCCCATCATCCATCACTACTCCGTCGCCCACCTCCGCCACGCCTTCGGCATCGACCTCGACCCCGTCGGCCTCTCCCAGGCCACCGCCGGTTGCTACCACGACGTCACCTCCCTTCAGTGGAGCTCTGCCCGCGAATAAAAAAAGCGGAGTGGCCTCTCGCCACTCCGCTTTCTTCGCTCTTCCATTGCTGAATCAACTTTCCTCGTCGTACTTCACCGTGCACCCGTAGGGCTCCGTCTCCGTCGGATCGATCCCTTCGCCGGCCGCCAACGCCGTCAACGCCGCCACCACATGGTTCTCCGCTTCATCCGCGGGACCCCGAGGCTTGTCGTCGATCGCACCCATGTACTGAAGCACTCCCTCGGGATCGATCACGAACATCTCCGGCGTTCGGGTCGCCTTGTACAACCGCCCCACCTCTCCATCGGGATCCTGCAACACCGGGTACGGATGCTCTCGCTCGATCCCCTCTCGCCACGCGATCGTATCCTCCGGCGTGTTATCCCACGTGGAGTCGATCGCCAACCACACGAAGTCCTCCTGACCGTGTTCGGCGATAATCTTCTCGAAGGTCTCCGACTCATAGTGCCGACGCACGAACGGACAGGGGATATTGAACCACTCCAACACCACCGTCTTCCCCCGGTATTCGCTCAATGTGTGGCTCTCCCCGTTCTCGTCCACCAGCGTGAAATCCGGCGCCAGTTGACCGATCACCGGCTCCGATGGAGCCTCCAGAGCGGCCGCCTCCTCCTCGACCTCCTCGACCTCCTCCGCTACCTCCTCGGTCTCCTCCGTCTCCTCCGCGACAGCCTCCTCTTCCTCACTCTCGCACCCCACCGCCAGTGCACACACCAGACCGGCGACCAACAACTGTCTCCACATCTTCATACCTTCCTCCGAGGTGTTCCTACTCAGCTTATTGAGACGCCTCACGCATCTCCGAGATCACACGATCCCTTGTCAACAACTCCGGCAACACCCGAGGGTTTGGCGGATCCCCCGGCGAGTACATAAGGTACATGGGCACCCCCGCCTTGCCAAACTCCGCCAGTTTCAACCGGATCCGCTCATCCCGCCGGGTCCAATCGGCCATCACCATCGCCACGTCGTACTCCTCGATCGCCTCCAACACCGACGGATGCTCCAACACATTCGCCTCATTCACCTTACACGTGATGCACCAATCCGCCGTAAAGTCCACAAACACCGCCCGACCCGCCTGCAACTCCGCCTCCACTACCTCCTCGCTCCAGACTTTCCAGGCAATCGGCCCCCCACTCGACGTCTCCTCCCCGTCGGCCGGCACGGGCTCTTCAAACCTCAGCGTCACAAACCCCGTCCCCACCACCATCACCACCGCCACGGCGAGCCCCACCCACTTCGCCCGCCGCGACCGAAACTGCGTCAACCCGAAGACCCACACCCCCATCGCGCAGGCCAGCAAAAACGCCATCACCCGCGTCGCCCCCCCGATCCCCGTCATCTGTCCCATCAACCACAACAACCAGATCGCCGTCCCCAGGAGCGCAAACCCCAAAAACTGCTTAAACACCCCCATCCACGCCCCCGGACGCGGCAGCACCTTCGCCGCCCCCGGCACCAGTGTCAGCACCACAAAAGGCGCCGCCAACCCCAGCCCCAACACAAAGAAGATCAACCCGATCATCACCGGCGAACTCGCCAGCGCAAACCCCACGGCGGTCCCGAGAAACGGCGCCGAGCACGGCGTCGCCAGGACCACCGCCAACACCCCTTCCCCCACGCTCCGACGATGACTCGGCGGCTCGTTCACCACCTCCTGCAGCTTCCCCGGGCTCAGCGTCACCTCGAACACCCCAAAGAGGTTCAACGCGAACACCACCACCACGGCCCCCACCACCGCGATAAAGAGGGGCTCCTGAAACTGAAACCCCCACCCCACCTGGGTCCCCACCACCTGCAGCCCGATCACTACCGCCGCCAGCGCCATCAGGGATCCGACGATCCCCGCCGTGTAGCACATGCTATGGGCCAGCACGCTCTGCCGCTCCTCCTGCACCAACTGCACGAAGGAAAACACCTTCACCGCCAGCACGGGAAACACACAGGGCATCAGGTTCAACAGCGCCCCTCCCAAGAACGCCAGCACCAACACCAACCACACCGGCAACGGCTCCTCCCCGGGACGCTCCCCCGGGGCCTCTCCCTCCTCCCCGGCCACTCCCCCCAACGAGAGCTTCCGCCCCTCCTCGGTGTCATTCCGCGGAAAGAGCTCCATCCCTTCGGTCGCCAAAAACTCCCCGTCCGCCCCCCGGGCCCGCACCACCACCACCAGCTCACCATCATCGGTACGCTGGTCCTGGGTCGTCCGCCCCTTCAACTCCACGAACCACCCGGACGCCGCCTCCGGATGCGCGCTCACCCGCGCCACCTCCAGCACCACCGCCTCGATCCCCTCATACACCACGGCATCGGCGGCCCGCTCCGGCGGCGGCCCTAACATCACACACCCCGGCTCTCCCGTTTCCTCGCACCCCACCGCCGAGATCTCGACCCGAAACTCCTCTCCCACCCCGATCGGCGTATGCGAATACCGCACCTGAAGCTCTACCCCGGTCTCCTCTCCGCTCCGCGGAAGCCGGCCCTCGCTGTACGCAAACCACTCCCACTCCCCGGCCGCTCGCTCGCTCTCCTCCCCCACCTCCACCCTCCGGATCAGGCTGGCTTGCCCCGGAATACAGTCCACCTCACACACCAGGTAATCCACCTCCCCCCGCACCTCGATCTCTCCCTCGGCGTCGGCCGGCACCTCGACCTCTCCGTAGAGGAGCGCCCTCCCCCCGTACCCGAAAGTGATGATCCTCCCCCCGGCCTCATGGTACACTGTCGGCTCCGGCCACCGGATCTCCCCGATCTCCTCCCCGATCCCCACCTCGACTTCCGTCTCCATCCCTCCCTGGCCGGAATACCGCCAGTAGATATGCCACCCCGGATCCATCTCAAAGAGCACCCCGACCCGGACCACATCGCCAGGCCTGACCACCCCCTGATCGACGATCAGCCGCTTCCGAGCTCGAGGCTGCCCGTCATCAAACCCATCCTCCCCGTAGGCGCTCTCCCCCACCTCCGGTAACTCCGAGGGCTCCACAGGCCCCGCCCACGCAGTCCCTGCCACTCCAATGAGCCACAGCACCACCAGAACTGCGCCCCACCTCCACGTCACTCCGACCCCGAATCGCTCAAAAAACTCACCTGATCTAGGAGCTCCTCCAACCGCTCCGGCCGCAGCGCTCCGATCAACCCCACTCCAGACCCCATCAACACCGCCAGCGCCATGATCTGCCCCAGCCCATCGACCACGTCCCACCCCTGCAACACGCTGTTCAACACCCCCAACACCACCCCCGCAAATGCTCCCCCGAGAAACCCTCCCCCGGCATACTGCAACCGCATCATCGTATCCGGACTGATGCCCCCTCCCGACCCCTTGCTCGTCCCCGACCCCGCCTTGCTCCCCAACGCCTGGAAGCTCCCCGTCGGCTGAAACGTCCCCGACTTCGGCCCTCCAGGCCCCGACGGCCCCGACGGCGGCCCCGACGGCGCCCGAAACGTCCCCGACTTCGGTCCCCCTGCCGATGGCGCACGAAACGTCCCGCTCACCGGACTCCCCACGGACCGCTGGGCCCCCGTCACCGCCCGTTGCCCCCCGGTCTGACTCACCCCCTGAAATGACCCTGTGATCGGCGGATTGGCCCCCGTCGGCTTCACCACCCCATGACGACCCGTCATCATCGGCGGCGGCGTCGGCCCATGACTCAACGCCCCCGGCGGCGGCGTCGGCTCATCAAAACTCAAGGTCCCCGGCGGCGGTGTCGGCTCCTCCGCCCCCAACCCCACCGCCGGCATCGGCTGACTCAGCCGCACTGACACCGGCGGCGGCGTCGGCTCCTCCGCCGCCAGCCGAATCGATCCCGGCAACGGCGTCGGCTCCTCCGCTCCCGTGTCCACCATCACCGTCGACGCCCGATCCGAAAACGGGCTCGCCGCATCCACCTTCAGGTGCGGCCGGGAACCCGATGGCTCATTCTGCCACGGTGGTCCTCCCGAACCGTCCGATGAATTCATATTCCGCGCTCCACACTGACGTCCATCGACCCCTTCGTCGACGCCAGTGTACCGACTCAACCCCGCTTCATCAATGGCTTGGGCAACACTCCACCGCACTCGTGAGCCGCCAATTCGCCACATGGGCTCCCACAAGCACCGCCGACCCCGCCACCGTCAGCCCCACCTCCACCGGCTCCGACACCAGGGGCTCCAGCACAAACCCGGTCCCCACAAGAAGCCCCACCCCCACCACCGCCAACGCCACTACCGCCCGATTCCCATGGGCTCGAAACCCCGGCCCGAACGCCAACACCGCCACCCCCACCAACAAGAGCGCCAGCACCTGGTGCACCCACTCCCCTCCCAAGAACCCCAACCCTGCCACGGACAACACCCCGATCAACAATGGCATCGATACACAGTGGGCGATGCACAACATCGACCCCACGATCCCCACCCGATCCCACGCTTTCTGACGACGCAACACGTACGCTCCCGCTCTCCGCTCTCCCGGCTCCTCGCCAAACCTACCGAGATCCCTCTTCACTGTCTATGGCAATTCAGTTGCGTCTACGAGGCCCGTCTACGACTACGTGACCCGGGGCAGCCGCACCCGAAACACCGCCCCCTGAGGGTCGTTGTCCTCCACCTCCAACGTCCCCTCGAACTCCTCCACGATCTGACGACTCAGCGACAACCCCAACCCCGACCCCTTCCCCGGCTCCTTCGTCGTGTAGAACGCGTCGAAGATCCGCTCCTTCTCTTCCCCCACCCCGGGGCCCGTATCGGACACCTCCACACAGGCCTCCTCCCCCCTCTCGTACACCCGCACCCTGATCACCTTCTCGCCCTTCTCCTCTTCCACGGCGTGACAGGCATTCACCAACAGATTCGTCACCACCTGCGTCAACCGCCCCTCATCGGCCATCACCCACACCTCCGGCGCGACCTCCACCTCCACCTCGGCACACCTCGACAATTGAGGCGCCGTCATCCGCAGCGCCATCTCCGTGGCCTTCGACAGGCTCACCCGCCGGGGCTCCCCTCCGCGAAACCCCGACATCATCCGAAGATCCCCCAGGATCCGTTCGATCCTATCCCCTCCCTCCCGGGCCGCCACCAGCGCCTCCCTCAGCTCCCCTGCCTCCGACCCCAGCTCCTCCAACGCCCACTCCAAGTTGGTGTTCATGTACGCCAACGGATTGCCGATCTCATGACCCACCCCGGCCGCAAGTGTCCCGATCGTCACCATCCGATCCATCTGGATCATCTTCTCCTCCAGCTGCTTGCGCTCCGTCAGGTCCCTGGCAAACACCGTCGTCCTCAGCTCATCGCCGGCCGCTCGACTGGTAAACTCCACCAGCCTCCTCCTCCCCTGCCGGTCCCTCACCAGAATCTCCATCTCCTGCGTCTCCTCCAGACACCGCCGAAGACGCTCCTCCTCGTCGCCACTATCGGTGATCAACGGCCCCAACTCTTGCCCCTTCGCCATCTCCTCGGTCCACCCGAAGAGCGCCTCCGCTGCCCGATTCCACACCACCACCCTCTGCTCGGCATCCAACCCGATGATCGCCTCCGACACCGTCTCCAACACCTCTCCCAACCGACGCTCCCTGCTCGTCACCTCCAGCCCCAGTCGTTCTTCTTCCCGCACCACCCGTCCGTACTCCATCGTCAACCCCACAAAGAGCACCCCGAACGCCGACGCTCGCAACAGATACGCGATGTTGAACACATCATCGAAGAGATACAGCGACCCGAACATCAGGTAGAGCTGAGCCGCCAGCATCGGGATCAGGCTCATCCACAGGGCCAGGGAGAAATAGCTCTCCTCCTCCTCGTGGACCCTCCGAAAGATCCACACCAGTCCCACCACCAACATGATCGTCGCCGGCAGGTCCCAGGGCCGCTTCACCAGCCGATCGGAATACACCGTCGACGGAAGCGGGCTCACCAATGTCACCCACACCACCACGGACGCCATCACCCCCAGCAACACAAAGAGCCCCACCATCACCTTCGCATCGGGCAACCACACCCCAGCTTTCGGCACCAACAACAACCCTCCTCCCACCACCAGGAGAGAGGTGTTGAAGGTCCGGGTCAACAGCCACGTAAAGGGTACGAACTCCGCTTTGTCCACGGCCACCAGCCCGACCCCCTCGGCGCTCACCGAGAGTGTCAGACTCACAAAGGCTGCCCAGAAGAGCACCAGGCTGATGATCGCCGTCACCGACGACCTCCTCACCACCGTGTACGCCAGGGCCTGCATGGACGTGCAGAACGCCACCGTGCCCCCCACCAGCAAGATCATCGTATGGGTAAAGGCTCCTCCTATCACATGAAAATACGCCTCCGGGCCGGCCACCTCTTCCCACCTCACCCAGGGCAGCCCCGACCACCTCACCACCGGATCCTCCCCGACCACCAACAAGGGCAGCACGCACCACACCACCAGCGCTGACGCGAGTATCCGTTCCGTCCACCCTCTCCCTCGCCACTCCATCATCGATGCCCCCTGCCCTGCTTCTACCCCGGTCCTACAAATCTAATCCCCGCCGCCCCCACGACCCGACAACGCCTCCAGATCATCCTCGGTCATCGGCTCCACCTCCAGTCCGCCCTCCAGCAACACCTGGGGAAGCCCTCCCAGATCATCGATGTAGAGATCGTCGGCCGTCGGCAATATCAGAGTCGCCATCACCCAGTACACCGCCATCGATCCGAACCATGCCGCCCCCGCCTTCAACACATCACCCCGGGTCACGAACGTCAGCAACCCAAAGAACACCACCGCCGGGATCAACACCCCCACCAGACCCATGTACTTCATGAAAAAGGCTACCCCGTTCGCTGGAATCACCACGATCGCCGCCCCCACAAACGTATTGTGCTCCGGCGACAACCCCAGCAGACGAAACGCGCCCAAGATCAACAATAGCTGCACCACTGCAGCCACCGCGTAGAACGTCTCCGGCGTCCAAGTCCACCCCGATGACGTCAACACTACCGACCACTCCCACATCACCCACCTCCTCGCTCGGAACCGTCCTCCAGCCGCGCCGGGTCCTCCCCCTCGACCTCGGCATCCTCGGCCACACCCTTCTCAAAATTCAGCCTCAACTGCGCCAGCCGACGACTCACCGCCGGCCACTTCCCCAGCCCGAAGATCAGCAACGCCACGATCACGATCAGCACCAGCTCGGGACCCTGAAACATCCTAGGCCCCCTGCAGTCGCAAGGTCTCGTCCACGTCTCTCTTCACCTGGTCGAAATCGGCCCGATCATCAAACACCACCACCACATACTCCTCCTGCCCCACCCCTCGTATGTACACCGCCTCCCGGGGCTTCTTCTCGCTGGCGTCCACCGCCACGATCGCCGTCGGCTCATCAGCACCGATCTTCAGGCTCATTGCCTGGCCCCGGCGAGCCCGCACCTTTCCGGCCTTGCTCATCCACACCACGGCGTGCACCAGATCATGCCGGAGGAGCACGTCCAACCATTTCGCCTGAAACTCCGGCCTCGCCGTCATGCCTTCTCTCTCTCTTACCTGTGTCGAGCCCCGACGGCCCGATCGCCTCTTCCCAGGGGCATCGTAGCACGGGCCTTCAACTCAAAACCACACCCCTCTGCCTCCCTCAGCGCCGCCGCCGCGACAGGCCCCAGCATCGCCGCGTTATCCGTACACAACCGCGGAGGCGCCACAAAGAGCTCCACACCGGCCTCGGCGCTCCTCGCCATCGCCACCTCCCGGAGCCGCCGATTGCACGCCACCCCCCCGGAGATCACCCACCGCTTCAACCCCCGACTCTCACAGGCGTGGAGCCCCTTCATCACCAGCACGTCCACCACGGCCTCCTGAAACGAGGCGCAGAGATCCTTGAGATCCTGTCCTCGCAAAAGCCCCTCCTCCTCCAGGTGTCGGGCCACCGCCGTCTTCAGCCCCGAGAACGAAAAGTCCAGGTTCTCCCGGGTCCACATGGGCCGGGGAAACTCCACCGCCTTCGGATCTCCCTCCTCGCTCAACTCATCGATCACCACCCCTCCCGGATAGGGCAGTCCCAGCATCTTCGCCACCTTATCAAAGGCCTCCCCGGCCGCGTCGTCCCGGGTCCTCCCCAACAACTCGTAGTCTCCCAGCCCCCGCACCACATAGAGATCCGTATGCCCCCCGCTGACGATCAACCCCACATAGGGAAACTCCGGAACCTCCTGGCCCGTGTCCAACAACACCGCCGTCAGATGCCCCTCCAGATGATTCAACCCCACGCAGGGACACCCCAGCCCGTAGGCCAACCCCTTGGCCGTCTCGATCCCCACCAAGAGACTCCCCACCAGCCCGGGCCCGACAGTCACCCCGATCCCCTCGATCTCACCCAGTTCCACCCCCGCCTCCTCCAGGGCCTCCTCCAACACGGTATGCACGTCTCGAATATGATTGCGACTTGCGAGCTCCGGCACCACCCCACCGTACCGCCGGTGCACCGGGATCTGGCTGGCTACCGCGTTCGACAAGATCTCCCATCCCCCCCGGATCACCGCCGCTGAGGTCTCGTCACAGCTCGACTCAATCGTCAAGATCAACATCTCTTCCCCTGGCTTCGGTCCCGACGGTCTCAGAATTGGTGCTCCAAGATCGCCCGCACTTCGTCGGCGTGGGCCCCTGACGGCTGCACCTCCAAATAAGACTCGTACGCCTGGCGCGCCTCATCCCGCCGACCCGCCAATTGATACGCCGTCGCCAGCTCGATGTACAGGTCTCCCGTCGTCAATCCCAGCCGCTCCGCCCGCGTCAGATGCTCGATGGCCTCTGCGTTCTGGTCGGCATTCAGTGCGGCCACGCCGTGCAAGAACGCCGCCTGCCGATGGCCCGGGGCCCGCTGCGACAGCACTCGACCCATCTCCAGGGCTTCTCCGAACTGCTCTCGATTCACTAACGACCGCAGCCGCTGTACCTCTTCGGCGACCGTCCTCTCTCCCGCCTCCCCCGACGCCTCTGGCTCCGGTGTCGGATCCGGAGGCGATGGCTCCGTCGCCGCCTCTTCCACGGGCCGAGGGGTCTCCTCCTGCGCCACCACCGGCGACGAAGTCTCCCCGATCTCCCCCGGCAGCTCCGCCTGGAGATCTTCGGCGATCCGTCGCGCCGCAAACTCCACCGACGCCCCCTCCACCTGGGCCCGGGCCTCGGCCTGGTCCAGATCGAGCCCCACTACTTCCTCGACGGGCTCCTCCACCACTTCTGGCTCTTCCCGCTCCACCTCCACCGGCTCTACCTCGGCCAGCACTTCTACCTCCGTGGCTACCCCCTCGACGAGCTCCTCCTCGCCACGATCTCGCGTCACCAGAACGATCAATAAGGTCGCAAGGACCACGGCCATCACCACCAGCACTGGCGTCTGCCATCCCCCTCCCGACCCGACCCCGAAGTCGGCCTCAAAGTCCTCATCGAACTCCTGGAGGCTCTCTCCCTCCGCCAGAAACGACGCCTCCGGTGTCGCCGCGCTCACCGCCGCCTCCTCCCGGTCTTCCTCGACGGTCTCTACCAGATCCGACGACGGTGGCTCCTCGGAGACCGCCTCCTGCTCTTTCTTCAGAGCCCCGGCCTCCAACTCCTCTGCGGACACAGGCCCCGACTTCGGCACCGGCGTGGGCTCGTCCTCCGCCGGCAAACCGGCCCGGGCATCCTCCACCAGCCGATGCGAGACCCGCCGCTTCTTCAGCTCATACTCCTGGCACAAGACCTCCCGATCTTTGGCGTTCCGCTCCACCTGAATGGACGGCTTCTTTCTTCGCAGCCGCTGCGGTGGCCCCTCCTCGGTATTCTCAATCACCTCCTCATCAAATGTTGGGAAGAGCTCGCTGGCCGCAAACTCCTGGGTATCCGGCGCCTCCCCGCTGGAGGGGATCCCCGGAAGGCTCTCGGCGCTCTCCGGGGCCACCAGGGCCTCGGCGGGGATCATCTCCCCCGTCGCGATCTCCCGGGTCTCCGGCTCTTCGACCTTCGCCTCGGCCTCGTCGGTCGCCTCCGATCCGCCCCACAATTCCCCGACCAACTCCTCGTCATCCCAGAGCTCCTCCCCGTCGAACACATCGGATCCCGATGGACCCGCCTCGCCCCCCCGCTGGGCCTTGATCTCCTCGGGTACCCGAATCCGGTTGGTCGGACGCTCCACACGCTCGAACCCGTGGTCCCCCTCCTCTTCGTCCTCGGCCTCCGAGTCTTCCGCTGCGTAATCCAACAGTGCGATCGCCGGCGACGAAAGCGGCGTGGAGTGCCGCTCCCGGCGACGAAGATCTCCCTCCGGTGCTTCCGACGCCTCTGGTGACTCCTCGGGCTCCTCGCTCCCCGCCGTCGCCGCCTGTTGTTCCGCCAGACGCCGCGCCTCCTCCTCCCGACGCAACCGCTCCTGCTCCTCCAGCATCCGCTGCGCGTCTTCCTGGCTCACCTCGGCAAGTCCCTCTACAGCCTCCTCTTCACGAACGCCCTCTCCCTCGCCCCAGTGAAACTTCCAATGCCCTCCCCCGGCCTCGCCACCCCGCCGCTCCTCTTCGCCCCCGCGGCTCAACTCGTCCGTATCCTTCTCGTCTTCCTCCACGAACCGTCCTACCGGTGGCTTGCTGATCCGATCCGTGTTCCCCGTAGACTCCTCCTCCAGGGCGCTACTTTCTTCCTCCAACCAGTCATCCAATGACTTCGTCGGCTTTCGCATCCGCGGCGCTGTGGTGGCCCTCTCCACAGCCGGCGTCACGTCCAGCAAAATGTCGTCGTCCAAGAGCTTGCGGATGATCTGCAACGTCGTCACATCATCCACCGGACTGTCGTCGATCACCTCCTCCAGCGCCCGATACCCGTCGAAGAGCCGCACCAACCGCTCCACCTCGGGCGGCACGTCTCGCAAGAACCCCGGCAACCGTTGGTAGTCTGCCTCAAACACTCGCTCCAGTTCCGGCAGGGTGCTCACCAGGTCGTTCCACTTCTCAAACCGCCGGATCCCCTCCATCAGCAGACTCGACGTATCCCGCTCGATATGGTCGGCCCGCCGGATATTGTCGTGGTACCTCACCGCGAAGTCCCCCTCCGACCACAACATCATCCGGTACACCGCGTCCTCCCCCTGCACCTTTCCACAGGCCGCGTCCAGAATGTTCCCCTCCCGAAAGTGCAACGTCCCCTGCCGCCCCTTCCGATGCAGCCGTACCGTCCCCGAACGCAGCTCCTTCTCGATCTCCTGCAGGAGATCGATCATCGTGATATCCCCCAGGTTCCCTTCGAACTCCTCCACCTCCGAATCGGCCCACAGCTCCTTGGCCCGACGCTGGATCAACAACTCCGCACGGGTGATCACCTCTTTGATGTAGATCGGCTTCGTCAGGTAGTCTTCCGCCCCTAGCTCGAAGGACCGCATCTTCTTGGTCAGAGACCGATCCTCGGTCAAAAAGATCACCGGGATCTCTCGGGTCTCCTCCGACAGCTTCAGATCGGCGCAGAGCTCCAACCCGTCCCCATCGGGTAGCTCCGTATCGCTGATGATCAGCGCCGGCTCCACCTCGATCACCCGCTCCCGGGCTTCCTGAAGACTCTCCGTGATCACCACCCGGTAGCCGGCCTTCTTCAGACTGACCTCGAGCACCTTCTGGCTCTTCGGCTCAGCGTCTACTATCAGAATCGTTTCGTTCGCCACGCGAACTCCTTACCGGACGTACTGGTTCAGATCTTCTCGGACGGCAATCTTAGTGCCCTCCATGATGCAACACAAGATCACCACGTCATGACGGATGATGGGGAATCTCATGGTCAAAATGGTGCCTCGTCTCCACCGTTCGCTCCTCCCCTCTCTGATGGTGAACGATGTCCACCCGGCAGTACGTCGCCGGGTTCCCCGGCGGGTAGAACACATCGAACTCCACCCCCACCCGGGGATCTTCCTCTCCGGTGTGCCGCTCGATCCGACGGAAGTTGCGCACCCGGAACGCCGGATTATCGGCTTCATACTTCCGCCCTCCCGGCAGCTCGAAGGTGTAGCTGATATTGGTAATCGGCGGCCCCATCTCTTGCATTACCGTAGCACCCACAAAGGTCTTCCCCCTCGTCTTGACCCAATTCGGCGTCGGCGCAAACCACGCATCCTGCGTGTACCGGCGGATCATAAACCCCGCAGGCACCAGAAGCGCCGCCGCTGACACCATCAGCGCCATCAGCAGGGGCAGCTCCATGGACTCGATCATCGCCCGCCCCACCAAAAACCCTCCCACCATCACCGCCCCCAACATCACCAGGGACACCCCCCCGGCCAGCCACGACACCGGGCGGGCCGTACTCCGGGCCAGGGCACGCGCCTCATCCCGTAGCCGCCGCTCCTCCTCTCTCTCGATCGTCCCGGCGTGCACCAACTCCTTTGCCGCCAGGATCGCCTCCAGGTCCTCGATCACCTGTTTGGCCGACTCGTACCGCGCCGCCACCCGGGGCTCGCACAGCCTCCGCAACACTCGCCGAAAATCCTCGCTGATCGACGCCTCAGAGATCATCTTGCCCGCATCCTCCCCGTGCAGATCCCGCGGCGTCCTTCGCGACAAACACTCCAACGACGTGATCCCCAACGAATACAGATCCGACGCTGGCACCGCCTGCCCCATCAACTGCTCCGGTGGCATGTACCCGTACGTCCCGATCACCGTCGACCCTCCCCCCATCGTCAACCGCACCACCTCCCGGACCGCACCGAAATCCACCAGCGACGGCATCCCCTGATCACTCAAAATGATGTTCGACGGTTTCAGATCTCGATGCACCACCAACGGACTCAGGGTGTGTATGTAGTCCAGTATTTTCGCCAGCGAGACCATCAACTCCACCAACTCCTGCTCCTCAAACCTCGCCCGGCTCTGCAGCACCTCCTCCAGAGTCTGTCCTTCCACAAACCCCTGCACGATGAAGTAGCACAGATCCTCCCCCTCTCCTTCGCTGAAGGCATCCACATAGGCCGGAATCTGGGGATGATCCATCCGCCGTAGCGCCTCGGCTTCCCGCTCGAAGAGCTCGAAATCCTTCGTCGTCGCCAGACGAGACGGAAAGAGCGCCTTCACCGCCACCTTCTCCCCCGACTCCTCATCGATCGCCAGGTAGGTCCGCCCCATCGAACCTTCCCCCAGCACTCCCCTGGTCCGGTATCTCCCCTCCCGAAATCGCTCCTCTGTCGTCTCGTCCGCCATCGCTCTCCTACCCCCTCAAAAACGCTGCAAGTGGTCTTAATCCATCCACGTTCTCGGAAATGGACTTCATCGTAGCCACGATGGGGATCGCCAACAAGAGCCCGATCGCTCCCCACATCCACCCCCAGAAGATCGCCGACAGCAGGATCGCCAGATTGTTGATCTTCAGATGCCGGCCGATCACGTAGGGGGTCACCAGATTCCCTTCCAGACCCGTGACCGCTGCGTAGATCAACACCACCCACACCACGGCCTGCCACTCTCCAAACTGCATATAGGCCACGGTCGCCGGGAAGATCGTCCCCACGATCGGCCCCACATAGGGGATGAAGTTGAAGAGGCCGGCGAACACCCCCAGCAAGAACGCGAAGTCCAACCCGTAGAGATAGAAGATCACCCCGACCAACAGCGCCACCACCGTGTTCGTCGCGAACCGATTGAAGAGATACCGCTGGATATCATCATTCACGTTGCTCAGGATCTGTTCCATCGCCCGACGACGACGAGCCCCGGTACCCACGGAGTCCACAAACCGCTGATGGAGGCTCGGTCCCTGGGCCAGAATGAACACCAGCACGAAGATGCACATCAACGCCTGGGCCACGAACCCCAGAAACCCCTGCAACCCCCCGGCGATAAACGAAGACGTCGTCGCCCAGAAATCCCCTCCCCCCTGCTCCAAAAAGACCTGGATCCGCTCCGCCGTCGCATCAGGCTCCAGACCGAGATCTTCCGCCCCCTCGATCCCCTCTGCCTCCCGACGCATGGGCTCCAAGAACCCCTCGGCCCGGGACTGCAGATCCGCGACGGACTCCTGCAACCGCGTCACGTTATCGATCAGCTGCTCTTCGTACTTCGGCAGTTCCAACGCCAACCGACGCACCTGGTCCCCAATAAACGTCCCCAGCAATCCCCCCATCATCACCGTCGCCACCACGACGATCAGGGCCGCCATCCCACGCGGCATCGTCACCCGGGTCCGCGGTATCCGGACCTTGATCAACACGTTCACAAACGGCGTCAACACATAGGACAGAAAGAACGCCAGCACGATAGGGATCAAGATCGCCCGCGCGAAGTGCAACATCCACATCGTCCCGGCCAGCGCCATCAAGATCACCGAGATCTTCACTGCCCGCATATCCGTAAACAGCTTCCCCACTCCCTCCAGACTCCACCCTCCCCCGGCTTCTTCCTCCACCGCTCCCACCTCGGCATGGCTCTCCCCACCACCCCCGACCGTCTCTACCCCCTCATCGCCCTCATCCCGTACTTCGCTCACTCCTCTCCTTCCCGAAAAGACCCCGCGCTGCGCCATCCTACCAAACCCACCCCGAAAGGGAAGTTTCTCCCCACCGTTGCCCCACATCCACACACCCCGAGTCCGACCTCCCCCAGATTTTCCGCACACTTCCCGACCAGCCCCCGATAACCTCCCTACCAACCCTGGAGAACACGAGGCTTCCTATGACCCCTCCCAGACGACACCTGCCCGGCGAAGTCGTGATGATGACCCGACGATGCACCGACGGGCACTTCTTCCTTCGCCCTGACCCCTTCATCAATGATGTGCTGGCCTACGAGTTCGCCCGAGCCTCCCAGCGCAGCGGACTCCACGTCCATGCTGCGATGGCCCTCTCCAACCACACTCACACCGTTGCCACGGACCCCAAGGCTCAGAGAAGCCTCTTCATGCAATCCCTGATGAAGGAGGTCGCCTCACGTCGCAATCGCGACCTTCAGCGAAGAGGGCCGCTCTGGCAACCGAATCACAAGTACAACGACACCGTCCTTCTCGATCCTCAGGCGATCGAAGACCGTTTGCTCTATGTCTGGCTGAACCCCGTCAAAGACGGTCTCGTCGACAAAGTCGAGGACTGGCCTGGCTTTAAGATTCTCCCCCGGCACTGGGGAAAGCCCCTCACCATCGACGTGCCTCAACAGACCTACGGTCGTAACTCCCCGAAGACCATCACCTTCACACCGCAGCCGCCACCGGTTCCCCTGGGGATGAACCTCGAGGAGAAGCGCTCCTACTATGAAGCCAAGATCGCCGCCCAGGAACAGTCTTTTCGAGCCCAGCGCGATCAAGAGGGAACTAGGGTACTCGGCCGCAAGGCCATCCTCGCCAGAGATCCCTTCGCGATGCCCAAAGAAGAGCTCCCCTCCTGTCCTGTCGGCCCCTTCTTCGCCACCGCAGACCATGACCTGTGGAAACAGGCCCGTGACACGTACAGAGATTTTCTGAACCTCTACGACCGTGCCCGCCGCAAGCTACGCGCCGGCAAGCCCGTCACGTTTCCCGCGGGGACCGTCAAGCTCGCCCGTGAGGGGCCCGTCCGGTGCCACCCAAGACCCGATGACATGCCCGGATTCTTCGCCAGCGGCTAGTCCGTGTTTTTCGCTTGGTAGGACACCTCTCATCTCCTACAGTCAGGTGAGTCTGTTTCTCACCCATACTGTGGATGGAGGCCCTGTTGTTCTCACGAGCTTGCAAATTCGGCGTGTTCTTCGGATTCCTCCTCCTCTGGAGCTGTTCATCAGGATCGTCTGCTCTTGGACCTTCTACCAGCCCCGTTGAGACCGTGGAGGCCGATCCTGACACGGAGCCTTCGCATAGTTCCCCCGTGGAAACGTCGGAAGCCATCGACGAGGAAGAACAGGAATCCTCGATCCTGGAGATCATCGGAGAGCTCTTGATCGATGGTGAAATGGTCTCTCAGCCCAGAGTTCGCACACTCTCCGAGCGTCCCGTCACCATCTCCAGCGATTACGAAGGCGAACGTATTCTCACCGTTGAGCTCGTCCCGCAGATCATCGAACCCGGATTGATTCACCTCTCGGGCTCCGTACACAGCCGCGACCGACTGGTTCATCAGATCGACAACCGACTGGTAGACGGCGAAACTCTGAGCCTCGCCATTGTGATCGACGGACGCACCTACGAACTCAACCTCGCCGCTTCCCTCCAGGCTTCCACATGATCTACCGTCTTCTTACAGGTCTCGCTCTCCTGGTCTTCCTCACCACCATGGCCCTTGGTTGCGCTTCCTCGGAGCGACCTCGAGCCACTCCCCCACCGGGCTCTCACAGCCCCTTTGCCGGCGGCCATCAAGGGGATCCCAGCCAATCCATGCGTGACCAGCCTGAGCCTCCCCCCGAAGAGCCCGAAGAAGAGGAGTTCGATGAGGTGGAAGAAGAGCGCTGACCCCTGAGCTCAGTCCAGATCATATTCCTTCATCTTCCGCCACAGCGTGGTCCTGCTGATCCCCAGCCGCTCCGCTGCCTGTTCCCGATGCCCCCCTGCGGCGGCCAACGCGGCCCGCACGCGACGCTCCTCGTCTTCCTCTTCCACTCCGTACCCGGCCCTCTCCGGCGGTGGCTCCCCACGGATCTCAGGCGTCAAATCTCCAAACCGGAGCACTTCCCCTTCTCCCACCACGAACGCGTACTCCAAGACGTTGCGCAGTTCCCGAATATTTCCTGGCCACGAGTAGCCTAACAGGGCCTCGAACGCATCGGCATCAATCCCCGTGATCTCTCTCGGCAGCCCCTGTCGGACATTGAACTTCTCGATAAAATGCCAGATCAGCAGCTCCACATCTCCCTGCCGCTCCACCAACGGTGGAAGGAACACGGGCACCACTCGGACCCGGTACATCAGATCCTCCCGGAACCGCCCGGCCGATACCTCCTGACGCAATGCCTTATTGGTCGCTGAGACGACCCGAACATCCACGCTCCGACTCTGCATCGCCCCCACCGGAACAAATCTCCGTTCCTGCAGTACCCGCAACAACCGCGCCTGGATCTCCAGCGGGATCTCCGCGATTTCATCCAAAAACACGATCCCACCATCACCCAGCTCAAAGAGCCCCTTCCGGTCCCGAACCGCCCCCGTAAACGCACCCCTCACATGGCCAAAGAGCTCACTCGCCAGGAGATCCGAGGTAAACGTTGCACAATTCACCGCCTGAAACGGTCCCTCCGAACGCCCACTCAGTCGGTGTATCGCTTTCGCCGCTAACTCCTTCCCGGTCCCGCTTTCTCCCCGTATCAGCACACTGACATCGGCCCTTGCGACCCGTTTCAGAAGCTCAAAAAACGCCAGCATCTCGGGCGCATCCGTCACGATCCCATGAAAGTTTGTCCCCACCCGCCCAGGATGTTTCACAACCTTCCCGCTCATCGTTTCACCCTGACACACCTCTCCCCTGCCGTCCACCCCCATCCCACCCCCCCGAGTCCTCCAACCACCCATATGCACAGCAGATCGTCGCACTCCGGGACCGACCATTCCCTGGTGAATACAGCAGATCGTCGCACTCCGGGGCCGACCATTCCCTGGGGCCGACCATTCCCTGGTGAATACGCCTGTTCACGACCTTGGCACCATTCCTGCTTTCACCCCGTGCAGCAGTGCGTTAGCACCCCAAATCTGAGGTCTCCATGCATCCCCTGGTCACCAACATTCAACGCCTCTGGGCCTCCACTCTTCGGAACGATCTCGTGGCTGGCCTGACCACGGCTATTCTCCTCGTTCCCCAGGCGATGGCCTACGCCACCCTCGCCGGCCTTCCCCCGGTGGTCGGTCTCTATGCTTCGACGATACCACTCTTGATGTACGCCTGGATCGGTAGCTCCTCGGTGATGGCGGTCGGCCCGGTGGCGCTTGTGAGCTTGATGACCGCCTCGGCGCTCTTGCCTCTGAAAGAGGCCGGCGCCTCCCCGCCAGAACTCCTGGCAGCCGCCGGCCTGTTGGCACTTCTCGTCGGCGCCCTACAAGTGGTGATGGGACTTCTCCGGTTCCAGGGCCTGACGCGCCTGCTGAGCCGCCCCGTGTTGACCGGATTCACCGCCGCTGCCGCCCTTCTGATCGGTTGGAGTCAGGTACCGACGCTCCTGGGCGCCGGCCCTGCGCTGGGCGACCCCCTGTCCTGGAACCTCCCCACGCTCCTTATCGGTCTCGGAGCCCTGGCCGGCCTCATCGGCCTTCGCCGCCTGAATCGATCCCTGCCGGCGGCTCTGATCATCCTCATCGTCGCTACCGTCGCCGTGATCCTCCTGGGACTGGCGAACCAGGGTGTGGCGATCGTCGGCGCCGTACCACCCGGCCTCCCCGGGCTGGTCTGGCCCTCCTTTGACGCCGCCTGGCTCCCCCATCTCGCCCCTGCCGCCATAGCCATCGCCCTGGTCTCCTATCTGGAGAGTTATGCCGTGGCAAAGGCCCTCGCCAGGAAGGGAGAGACCGTTCGTCCCGGCCGTGAGTGGCTCGGCGTCGGCGCTGCCAATGCATCCAGCGCGTTTGTCGGTGGCTACCCCCTGGCTGGAGGGTTCTCTCGGAGCGCCGTCAACGCCACCGCGGGCGCCAAGACACGTCTGGCCGGCGCCATCACCGCCCTGATCGTCCTGGCATCCCTGGCTCTCCTCACTCCCCTCTTCCACTCGCTGCCTCGGGCCGCCCTCGCGGCCATCATCATCGTCGCCGTCGCCGGCCTCCTCCACGTCAAAGACTGGAAGAAACTCTACCAGGAAGGTCGACAGCCCCTCACGATCGCCCTGATCACCTTCGCCGTGACCCTGGCGATCAACATCGAAGCCGGTCTCGTCGTCGGCATGATCACCTCCGTGATCGCTCGTCGGTTCTTCCCCAATCACCAGGAGAACGGTTCAAACGAAACACACCAACCGAAACATCACGAAACAAAACAGCCCGAATCCCCCTGATTTTCCTGTACCTGAGGGCTGGCACGAAACCTGCTATGTAACTCCAGCAGCAATCCAACCGGTCTCTGGGAGAGACCATTCACACCAAGGAGAACCTCATGACGACCCGAATCCAACCTTTCTTCGATGAGCGGACCTACACCCTGACCTATGTGGTCTATGACGACGACTCCAAAGACGCCGTCGTCATCGATCCCGTACTCGACTATGAGCCCGGAGCCTCGGCGATGTGGACCGAATCGGCGGATCAGGCCATTGAGTTCCTCCAGGAGCACGACCTGAACCTCCACTACATCCTAGAGACCCACGCCCACGCTGATCACCTCTCGGGAGCCCAGCATATCAAGAAACACTTCCCCGACGCCAAGCTGGGGATCGGCGCCCGGATCACAGACGTGCAGAAGCTCTTCCGGAAGGTCTTCAACCTCCCCGAAGATTTCCCCACCGACGGGCAGCAGTTCGACCTCCTGCTGGAGGAAGGAGATACCCTTGAGGCCGGCACGTTGGCCATTGAGACCCTCTTCACCCCCGGGCATACCCCGGCCTGCGCCAGCTACTTGGTGGACGACGCGGTCTTCACCGGAGACGCTCTCTTCATGCCCGACTTTGGCACGGGCCGGTGCGACTTCCCCGGCGGCAGCAGCGCCGACCTCTACGACTCGGTGACCCAGAAGCTCTACACCCTGCCTGATAACGTCCGGACCTTCGTCGGTCACGACTACCAGCCCGGCGGACGGGAGGTGGCTTTCCAGGCCACCATCGCCGAGCAGAAGGAGAAGAACGTCCAGCTCCCGGCTCACCTCCCTCGAGAGGAGTTCATCGCTCGCCGGGATACTCGCGATGCGACCCTGGCGGCCCCCCGGCTCCTGCTCCAGAGCCTCCAGGTAAACATCGACGCCGGTGCCCTGCCGGAGGCCGACGATAATGACAAGAGCTACCTTCGTATTCCGGTCAACGTCTTCCGTCCCAAGACGATGGACAAGAAGACCTTGGTCCTTGAGGAGGCATAAGATG
Source organism: Myxococcales bacterium (assembly GCA_007120035.1). Classification (GTDB taxonomy): domain Bacteria; phylum Myxococcota_A; class Bradymonadia; order Bradymonadales; family Bradymonadaceae; genus SKON01. The sequence goes on from SKON01000345.1 coordinate 21,939, forward strand.
ACCGAGTTCACCCCCCTCACCGCCACCCTTGGTGGCCTGCTGATCGGCACCGCTGCCGCCCTGATGCTCCTCCTGGAAGGCCGCATCGCCGGGATCAGCGGGATCCTCTCGGGGGCCCTGCGCCCCCGCGAGAAGTCCGAAGCCCCACCGGCCTGGCAGGCCACCTTCCTGGGAGGCATGGTCTTGGGGGGACTCGTTCTGGCTATGGTCTACCCCGCCTCGGTGCAGACCGCTCTGAACCTGTCCCCCCTCCTCCTGATCGCCGCCGGCGTACTCGTCGGGTTTGGCACCCGTCTCGGAAACGGTTGCACCAGCGGTCACGGGGTCTGCGGAATCCCTCGACTCTCTCGTCGATCCATTCTGGCGACCGTGGTCTTTATGGGAACCGCCATGATCACCGTCGCGCTCACGAACCCCACCGGAGGTGCCCTGTGAAACGTAGCCTCTTAGTCCTGGCTTCCGGGTTTCTCTTCGCGATCGGTCTCGGGGTTTCCGAGATGACGCGGCCCGAGAAGGTGATCGGCTTTCTCGATGTCTTCGGACACTGGGATCCCAGCCTGGCCTTCGTCATGGGCGGCGCTGTCGCCGTCTACGCCGTCGCCTATCGGTTCTCCCAACGATGGGATGCCCCCAAGTTCGCCCCCCGTTTCCGAGTCCCAAACAACCGGACCATCGATCGTCGCCTTCTGGGCGGAGCCGCCCTCTTCGGCGCCGGATGGGGTCTGGCCGGATTCTGCCCCGGCCCGGGCATCGTCGCTGCCGCCGCCGGCGTCGCTCCCGCCCTCTACTTTCTTCCCTCTCTTCTGGTCGGCATGCTCCTGCACCGATGGCTGCTGGAGTAGACGTCAGATCAGCCCAGCCTGCGCCAGCGCCA
>SKON01000050.1 GCA_007120035.1 Myxococcales bacterium
GAGCCTGCCTCCGGAGCCCTGCCGCCTCCGGCGCAGGTGTCCTCCCCACCACATCCCCACTCCCCAGGCCCCGCGCCAGCCTCTCCACACCGCACACCGCCGGTTCTTACGCCGAGAGCCGCCACCTTCGAGGTCGGCTCCACCTCCACCGCTCATTCGCACACTCGGCGAACACCTGCGCCGGAGGCGGCAGGGCTCCGGTGCCCCTCCCTCCCTCGCAAACCACCCGTTCTCACGCCCAAAGTCGGGGGGGCTGCGCGGTTGTCCGTCGACGCCCCCCGCTGTATGTTCCCCCGGTTCTTTCGAGGGTCGTACGGGAGCAGTGCCCATGAGTGAGAAGAGGTTTCAGGTCGGAGTGAGCGCCGCGTGGATGCACGCCGATCCGGGGCGGCGCGTGTTCGATGGGCGGTCGTTGCTCTTCGTGGAGCACTCCATGGCGGAGTGGCTCCTGGCAGAGCCGGCGATGATCCCGCTGATGGTGCCCTGGCCCCGGCCGGAGCAGCCCGTGGAGGCCAGCGCGGAGGTGTTCGCCGACGTCCTCGATGGGTTGGTGTTGCAGGGGGGGGCCGATATGGCGCCCCAAAGCTACGGGCAGGAGCCCCTGCGTCAGGAGTGGTCCGGTGATCCCGACCGCGACGAATACGAGCTGGCTCTGGTGAAGGCTTTTGTCCACCGAGGGAAACCGGTGCTGGGGATCTGCCGGGGCCATCAGGTGCTGAACGTGGCATTCGGGGGGACCCTCTATCAGGATATCCAGACACAGGTGCAGGGCTCCCTCGCCCATCGCGATGGCGACGTGTATCACGACAATACCCATGGCGTGGTGTTCGTCGAGGGTTCCACGCTGGCGGAGATCTACGGGGTGGGGTGGGGGCTGATCAACAGCGTCCACCACCAGGCCGTCAAGGATCTGGCCCCGGGGATGGTCGTGGAGGCCTGGAGTCCGGAAGACGACGTGGTGGAGGCCATTCGTTGGGAGGGAGACAGCTTCGTAATGGGCGTTCAATGGCATCCGGAGTTCCAAGAGCCCCGACAGAGTGACCTTCTGCCCACCGAGCCTTTGCGGGATCTCTTTCTGACAGCCCTGAGGAATCGGGGACCGGGGTGAATGAATCGCGGCTCGCCGTGGTTATCTGAAAGGTGAAGAGTGAAGAGGAGGTGCCGTGACAGCGGAGAGTCCATATCGGTTCGTGGTGCGGGAGCCCCTCCCGGAGTTCGGCGGGCCCGAGGACCGGGACCTTCACGTGGTGTTGGTGGAGCCGGAAATCCCAGGAAATACGGGCAATATCGGTCGCCTCTGCGCCGGGGCCAACATCTGGCTCCATCTGGTCAAGCCTCTGGGGTTTGATCTCGACGACCGGTACCTGAAGCGGGCCGGGTTGGATTACTGGCCCCACGTGCGGCTCTGTATCCACGAGAGCTTCGAAGAGGTAGCGGCGATCTTTCCCCGGGAGAGGATGTTTTTTTTCACGACCAAGACCGATCGGGTCTACTCTGAGGTGACCTGGCCTGCCGGGGCGGCGTTGGTGTTCGGCCGAGAAACCGTGGGACTCTCTGAAGATCTGCGCCGTCGGTACGAAGACCGGCTGGTGACGATCCCGATCAGCTCGAAGGTCCGGAGCCTGAACCTGTCCAACGCCTGCGCCGTGGCGGTCTATGAGGCGATGCGGCAGCAGGGCTATCATCTCCTGGAGGGGAGCTGACCATGGTTGCCAACCAGTGGACAGGTCGTAAGATGTACCGACGGTTAGGCAATTTGATCGACGAGGCGATGTGAAGCGCAGCTTCGGAAAGTACGAGCTGATCGAGCGGATCGGCCACGGGGGCATGGCGGAGGTGTTCCGGGCCCGCAGCGTCGGCGCTCGGGGGATTGAGAAGATCCTCGTGATCAAACGGATCTTGCCGGAGCTGTCCACGAACGAGCGGTTCGTGGAGATGTTCATCGCCGAGGCTCAGATCGCCATGGGGCTGAACCACCCCAACATCGTGCAGATCTACGACTTCGGCCGGGTCGATGAAGACTACTACCTGGCCATGGAGTTCGTCGATGGTTTCGAGCTGGGCCGGCTGCTCAAGGCCGGCCGCCGGGTCGGGCAGCCTCTACCGCTGGGCAGCGCCGTTTTCCTTGCGATCGAGGTGGCCCGAGGGCTGGACTACGCCCATCGGCGGTCCGATGAGTACGGCCAGAGTCTGGAACTGGTCCACCGGGATATCAGTCCCCAGAACCTGCTGGTGTCCCGAGACGGAACGGTCAAGATCGTGGACTTCGGGATCGCCAAGGCCACCAGCGTCGCCGACGACATGCCGGGGATCGTCAAGGGGAAGGTCCAGTACATGAGCCCCGAGCAGGCCCTGGGAGAGCTGGTGGATCACCGCAGCGATCTCTTCAGCCTCGGGGTGGTGCTCTTTGAGATGGTCTGCGGGCGGTCCCTCTTCGCAGCGCCCACCGAAGAAGAGACCTTGAGCCTGGTGTCGTCGGCGGTGGTGCCGGCGATCATGAGCCTGAACCCCGAGGTCCCTCCGGAGCTCGAGCGGGTGATCTACAAGGCCCTGGCTCGGGAGCCCGACGAGCGGTTTCAGAGCGCCCGGGAGCTCCAGGTAGAGCTGACCAAGATCCTCTACGGCCTGGGTGAGATCCACGACGGGGCGACCGTAGCCCAGCATATCCACACCGTGGAGGACATCCTCCCGGAGCGGAGCCTGGAGTTCACCATCGACGATGATCCAGAGCTGCGGACCGTGCGGACCCGCGCGGCCCGAACCGCCGGCAGCGGCGGCACGCCGCAGCTGCACGGAGGGCGCACTCCGGGGCTCCATGAGTCCAGCGTTCCGATCTCCATGAGCCGGCAGCGAAAAGAGGTGGTGGTCCTCACCGGGTGGGTCAAGGGGCTGCAGGCCCACGGGGGAGACGAGGGGTTTGGGGCCCTCGTGGACGGCTACGAGCGCATCGTCGACAGCATCGCCTTCAAGAACGACGCCGTAGTCCACCGGCTGGATCCCGAGGGGTTCACGATCCTGTTGGGGATTCCGCTCTCGGCGGAGAGCGACGCCGACCGAGCCGTTAGGATGGCCCTCGACCTGGCGGAGGCCGTGGCGGGGATGAGCGTGACCCTGGACCCGCCCCTGACGGCCCACGTCGCCGTGGCTGTCGGAGAGGTGATCTTGGAGCATGGAGTGCAGTCCTCGGGGCGACAGTACCGGTGGGAGCCACATGGGGATCGATTTTCGCTGGCGGCGAGCCTGATCGAGAAGGCGCCGCCGTCGGGGATCGTGGTAGGGGCCCAGATCTACCGGCGGATTCGGCGAGCCTTCCACTGCGAGTCCGTCAACGCTGAGGGCTATCGGGTGGTGCGGCCCAAGACTCCCGCAGATCAGCTCGAGGAGCTGCGCCTGGCTTCCAAGTCGTTCCACGGCCGAGAGCTGCAGCGTCGGCTTCTCCGCGATGGGTTTCGCCAGTGTTTGTTGAAGGAGCGGGCCCGGGGGATGGTGATCCTGGGGCCGGCCGGGGTCGGGAAGTCGGCGTTGGTGGAGACCTTCTTGAGCGGGCTGAACCCTAGAGAGGTGCGGGTCGTGCGGGGGATGGCCTCCCCCTTTGAGTCCGATGTGCCGCTGGCCAGCGCGGCGAGTCTCTTCTCAAGCTTTCTGCGGATCGACCCCCGAGCCGACGCGGCCGAGGTTCGCGACACCATCAAGGGGCCCATTCAGGCGCTCTTCCCCGACGAAGGGGACGAGGAGCTGGAGTGGCTCTTGAGCTCTCTGCACCATCTCTTCGGGGTGTCCCAGGGCGGAACCGTCTTCGATGACCTCTCCGGGGAAGAGCGGCGTCGGCGGCTCTTCTTGACCATGAGTCGAGTGGTGAACCGCTACGCTTCGGGCAAGCCCGTGGTCTTCGCCATCGACGACGTTCATTACATCGATCCCGTGATGCGAGCCTTCGCGGCTCAGTTCTTCGATCGCACCCAGAAGGCACCGGTGTTCTTCCTGGGGACCGGCCGGGACACGGGGCCCCACATGGAGTCTCGGAGCTGGCAGGAGCTCCTGAAGGCCCGGAGCCTGAAGGTGGAGACTTTGCGGGAGCTCTCCGAGGCGGAGGCCCGCGAGTTGATCGCGTACCACCTGGGTGAGCGAGAAGAGCGGCCGTGGCGGGAGGAGGTCACGGAGTGGGTCCTCCGTCGGTCTGGCGGAAACCCGCTCTATATCAGAGAGCTCTTGGCCGAGGTGGAGACTGAGGAAGGGCTTCCCGATTCCTTGCCGGCGAGCCTGGAGGGGTTGTTGTCGGCCCGTCTGGACCGACTGGGGGTGGCCCAGCGGGTGACCTTGCAGAAGGTGGCCCTGCTCCGGACTCCCTTCGAGCGGGAGGAGGCCGAGGTGCTCCTGGCGGCCCCGGAGGTCGCCGTGTTGGAGGATCTGGTGCGCACCGGGGTGCTGATCGCCGAAGGGGAAAACGGCCCGGGGCGGTCCTATCGATTCGCCACGGGGTTGATGCAGGAGGTGGCCGCCCGGGCGCTGGTGCCCTCGGAGTCGCGACGGCTCCATAAGCGGATCGCCGAGCACCTCCTGGCGAGCCCGGGGCGGCACGACGCCCCTCTGATCGCCCGTCACCTCGATGAGGCGGGGCTGGGCAAGCGGGCGGTGCAGCTCTACGCCGAGGCGCTGGCCCCGGCCTTCGACGACTTCGGGGCGACCGAGACCTTGCGGATCTGCAAGCGAGTGCTCTCCCACCCCGAGGCTGACGACGAGCAGCGGTTTGAAGCCCTGATGTGGAAGGAGCGGGCCCTCGGGGAGATCGGCCAGGTCGCCGAGGCCGACGAGACGCTCCGCCAGTTGGAGGAGCTGGCCGAGAAGTTCGGGGACGTCTCCCAGCGGTCTCATGTGGCGATTCGAAGAGCCCGATATCGGATCGCTCGCCACCAGATGGAGGAGGCTCGGCAAGCCGTGGCCGACGCGCTGTCCATCGCCCGGGGCGGGGACGACCGATTGTCCATGGCCCGGGCCTGGCGGACCGAGGCGGTGATCGACCTGCTGGAGGGAGCGCGAGATCGGGCCCTGAGCCTAATCGATCGAGCCATCGCCACCCTGAGTATGCGGGTCGGGGCAGACCTCCAGGTCGAGATGGTCCGAGCCTACAATATGCGAGGGGTGATCTTGCGCCAGAGCGGCCGGCATCGGGAGGCCCTGGAGGCCTACGAGACGGCCCTGGCCGGCGCCGAGGCCCTGGACTCCAGCGAGCTGATCCGCCAGCTCTTGAACAACTCTGGGCTGGCCCTGGCGTACGTGGGGGAGTTCTCCGAGGCGAGTCGGCGATACGAGCGGGCGCTGGAGGCCGCCCGTCGGCTTGGCCATCGCAAGGACGAGGCCCTGGTGTTGGTGAACCTGGGCCACGTCAGCCAGATGATGGGGGACACGGAGCGGGCCCTGCCGGCGATTCGCCGAGGGATCTATCTGGCGCGGCGAAACCAGGACATCACCACCGTCGTCGATGGTCAGGTGTCTCTGGGGTTGACCTACCTGGAGAAGGGCGACCTGGAAGAAGCGGAGGCGACCTTGGAGGAGAGCCTCGCCAAGGCCGACGCCATCCCGCACGCCTACCTGGCTGTGTGTTCTCTGCTGGGGCTCGCCCAGGTCTATTTGGCCAGCGAAGAAGTAGACCCTGGTCGGTCGATAGCCCTGGCCGAAGAGGCGCTGACGCGGTGTGAAGAGGCGGGGATGATGTGGGGGGTGGTGACCTCCAAGGAGATCCTGGCCCGAGCCCTGGACCTCCTGGGCCGACCCAAAGAGGCCCGGCAGCGGGCCGCAGAGGCCGTGGAACTCCTGGATGAGGTGGAGATCTACGGCGTCGATCAGGTGCTCTTGACCTACGTCGAGCTCTTGCCCGAGGGGCCGGAGTTCGATGAGGAGCGCGATGAGGTCATCGCCCGGGCGGTGGAGGTGTACAACGAGCGCCGGGGCAATATCGAGGATCCCGCTGGACGGGCGATCTACGACGCCCGAGAGGTGAACCGCCGGATCCGAAGGCTGGCCTCAGCCCGGGAGCTATTGGAGAACAGCTCCGTGTTCGAAGGGCCCTGACGCATGCATTGCTCGCCGGTCATCGCCAGTCTTTTCCCGCCCGTAGATCGTCGAGGGTGGCCTGAAAGTCCTCAGGGTAGGGGGCCTCTACTCGGATCCGGTGTCCGTCGGGGTGGTCCACGCCGAGCACCAGAGCGTGGAGGGCCTGGCGGCCGATCACGGACACCGACGAGGTAGCGCGACCGCCGTAGAGGTGGTCCCCCAACAGTGGCGCGTTGGCCTCGGAGAAGTGCATTCGAATCTGGTGGGTCCGACCAGTCTCCAGACGACAGGCGATCAGGCAGGCGCCGGAGTCAAAGCGCTCCAACACCTCGTAGTGGGTGACGGCCTCCCGGGGCCCCTCGGCGCCGGTGAAGCGCTGGCGATGGGTGGGGTTTCGCCCATGACGGGTGCGGAAGGTCCCCTGGTCGTCGAGTCCGGGCCCGAAGGCCAGGCAGTGGTAGACCCGCTCGGCGGTGTGGTCTCGGAACTGGGCGGCCAGGTGCCGATGGGCGTCGTCGGTGAGGGCCACGGCCAGAGCCCCCGTGGTGTCTCGGTCCAGGCGATGAACGATCCCCGGTCGCAGGGGGCCGCCGACGGTGGAGAGGTGGTCGAAGCGATGCCGCAGGGCGTTGACCAGGGTGCCGTCGGGGTGGCCTGGTGAAGGGTGAACCACCATACCGGCGGCTTTGTCGACGATGACCACCGACGGGTCTTCATGGAGGACCGTCAGGGGCAGGTCCTGGGCGGCCGTAGAGAGCTGGCGATCGGCGGTGTGGTCCCATCGAACCTGGTCACCTTCCCGGAGCCAGTACCCGCTCTTGACGGCTTCGCCGTTGACGGTGATTTCGCCCCGTTTCAGGCGCTTCTTGACCTGGGATCGGGAGAGCGGAGGGTCGTCCTGATCGGCCAGGAAGACGTCGAGGCGCTGCTCGGCGTCCTCGTCGTCGATCACGAAATGGTAGGTCTGAGTGGTAGGGGCCACGAGCGGGCCGGGCGTTACCAGATATGGGACTCGATGTCGCCGCAGTTGGCGAACACGATGTCGATGAAGGCTTTCTCCAGGACGTTGGTGTTCTCCAGGATGTCCTCTTCGACGTACTGTCGCATATAGGCGAGGGCCTCGTTCCAGATGCCGTCGATCTCCTCGAAGAGGTTATCGTTCTGGATGCCCTGGGCGATCTTCTTTTGGATGTCCGGGTAGACCGTCAAGTCCGAGGCGATAACGCGGGCTCGTCGAGCGGCCTTCTTTGGATCTGCGATTTTGGACATTCCCGTTCCTCGTGAGTGATCGGGGGGTAGTGTCAGGTGCCAGTATGGAGTCGTTCCGCCGGCAGAGCAAGAGAGAAGATATCACGAGCTCTCGAGGTACCGAAAATAATCGGCTACCAGCTGTCCGGGGTCGACGCCGAAGACTCGGGCGATCTCTCGAAGGTATCCCCGAAGGTAGACCGGTCGGGGCAAGACCTCGAGGTCGACGTCCTCGATGGCGGCCAGGTACTTGACGCCGATATGGGTGCGGGAGCTGAGCTCTTGGAGGCTCAAGGAGTGCTCCCGGCGGAGGCGGGCCAGCAGATCGCCGGGAGAGCGCTGGGGGCGGTCGGGGCGTTCTTTGGGTTCATCGGCGTGCTCTTCGCCACCGTCAGTCTCGACCGGTGGGGAGGCGGCCTTCGGCGGGGGACCGGGCTCGGGGGTGCCAGCCTGGGCGGGCGTGTTCTGGCGTTGGTGCCGGCGGGAAGCCTCCTCCACATCGGAGCGAGAGAAGCTCTCGCTGGGCATGGTCAGCACCTGGCGGTAGAGGATCTCCAGCTCGTCGGCGATCTCCATCCGCTGGTCGGGGTCGGTGAAGACCAGGGAGATCGCTGCCTCCCGGCGGTAGCCTTCCCAGAGGCGCCGGCAGTACTGGCGGACCTCGTTGCGGCTGAGCTCGGGGTTGAGGCCCATGCGCAGCGCGGGGTGGAGGTTTCCCCGGGTGGGGATGGGGCGGGGGTAGCGGAGGTCCACGAGGCCGATATCCCGGATGTTTCGGGCCAGCATCTCGATGTCGTTGGAGAGCCCCTCGTCACCCCGGCTCTCGGTCCCGGTGGTCCGTCGGTTGTAGAACCACCGGCGGTCGGCGTAGTCGATGGACGCCAGCACCCGAGGGAAGATCTGCAGGTCGTTGTGGAGGGCGTGGCTGAGGACGAACCCCAGGTCGTGCTCGGCGCCTTCTCGCACGAGGTTGACGATCACGTAGGTCTCCAGACGCTGGACGGTCTCGTCGATGATCACCCGGGAGTTGGCTGAGGGGGCGTCGTACCGCAACTCTTGGGTAGTCATCCGGAGGGGCTGCTTGGCCAGGACGGAGAGGATCTCCTCCTCCACGTCGAAGGCGTCGGGGTGATAGGCGATGGCCCGAAAGAGAGCGGCTCTCAGGTATTGAGTGCTCGCACGGAGGGCCGCCGGCTCCGGAGATGTGACCACCACGGGGATATCTGCCAGGGCGAAGAGACCCACGAAGAGGGGGTCGATGCCCGAGGGGAGGTCAATGAGGATCCAGTCGAAGGCCAGGTCGTGGAGCTGATGCATCAGCTCGTCGGCGTGGTGCCGCGGGGGTTGAAAGGGGTACCGGCGAGCCGCCGCCAGGGAGCATAGAAAGAGCGAAGGGTGCGCCGTGGGGACGATGAACTCCGCGATATGGGCCTCCCCGAGCTCCGGACGATCACCAGAGAGGTCAAAGACGGGCTCCTCGCAGGAGAGGAGGATGTTTAGAGTCGGGCACTGCCAGGCAGCGTCCACGCACAACACCCGGAAGCCGTATCGGGTTAGGGCCCGGGCGATATCGGCGCAGAGGGTGCTGCGGCCGGTGCCTCCCTTGCCGCTGCCGAAGGCGACGACCTTGGGACGGTCGTCATGGAGTTGAGGGCCGATCTGGTTCAAGGACTCCTCTCGCAAGGCGAATCCGGGCGCGTTTCGGCGGTGTACCGCAGAATTTGGCGCCCACAGTGGGTCAGTGTGGCCCACGGATCGTGACTTGGCAAGGTCCGTTGTCCGGGGTAGGTTAGGAGCGAAGTGAGAGCGGTTAGCACCAAACGATTCAGCAGCAAGACCAAGGTGGACACGTGCCGAACTTGATCTACCAGGACCCGGACACGGGGTCGCAGGTTTCCGTCGAGATCAACGACTCCGTTCCGGAGGTCACGATCGGTCGAAACCCGGGCAATATCATCCGGATCAACAACCCCTCTGTGTCGCGACGACACACGAAATTCGTCTACGAAGGGGGGCAGTGCACCCTCTACGATATGAACAGCTCCAACGGGACCTACGTCAACGGGATGAGGGTCCAGAGCCAGGTGCTCGAGGACGGCGATCTGGTGCGAGTGGGAGAGTTCCCGCTGGAGTTCGTCGATCCCCAGGCCGCGTCGTCGATGCCCGAGATCCCTGCCGCTCACCTGGTAGGCGGGAACCCGGCGACCGCGACGGTGATGGGCATGGGCTCTCATTCCGTGGAACCTGAAGAATCGCTGGACGAGGCGTTCATCATCCACGAGGACGACATCCAAGAGGTGGTGGAGCCCGCCGAAGAGATGTACGCGAGCTTGTTGGAAGACAGCTTCTCCGACGATACCGTGGAAGGCGGGGCGGAGATCGCCGCCAGCCTGGCAGCGATCCAATCGGGGTCGATGTCTTCGGTACCGATGGACCCGATGCCTCCGACAAGTGGCCAGGCGCCACCTCCGGCGGTCGGTCAGGCGCCACCTCCGGCGGTCGGCCAGGCGCCGGGGCCCGTCGATGACCACGAACACACCCAGCGGGCTGATGGACGAGCGCTCTCGCTTCAGACCTGGGAGCAGGCGCTGGGCGATGACGACCAGACCTCGGAGCAGGCTCCGGCGGGGCTCGACGAAGAGGTGTTGATCCTCCAGGCTCAGGTGCGAGAGTTGGAGCGTCGTAACGAAGAGCTCACGGCGATCTTGGACGCCGGCGGGGACACCGGCGACGCTCAGATAGAGCGGCTCCGGGCCGATCGCGAGCGGCTGATGGAGGAGCGCCGGGGGTTGATGCGGCAGATCGACGATCTGCGGATCCACCTCGAGGCGGCGCCCAGCGACGAAGACATGAGCCGTCTGACGGGAGAGCGAGACGAGGCCCGGCAGGTCCTCGCCCAGACCCAGGAGCAGCTTCAGACCGCCCAGGGGGAGCTCGAAGAGAAGGCTCAACTTCAGGAGCAGTTGGCCCAGGCCCAGGCCCAGTTGGACGCCTACGCCCAGGACAGCGAGGTCGGAAACTCGGAGCGGATGCAGCTCACCCAGGAGGTGGCTCGTCTGCAAGACGAACTCGGGTCGACTCAGGGAGCTCTCGCCGAAGCTCACCAGGAGGTGGAGTCCCTCAAGGACCAGCTCTCCGGCCAGTCTGCGCAGAGTCAGGCCGCCCAAGAGACGATTCAGGAGAAGGACGGCCGAATCGCCGAGCTCGAGGGCGTGGTCACTCAGCTCCAGAGCGATATGGAGGTCCGGGACGAGCGGATCGAGGCGCTCCTGGAGTCCCTCCAGGGTGCCGAGACCGAGCGGGACGCTGCCCGTAGCGAGATCGAAGAGCTGAAGGCCGAGTTGGAGAGGCGCCCCGAAGCCGAAGAGGCCGCCGCCCTCGTCGATGAAGCCGCGAGCCTTAGGGAGCAGGTCGAGACCCTCACAGGAGAGCGCGACGAGGCCCGGGCGACCATCGAAGCCTTGGAGCAGGCCGCCGTCGAGAAAGACCAGCATGTCGCCGAAGTAGAGGCCCGATTCGCCAAAGTCGCCTCCGAACAAGACGCCCTTCGCCAGGAACGGGACACCTTCAAGCAGGAGAAGGCCGCCTTCGCCAGGGAGACCGATTACCTCCAGGTGGAGCGTCGAAAGCAGGCCGACCAGCTCGCCGAGCTCCAGGCGAAGGTCGACCAATTCGAGGCGGAGCGGAAGAAGAAGCGCAAGATCTTCGAGGAGCTCTCCCGAGATCTCCGGGGCCTCGTCGAGGAGAACGACCGCCTCACCGGAGAGGTGGAGTCCTTGCAGGCTCGGCTGGAGGACGGTCCGTCTGAAGAGGACATCGCCGGGTTCCAGGAAGCCATCGAGGAGCGCGATCAGCTCCTCGCTGAGCTGGAGCGGCAGGTCGAGGAGTTGGAGAACGACGCCTCGGGGCTGACTCGAGATCTCGGAGAGGTCGGTGAGGCCCGGGACGCCCTGGCCGCTCAGGTGGAGTCGCTCCAGGAGGAGCTGGAGACCCTGCGTCAGGCATCCGAAGAGGGCTCCGACCTGCAGGCACAGGTGGCCGAGCTCGCCGAAGCCCGCGCCGAGCTGGAGGAAGAGCGCGACGGGCTCCAGGGGCAGCTCGAAGAGATCCAGGAGCGAGTCCAGGAGCTAGAGGCCGCGTTGGAAGCTCACGAGGAGGCCCCGGACGGGCCCGACCCCGAGGAGTTCCAGGCTCTGACCGAGGAGCGGGACGCTCTGGCCGGTCAGGTGGAGTCCCTGAGGGAGGAGCTCGAGGAGGTGCAGGCCGCCGCCGAGGAGGCTACAAAAGCCGCTGAGGAGGCCGCCGACGGCGACGACGAGGAGGTGGAGAAGCTCATCCAGGAGAAGGTCTCCCTGGAAGAAGCCCTCGCCGAGATCATCCTCGAGAGGGACCGACTCGTCGACGAGCTCCGGCAGGTGCAGGAGAACTAGCCTGCATTATTCATGACAATTCTACTGCGCCTTCGGATCCGTAGGCATCTTGCGGCGCCGACCGCTCCCTTGGGTCGCTCTCGGTCGACGATACGCGGCTAGTACTCGGCCGGAAGTATCAGGGTTGCCAAGAGGGGAAAGTGGTCCGAGGTCTCAGGGTCTTCGATGACTCGGACCTCCTCCACCTTTGCGGCGTGCGTGAGGATGTAGTCGATGCGGCGGTCCGGGGCGTCCGAGGGGAAGGTGTGGCGTCGTTGGTCGCCATCGGCGTCGGTGAAGTCCGTGAGGAGTGTGGAGAGCCAGGGCTCGTCGTCGGGGGCGTTGAGGTCGCCCATGATCATGCGGGGACTCGTGGCCGGGTGGGCGGCGAGCCATCGGAGCAGGAATTCTCCCTGCGCAGGACGGTCCTCGTCGAGGTAGGAAAGGTGGGTGGAGAGCACCTCCAGGGGGCCCGCGGGGGTGTCGACCACGGCGTGGAGGAGCGCCCGGGGTTCGTCTTTGTTCCGGGGCAGGTCGATCACCTCCGTGTGGGAGAAGGGATATCGCGACAGAAGGGCGTGCCCGTACCGGTGGACGCCGTCGTCATGGGGCTCTTCGATAGCCGGAACGTGGACCGAGTAGGGGAGGGCGAGGAGCTCCGAGATCTCGGCGGTGGAGTCCCCCTCGGGGCCCATGCGCCAGTGGTCGCCCACCTCCTGGAGGGCGATGAGGTCCAGGGCCGGAGTGACCCGGAGGGCGTCTGCCACAGCGGGGAGGCCCTTTTGGATCCCAAGGCGGATATTGTAGGTGGCGACGTGGAGGCGGTGGGAGGGCATCATGTGGCCGGGGTCGTGGGTTCGATGGTCCCTGGTAGTATCGCCCAAGAATGCGCGCCTTGACGAGCGGCGCCAACGAGGGGATCAAGGGCCAGGTCAGGTATCCCTTTCAGGAGCCAGTTCATGAGTGAGAAGAGAGGGCCCGGAGCGGGGCGCAGCGCATTTCGACGAGTCCCGAAGACGGGCGTGATCTTCGTGATGAGCGAGGCCGGGCGTCAGGGCTACGGCGTCGACGACCGGCGAGAGTGGACCAACCTCGGGCAAGGTCAGCCGGAGACGGGGATCCTGGAGGGGGCGCCGCCCCGGGTGGCGGCGGTGCCGATCACCGAGGCGGATCACGAGTACGCGCCGGTGACCGGGCTGTGGGAGCTGCGAGACGCCGTGGCCCAGCACTACAACCGGCGGTATCGCCGGGGGATGCCGACACAGTACAGCGCCGAGAATGTCGCGATCAGCGGCGGGGGGCGCACCGGGCTGTCTCGGCTGGCCGCCGCCCTGGGGCGGATCAACCTGGGGCACTTCTTGCCGGATTACACGGCCTACGAGGAGCTCCTGGACCTCTTTCGGCTCTTCAACCCGATACCGATCCTCCTCGATCCGCGCCGGAACTACGACTTCTCCGGCCAGGAGCTGGAAGACGAGATCAAAGGCCGGGGTTTATCGGCGGTGTTGATGTCCAACCCCTGCAACCCCACGGGGAAGCTCGTCGGAGGAGGGGACCTGGCGGAGTGGCTCGAGCGGGCTCGGCGGGTGGACTGCGCGATGATCCTCGACGAGTTCTACAGCCACTACATCTGGGATCGAGATCCCGCCGACGCGACGGCGGCGACCTTCGTCGAAGACGTGGACGTGGACCCCGTGGTGATCGTCAACGGGTTGACGAAGAGCTGGCGATATCCGGGGTGGCGGCTGTCCTGGACCGTGGGGCCCCGAGAGGTGATCGACCGCCTGGCGAGCGCCGGGAGCTTCCTCGACGGGGGCGCCGCCCGGCCCCTGCAGCGGGCCGCCGTGGGGCTTCTGGCCGACGAGGTGACCGAGGCCGAGATCGGGGCCATCAGCGGCCGGTTCGAAGCCAAACGAGACATGATGCTCCAGCGGCTTCGGGCCATGGGGATCCGGGTAGACTTCGAGCCCCAGGGGACCTTTTACATCTGGGGTGATTTGAGCGACCTTCCGGCCGGCCTCGACGACGGGATGTCCTTCTTCCGGGCCGCGCTACAGCGCAAAGTGATCTGCGTGCCCGGGGAGTTCTTTGACGTGAACCCCGGTCAGCGACGGTCCGGACGGTACGGCCGGTTCAAGAAGTACGTCCGGTTTAGCTTCGGACCGCCCGAGGAGGAGCTGCGCCGGGGCCTGGATCGCCTGGACGCGCTGCTTCAGGAGTCGTCGGTGGCTTCCGTTGTCTCCTGACCTCCGGTCACTCTATCTCCACGTTCTCGGGCCACGTTGAGGAGTCGCAGACATCACCTCCACAGCCGAGGTGGAAGTCGAACCCTGCATCCTCGGGCCATCCAAGCTCGGCGAGCATTCCCTCTGGAGCGCACACCGGCTTATACCAACAATGTGTCTCGTCGTCGTTTGCCGTACCCTTAAGCCACCAGATACATGGTTCGCTGCCCTCGGGTACATCTTCCGGTGCCACGCAGTAGGAGTGTAGATTCGCTTCTTGAAAGTCGGGAGCGCAGTAACTCTGACCAAGACCGTCGGCGTGGCTTGACCCCGTTTTCTGTACCACTCCGGGCTCAAACGGAGGTCTTGGGCCTCCGCCGGAAGAACAGATTTCATCCCAGAAGGGCGCTCGAACCGCCTGCCAGGTTGCCATTGTCCGTGACCTCCGTGGTCTCCTGACCTCCAGTCTGGCGCAGCGGCAAGGTCACTCGAAAGGTCGTGTATTCGCCGGGGGTCGACTCCACCTCCAGGCGGCCGCCGTGCTGTTCGAGGACTTGCTGGGTCATGGGGAGGCCCAGGCCGGTGCCGGAGCTTTTGGTGGTGAAGAAGGGTTCGAAGAGACGAGCCTGGGTTTCGGCGTCGAGGCCGTCGCCGTGGTCGGTGATCTCGACGTGGCAGCTCGATCGGTCGGTGCGGGCGACGACCTCGACTTTGCCGCCCTCGGGGCTCGCCTCGACGGCGTTCTTGAGGATGTTCAGGAAGGCCCGGCGGAGTTGATTGGGGTCGGCGAGTACTTCGATGGGTTCGTCGGGGAGGTCGAGGTCGATCTCGACCTTTTGTTTCCACTCCCAGATGTGGAAGTCCACCAGCCCCTGGAGGATGTCGTCGACCTGTTCCTCCTCCAGGCGTGGCGTGGGGAGTCGGGCGTAGACCAGGTACTCCTCGGTGATGTCCTTGAGGTGGTCCACCTCTTCGATGATGGTCTGGAGCAGGGGGAGGATGTCGGGGTCTGAGGGGTCGACTCCGCGGTCCTCCAGGGACTCCATCAACATCTCGGCGTTGAGGTTGATGCTGGAGAGGGGGTTTCGGAGCTCGTGGGTGATCACGCTGGTCATGCGGCCGATGGTCGCCAATCGCTCGGACTGCAGGAGGGCCTCGTGTTGGCTTCGGAGGCGAGCGTCGCGCTCGGAGAGCCGAGCGGCCATGGCGTTGAACTCGCGGGTGAGGAGGGTGATCTCGTCCTGGCTGGAGAACCGCCGCCGCCGGGTCTCGATGGGGCGGTAGTCGCCCTCGCCAATTCGCTTGGAAGCCTCCGTGAGGGTGGTCAGGGGCCGGAGCGTCAGGAGCACGAGGCCCATGATGGCCAGGGCCGTGATCAGCGCCAGGAGGCTCAGGACCCCCAGGGCGTAGACGCTGGTGCGCTCCGTGTCATCGGCCCGGACCAGGGCCTCGTCGAGGGCGGCCTGGATGTCGTTTCGTACGAGGGAGAGCCCCGTGTCGAGCTGGCGAGCCTCCTCGCGGAGCTCGTCCTGGAGGGAGCGAATCCGCTCGGCGTCGAGCTCATCTGCGGGCCCTTCACCGAGGACCAACTCGGAGAGCTCGGCGGTTCGCTCGGCGAAGAGGGTGCCCCGGCGTTGTAGCTCCAGGAGCTCCTCATGAATGCTTCGAAACGCCTCGACTTCGGCGGTGGACACGGTGTCCAGGTCGCGGAGGTCCGCTACGGCGGCGGCGTCCTCCAGGAGGAGGTGGATGTCGTCGGGCAGGGCGTTCAGCAGGCGGGTGAGCTGCATGGATCGGCGCAACACCACAGGGTCGACCTCGTTGAGGACGATGTGGAAGCTCTTCAGGTCGTTCTGGATGTCGCTGAGCTGAAGGGAGAGCGGAACGATCCGGTGGTTCAGGGCCCGCAGGCGTTCGTGGAGCAGGGTGGTGCGGTATACACCGAACATCAGCACCGCCGAGAAGATCAGGGTGACGCCGGCGAAGGCGATGAAGACTTTGGTGGCGATACCGATGCGCATGGGTTCGACCGGGGGAGAGGAACGCCCGGGCATGGTAGTTGGAGGGTCCCGGCGTTGTCGACTCGAACGTTGGGGCGGCGCAGACGACCCCTCCGCCCTTCGGGCACCTCCCCGCAAGCGGGGAGAAGGCCACGGGCTTCGCTGGTTCTGCGGGGGGCTGCGGTGGGCGCCGCCCGGGGGATCGCCTCCTTGAACGGAGGCACACTCGTTACTATCTCGAACCAAGCCGGATCAGCGAAATAGCTAGAGGTTGAAGATGAAGTTCGAACCGAGAGACGCGCTCAACTTGATACTTCTGACCGTGGCCGTGGCCTGCCTGTCGGTCCCGGGCGACGCCTTGGGGCAGAGCCTGTCCGTCGCCGATCTAACTGGAGAGCAGGTCGGTGATGATCCGCCGGATGCTCCCGCGACCATAGAGGACCTTGCCAACACCCTCGTGGGCTCGGGCATCTCGGTGGTGCCCGGCAGCGCGCAAATCGTCCAGGGCGATCCTCGTGCCTTCGGGCTCTTTCGCGGTGGTGACGGGATCATCGGCAGCGTCGACGAGGGGGACTTCATCGACGAAGGGGTGATCTTGAGCTCCGGGCGAGTCATCGACGTGATCGGGCCCAATGAGTCTGATGGGTCGACAACGGCCTTCGAGTCGATTGGCGATGCGCAGTTGAACGCGGTCTTGGCGTATGTGTGGGAGCACGTGCTCGGCTGGACGTCTCAGCCCCCTTTCACCATGGACGCCGCGGTCTTCGAGTTCGACTTCGAAGTGCAGCCTCCATTGGACGAAGTCACCGTTCGATTCGTCTTCGGTTCCGAGGAGTACAACGAGTCGGTGGGAACCAACTTTTCAGACCTCATGGCGATCTGGGTCTGGCCGGAGGGCGAAATGCTCGATCCTGTGTCCATGAACTGCGCTGTGATCGACGTCAACGGCGAATCCGTCCCGGTCTCCATCAACACGATCAACAATGGCCAGCCCGACGTCCCGCCAAGAAATCCAGAGTACTTCATCAATAACGATCCCTTCAGTCCCGACTCGGAAGGGGGCGTGGTTGATCCTGAGGACCTCCTAAATACGGAAATGAATGGGCTCACAGTGGTCCTCACCTGTGAAGCCTCCGTAGCGCCTGGAATCAATCACATCAGGGTGGCCATCGCCGACGCACAAGACGACTATATGGACTCATGGGTCTTGCTCGAGGCGGGGAGTATCTGGGGCCGCGTGCCGGAGTGTGGTGATGGGATTCTGGACGCTGGTGAGGAATGCGATCACGGGCCGTTCAACGGGTTGGGCTGTTGCACGACGGAGTGCCGGTTCGCTGACGTGGGGTCGCTCTGCGGGCCCGAGGGAAGTCTCTCGCGGTGCGTGGAGAGCGGTGGCGATGAGCCCGTCGTGTGCGAGTGCTTCGACGTGGAGTGCATCCCCGGTGACCTCGAGGGAACCTGCGACGTGGTGGACTGGGACGACGGCGCCGCCTGCGGCGCGGGCAACGGCGAGGTGGAACCCCTCTATTGTACACCCGCCGCTTCGTGCACCGCGGGGCTCTGTCTGGGCGACGCCGATCACGGCCTCTGCGACGACGGCCTGATCTGTACAGAGAACATGTGTATTCAGGAGCCAGAGATCGACGCCTGCACCGTTGATCTGGTCCCCGGCTACTGCCTGGTGTCCGATGGCGGAGGACCGTGCTTCCTAGATGGCCAGGTCGACCCGGACAACGAATGCCTCTTCTGCGATGCAGACACCGACCCGTGGAGTCTCACCCCACAGGTGGGCGCGCCCTGTGACGACGGCGTCGCCTGCACGGTGGCGGCCTGCAGCAGCGACGGGGATTGCCCGGTGGGTGTTCCCGATGACGGCCTCTGCGATGACGGGCTCTCCTGTACCAGCAACTCCTGTGATGTGGGCGCCGGAGGGTGCGTCACGGTGGTCACCGAGGGTTGCCTGATCGAGGGGATGTGCGTCCCTGAGGGTGCGGCGGACCCCGACAACGAGTGTATGGCCTGTGATTCCGGGGTCGACGCCCACGGGTATTCGCCGGTCGCCGCGGGGACTGTATGCACAAGTGACGGCTTGTTCTGCACCGGAGTCGAGGCGTGTGTGGAGGGCGAATGTGTGAGCCCTGGCGACCCCTGCGACGAGGAGACCGAGGTCTGCGCCGAGGACCTGGACCTCTGTCTGGACCGGGTGCCGGTCTCCATCGTCGCCCCCGAGGATGGCTCCACCATCGATGAGCCTCGGCCGCTCATCGAAGGAACGGCGACCGCCTACGCTTCGGTGGAGATCTTCGCCAACGACGTCTTGATCGGCGCCGTCGAGGCCGATGAGGAGGGAGAGTGGTCGTTCCTGGCCGACCAGGACTTCGACGATGGCGAGATCGAGATTCGGGCCGTCGCGACCGTCGGCGAGTTCGTGAGCGACGACGAGATCACTGTTGTGGTGGCTGCCGAGCCCGTGGACGACTGCGCCGATCCCGCCCTCAACGACTGCCATGAGACGGCGATCTGCGTGAATCTCCCCGAAGGCTACGAGTGCATCTGCGCCGACGGCCAGGAGATGGATGCCGAGGGCGCGTGTGTCGATGTCGACCCCTGCGCCGCCGGTACCCACAGCTGTGACGAGAACGCACTGTGCTCGCCGACCGCAGACGGCTACTCCTGCGAGTGCCTGGAGGGCTTCGAGGGAGACGGCTTTGACTGTACGCCGGTGACGGACCCCGACGACGAGGATTCTCATTCCGTCGACCAGGGAGTCAGCGAGGATAGCCCGAGGGGCTGCGGATCCTGCTCGTCCAGCGGGAGCGCCCCCGACGGCGGCCTGCTCGCCATGGTAGCGCTCCTCGGGCTGCTGTGGCGAAGGAGCCGGAAGTCGCTGAGTTGACGGTGGGATCCGGGCCGTGTTAGGAATTTCGGTGCCTCATCTGTAGTCCGGATGCGGCGGATCCGAGGAGTGTCTCAGCGCGAGAAATGAGGTGAAAATGAAGGTCATGCCTGGCAGAGCGGGCGGTCTGTGGGCGGTCGTCGCCGCGGTCTGTCTGATGCTCGTGAGCGGTTCGGCCTGGGCCGACGAAGGAGCCGACGGCGCAGATGGTGGCGACAACGGCGAAGAGGCCCAGGAGGCCGAAGAGGAGCGCGCCGTTCCGGCGGGCCCCACGCCGCGGCTCTTTCTCTTGCCCGTGGACAGCCTGCGGGGAGAGTTGAGCAGTCTCGTGGTGGAGCGGGTCAACGAGTCCACCCGTCGACGGGTAGACACGGAGCGGAACTCCGAACTCTTACCTTCAATGACGCAGATCCTGGGCGCCACCGACGCCGGTGGCGAGGCCGCCCTGGTATTGGCCGAGGAGCAGTACACCTCGGGGATCGGGCTCTTGAACGCCGGACAGTACGACCGGGCCGCCGAGGCATTTCAGCGGGCCGTGGACCTGATCGAGGCCAACCTCGAAGGGCTCCGGAACTTCGGGATTCTCACCGACGCCCTCTCGAACCTGGCGGCGGCCTACTTCCACTCCGGGTACGACCTGGATGCCCGTCAGTACATGCAGCGGTTCGCTCAGCTCGTGCCCGACGCCACGTTGGACCCCGAGATCTATCCCGAGGAGCTGCGAGAGATCTATGACGACGAGGTCGACCGGGTGACCCGCGCCGAGACCGGGATCCTTCATATCTCGACGCCGCGGCCGGGAGCCATCGTGACCATCGATGGTGTGATGCGTGGCGAGACGCCGCTGACCGTCGACGACGTGGGGTTTGGCCACCACTATCTGGTGGTCGTCCAGGGTGAAGACGTCCATCGAGAGGTGATTCGGGTCCGAGCCCGCGGCCAAGAGGAAGAGATCGAGGTGACCTTTGAGGCCGAGGAGGACGTCGAGGCCGAGGTGCCGGCGTTCTTCTCGAGCCTCCAGGAGAGCCTGCGGACCGGGCGGTTCGGAGAGGGCGTGGCGCCCCACCTGGCGGAGCTGGTGGCCTTCACGGACGCGGACTACGTCGCCTGGGTCCTGATGGTGCGAGACGGGCCGCGGTACATCGCCGCGCCGTTCGTGTATCGAGCCCGAGACGGGATGTTGGTGCAGGGGGAGAACGTGGACTTCAACATGGACCTGTCGAACCTGCGGTCCCGGGTCGACCGGCTGTCGCTGATCATCACCGGCGCCGTGGGGCGGATGCCCGAGGACCGAGCCGTGGTCGAGGTGGATCTCGATCCGGAGGTCGTGGAAGAGCCCGTCGTAGTCGCCGAGCCCGAGGAGCAGCCCGTCGAGGAGGACCCCGACGCCGTGGCTCGAGCCGAGGACGAGCCACGGGAAGCGCTGCCCGTCCCGGACCCGACGCGAACGGAGCCCACCCGGCCGTTGCCCGATGACCCCCCGGGAGAGCGGAGCAACACGATGCGGTACCTCGGATGGGGTGGGGCGGCAGCCCTGGCCGGCGGATTGGTGGCAGGGACGGTGATCATGATCGTGCGGTCCGGTAGCTCAGAGCCCGGATTTGAAGCGGAGGTGGAGTGGTGAGCGGGAGCCTGGTGCGACGACTTTCGGTATTGATGGCCCTCTGTCTGGCGGGACCGCTTCTGGGTTGCGGGGGAGACGACTCCTCCAAGCTCTCGGTAAACCTCTACGGGTGGCATGACGACGGGACGCCTGACGGGGCCTTTGTGCAGGGGCTGCCCGACTATCCCGGGGCGGAGCTGATGCGGGTCCGGGTGACCCGTCCCTCGACCCGGGAGGTGCTCACGGAGCAGACCGTGCCGCTCTCGGATCGGCGGATAGCCATGGACTCGATCCCTCTGGGGCAAGACCTCCGGATGGACTTCGAGGTGCGCAGCGCGACGGGCACTATCGCCGGTGGCTCGACGCCGCTCTTCAGCTTCGGTTCGACCAGCCGGTATCGTGCGTTCCGGGCGATGATCTCGCCGGTGAACGAGTTCGCTCCCGTGGGCTCCATGGTGCGAGTCACGGGGACCGGCGAGGACCGTCTGGTCCCAAGCCGGCTGGATCGTCGGGAACTGGCTGCAGACTGGATCGGCCGGGTAGGGCATACGGCGACGCCCACCGAGGACGGGCAGGTGCTGATCGTGGGCGGCGGGTTGGTGAACGCCGCGCCGCTGCCCGGCTCGCAGCCACCGCTGACCGAGGTCTTCGACGATATCCAGCTCTTCGATCCCGCTACGGGATACTTCACGGAGCTCGCCGGCGATGACGCCGCTCGCCAGACCGGCACGGTCGGGGCCGACCGGCTCCAGACAGGCCGGGCCTATCATAGCGTGACGCCCCTCGGGGGAGACCGGTTCCTGGTGGTCGGGGGCTTCCGGGTCGCCGGCGGGACTTCGGTGGCGACGGGGACCATCGAGCTCATCGACCTGAACGCGGCGCCCGGTACCCGGGTGCAAGTCCTGGTGGACAGCAGCGGGAGCGCCATGAGCCTGAACTCGTCGCGGGCGATGCACTCGGCGACCCGGCTGGAGTCGGGGGCCGTGATCGTCGCCGGCGGTCGGGGCGGTTCGTCGGGGCAGGTGCTGAACAGCTTTGAGATCATTCAGACCCATCCTCAAAACGCCCACGCGACCCAGTTTCCCATGTCCACGGCCCGGGTCGGCCACGCCGCCGTGCTCCTCGAGGATGGCGAGTCCGTGTGGGTGTTGGGCGGGAGTAACGACGACGTGCTGCAGTCCACGGAGGTGCTCAGCTCTCAGGGGTCCGCCACGGCCTCCGACCTGGACCGGCCTCGCCTGGAGCCCGCGGTCTATCTCTTGGGAGCTTCGGGAAGTTTCAACGCCCTCGTCGTGGGTGGGATGACGGGAGTGAGCGGCGGGGCGACCGGGACCTACGCGTTCGGCCGTCCCGACTCGGGGTTCACCAGCACGGGGCAGCTCTCGGAGGCCCGGGGTGGGGCGACGCTCGTCGAGCTACCTCAGTCTCGGCGGCTCCTGATCCTCGGCGGGTTGGACTCCAACGGCGACTTCGTGCGCAGCGCCGAGGTGTTGACCTTCCAAGGACTGCAGGCCGCGATGGGCCTTGACGGGCCCTTCGGGACGACCCGGTACGAGCGAGCTGGCTTCGCGGCGGCCCTCACCGATACGGGCCGGGTGCTCCTGGTGGGCGGTAAAGCCCCGGGCGAGGCGGCTCGGGACGACGCGGAGTTCTACAACCCACGGGATCCCGTGGTTCCCCCGCGGCAGTGATGGACGGTGTAAGCAGGTGAGAACAAAAAAAGCCCCGGTCTCCCGGGGCTTTTTTCGTTCTTGCTCTTCGATCAGGCTTGAGCCTGGTCGTACTTGATGTACCGGGGCAGGACCCGGACTTTCTTATGAGGCTGGATTTCGAGCTCCACAGTGTCCTCGATGGGCACCATCTTCTTGGAGACGAAACACATAATCTTTTCGCCGCTGTACTGCTTCTCGGGAGCGGCTTCTTCTTCTTCGGTCACCTCGGCGTCAGCTTCGGTGGACTTCGCTTCTTCTTCGGCCATGGTCATTCTCCTTCGGTGTACTGGGCCAGCGCGACCCTTCTCTTAGTCGGAACGTGGGCGGGCGTCAACTCTGGGTTCGCGGTGTGGCGAAGGTTCGGGCGGCGCGGGACGACCCCTCCGCCCTTCGGGCACCTCCCCACAAGTGGGGAGAAGGCCAGGGGCTTCGGTGTGTCGTTGGGGTTCGCGGTGTGGCGAAGGTCCGGGCGACGCGGGACGACCCCTCCGCCCTCCGGGCACCTCCCCACAAGTGGGGAGAAGGCCACGGGCTTCGGTGTGTCGTTGGGGTTCGCGGTGTGGCGAAGGTTCGGGCGGCGCGGGACGACCCCTCCGCCCTTCGGGCACCTCCCCACAAGTGGGGAGAAGGCCA
>SKON01000268.1 GCA_007120035.1 Myxococcales bacterium
GAGGACAGAAGCTCGGTGACAGGATAGGGGATTAGGGAGGGTTGGCCAACTGGCGGAACGGGGCCTTGGCCCCTGTGGAGCCCCAATACCTATAGCCCCCGGGCTTGTCCGGGGGTAGACCGTGGGGGCCCTGAACTCGGTGGGGAAATGGTCCGTCGCCAACCCGGACGCCACGAACAATGCCGCCGGAAACCCCGGTGTCCCCGACGGGTACCGGAGGCGTCGAATCGAGATTGAATCGGCCGGGCGGTTCTGCAATCCTCGGAGAGACGTCCAATAGCGTGGAGATTCCGATGACTTTTCGACCTGTCGCTTCTGTGTTGGCCGCTGCGGTGATGATCGCCGTGGTTTCTGCGTTCGGGGTGAGCGAGGCGGTGGCCTGCTCCATCGATGATTCTCGTCCGGTGCTCTCGGACACCTTTGAGTGTGTTCATGAGATCGATACTCAGTACTGGCCGGAGTGTTTCGAAGTAGAGCCGATCGCAAACCGTCAGGGCGATGAACACTGCCGGTTCTCCACGATCTTGTTCAACGGTTGTGAGCAGGATGTGGGGCTGGAGTTCTTCTGTGACCCCGCGCATTCCTGTGTGGACGACCGACCGCTGCCGGCGGGGGACTCCATGGAGATCGACCTGAACGAGCTTCCGACCACGGTGGTGATGACCCTGGTCGTAGAGACGTCGGAGGAGGAGTTCGATGCTGACGGGGACCCGGCGGTGAGCTTTCTGAGGTCCTCCTCGGGGTCTGTCGAGTACGGTGAGTCCTCGGGAGACTATGGCTGCGGTCCCTTTGGTTGCTCGGCGACTCCGTCGTCGGTGCCGGCCTCGTGGTGGCTGCTATTGGTTCCCCTTGCGGTGGTGGTTCTGCGCCGTCGTAGCCCGCGCTCGGAGAGTTTGTGATGCCGAGGAGCACGTGGATTCTGCTACTTGGAGTATTTCTTGCGGCCTGTGGTGGTCGGCCGGAGTACGAAGAGCCCGATTCTTGTAGTCCCCCCGCGGGGTTCCATGAGGGCTTCTTCGGCGACCAGACGGCCTGGGCTACGGTCGCGGAAGCTCGCGATGTTCATCGGGCCATTCTCTTGCCCGACGGCCGCACGGTGCTGGCCGGGATCTTCCTGGGGTCCGTGGTCTTTGATGAGGGACTGTCCTCAGAGCAGTCGGCGACCTTTGGTGGGGGTCGGGAGGTCCTCTTCATCGCCTGGCTCCGACCGGACGGGACCATCGATGACCTACAGACATGGACGTCCGTCCAGTACTCCGGTCGGGCTACGGGGATCAGCGGGCTGGCCGCCGATGAGGAGGGCAATATCTATTTGAGCGTCGGTGTGACCGGGGAGTTGACCGCGTTGGGCCTGACGGAAGCGCAGCATCACTACCGGAGTCAGTTCCCCGGTGAGGTGATCGTCAGCTACGGTCGGGACACATCGTTTCGTTGGGCCCTGGCACCGGAGTTTCCGGAGCCCGATACGCACCCCGATGCGGTCGCCGTGAGTAGCTTCGGGACGATCTCGATGCACGGTGAAGGGCTCCGGATCCGGGGCACCATACGGCCCCCCTCTGGGGCCGCCGATACGACCCGAAGGGTTCGCATCGGGGAGCACGTCCTGCGGTCCGAAGGCAGAGCGCCTTTCCACCTGGATGTGTCCCGGGATGGGGAGATTCTGAACGCCGAGGTGGTGGAGACGCGGCAGGCGATACATCTACCCGTCGGGGATGACACGATCTATCTCGAGTCCGAGGGGGACCAGAGCACTCTCAGCCGAGAGGGACCCTCCGGCGAGCTGCTCTGGTCGATCCCGGCCTATCTGGGGGAGAGTCACTCCGTTCGTGTCTACACCGACGATCAGGATCGGGTGATCGTCGTCGGCAGTCCCGGATCGGACCAGCTCTACTTTCCAGATATCGGCACGACCCTGGAGTTCCCACGCGAGACGGGGTTGTTCGTGGCCGCCTTCGACGGCCCCGAGCTCCTCTGGGCGACCCGCCTCGTCACCGACGAGCACGCCCAGGCCCACGTCGAAGCTGGCGCGGTGGCAGCGGATCACTCAGCGCTCATCGCCTTCGCCGTCACTCGTTTCCATCAGACCGAGGGCGTGATCTACGCCCGGGTTAGCCCTGACGGTGAGTTCGAGAGCTTCCGGCTCTTACGTCCCGAGCGGCTTCGGGACGTAACGGTCCGGGCCATTGTCCCCTACCCGGATAGCTCCTACCTGGTGGTGGGGAACTTCTCCGGTGAGATCACAGCCGGCTGTGGCGAGGAGAACGAGCAAGTCCTCGAGGGCCACGACTCGGCGTCCCGCACGTTCATGATTCGCGCCGAGTACTAGTACGGAGGTCGGAGGACGGAGGTCGGAGGACGGAGATCCGAGGCCAAGAAGCGCCGCCGACCTTGGCAATGACCTCTGACCTCTGACCTCTGACTTCTGTCCTCTGTACCGTAATGGACCTGATCAGCAGCGGTGAATTTCACCTCGATCCCGTTCAGGCTCGCGAGAAGTTGCGGGAGTTTCAGCTCCCGTCGCCGGCCTGGAGACGGAGGTCGGAGGACGGAGGTCGGAAGACGGAGATCCGAGGCCAAGAAGCGCCGCCGACCTTTGCGATGACCTCTGACCTCTGACCTCTGACCTCTGACCTCTGACTTCTGCCCTCTGTACAGTAATGGATCTGATTAGTAGCGGTGAGTTTCACCTCGATCCCATTCGGGCTCGGGAGAAACTGCGGGAGTTTCAGCTCCCGTCGCCGGCTCACTACGCCCTGGAGTTGGTCAAGGCTGCCCATCTCGTGGAGGCGACCCGGATCGTGTTCGACGTCGAGGACTCCTGGGTCCGGGTCTGGTTCGATGGGGAGCGGTTTTCCACAAAG
Organism: Myxococcales bacterium; assembly: GCA_007120035.1. Taxonomy (GTDB): domain Bacteria; phylum Myxococcota_A; class Bradymonadia; order Bradymonadales; family Bradymonadaceae; genus SKON01. The sequence goes on from SKON01000268.1 coordinate 2,862, forward strand.
AGTTTGTCCCAGCTTTACTCGGCGGTCTTCGTAAAACAGGAGACACCTGTCGGTCGTGCGCTGGGGCATGTGGCGATGGCTGTGAACGCGCTGGAGGGGGGCGGGGCGTCGACGATCACGATCACGACCGGTGGTGAGTCGTCGCGGTCCGTTCGGTTCGTTGACGGGGAGGCGACGGTCTTGGACGGGACCTCCGCCAGAGGTCCGGGCACGGTGATCGAGGTGGTGAGGAGCAGGGGTCGGTTGGCCGGGCTGTTGCAGCGGTTTCGGGGCCAGGAGATGACGGAGCTCGACCTTCTGCGGGAGAAGGTCGTCTATGCCCGCACGAACGTGATCGTCAATGACGAGCGGGTCAACAGGGGGTTCTTTATCGCCGACGAAGAGGGCCACCCCATGTCCTGTCGGTACGTGAAACGTAGCGGCAGGTGGGTGCCTCAGGCCGTGGGCAGTCAGGAGCTCGACATGGTTCGTCGGTTCGAGAGCCCCCTCCCCGGGGCTGATCGGTCGGCATCGGGCTTCGTGGAGCGGGGCTCCGTCGCCATAGGTGCCCATCGGGGTCGAGCGCCGTCGCACCGCTTGCAGGTGGTTCAAGAGGGGGTCACCCTGTTGGATAAGCGAGGGGTGTCCCCCCTCCACCAACACAGCGTCCATACCCTGGTGGAATCTCCGGCGGTGAACACCGATATCTCGCAGAGCGCCGTGGCTGAGGACCAATCCTGGGACGCCTTGCAGGCGCGGGTGAACGGGCACCTCTTGATCGTGATCGCCGAGTACCTGGAGGCGCGGGCGTCGGCCCACTATCCGATCCACGACAGCACGGGCTGGCGACTTGTGGTCGATGGGTTCTCGATCGCGTCGAACCTCTCTCCCGAAGCAGCGGACGCCTACGGGGCGCGGATCGCCGAGCTGCCGGTCTTGATCTCATTGGATCGAGAAACGGGAGGCCCCGGCGACCCGATCTCTCCAGCCCAGGCGATCGAAGATGGTAGGATCTACTTCGTCACAGAAGGGGAGCGCACCGTCGACGGGCTCGCCAGGATCCCCGCCACGCAGCCCGTCGTCTTGTGGCGCCGGGGCTCCCAGGAGGTGGAGATCCTCCACCACTTCGCTCCGGTCCTGGAGGATCTACACTGGGGCAACATTCACGACTCTCGTCCCACCAAGAGCGGAGCGAAGCTGGTCCACGTCGACATGGACGCGAGCCTGCCTCCAGAACCACCCCGGACGCTCCCACCGGAACCACCGAAGATAGAGGACGATCTCATCGCCGCGCTTCCCGGCGACGATCTCTCGATCCGATGGATCGACGGCGACGGCACCAGGGCACTACGCCCCGAGGGCTCGAGTTTCGTCGCCGATCGCAACGCCCCCGCCATCCGCCAGGCCATCGACCGCCCCCGGGACCTCGTCGCCCGGGCCTTCGCCATCACCACCCTCTTCGCCGACCTGGCCCCCCACCTCTCCCCCCATTCTTCCCCCCGGGACCCACTCATCGCCGCTCACAAAAAGCGCCGCTTCATTCGAGAGCTCACTTCTCCTATCCTCACCGAACTTGGCGATGACCTCTGACCACTGACCTCTGTCCTCCGACCTCCGTAATGGAACTGATCAGCACCGGTGAATTCCACCTCGATCCCGTCCGGGCACGAGAGAAGCTGCGGGAGTACCAGCTCCCGTCTCCGGATCACTACATCCTGGAGCTCGTGAAGGCGGCTCACCTGCTGGGGGCTGGCGAATTCCATGTGACCTTGGACGCGGGCCACACGGTGGTCGGGTTCGACGGAGAGTTCCTCTCCGTGGAGGAGCTCTCCCGGCTCTACTCGGCGGCCTTCTCGGAGCGAAGGAACCCCCGCAACCTCGCGCTGCGGCATCTGGCGATGGCTGTCCACGCTCTGGAGGGTGGTGGGGCGTCGAGCGTGGCGATCACCGCCGGTGGGGCGACGCCGGTCACGGTGGTGCTCTCCGGTGGGGAGATCAAAGTCCTGGAGACGGCGCACTCCACGTACATGAGTACCAGCATCGAGATTCAGAAGAACCTGGGCCGACGGATCTCTCGGTTTTTCACCCGGATCGCGAGCTTCGGGGAGCACCCGGAGGTCCTCTTGTTGAAACAACACACCGAGCACTCACGGGTGGACATCCACGTAGATCGCAGAAAGATCAGCGAGGGGTTTGAGCTCCGGGGAGACGGCGAGGACTCCGGGTTCGATGTGACGCGAAGCTTCGAGGTGCCCGTAACGATGCCCGGGGCCCCTGACGAGGTCTTCGTGGAGCGCGGTCTTCTGGGGCTGGCCCGACGGGAGATGGGCACCGTAGGAACGCGGATACAGGTCGTGCAGCACGGGGTGCTCCTCTCGGACACGTTATCATCGCCAGATTTTGACGGGTTTCGGGTCCACGCGCTGGTGGATTCACCGGTGTTGAACACCAATATCTCACAGAGCGCCTTTGTAGAGGACTCGGCCTGGCGGAAGATGAAGTATCGGTTGAGCGGGCAGATGCTCCTGGCGGTCCGAGACTTTCTGAGAGATCTCGTCGAGCGCGGGGAGTCTCTGCGGACCGGTGGGATCCACGCGTTGCTTCAAAAGAGCCTCGACATGTCTCGGGGAGAGGACATCCCGGAGGAGGCGCGAGAAGCCCTGATCGAGTGCATTCGTGAGCTCCCGGTGCTCACGGCGCTGGATCGGGAGACTCGGGGGCCGGGAGAGCCGATCAGCCCCGGGGAGGCTGTGGTCGACGGAGAGAGGATCTACTACATCGTGGAAGGAGAGCGGCTCATCAACGATCTCCCCGAGGATGTTCCGATCGTCTGCTGGCAATGGGGTGGGGAGCGGGTGGCCCGAGACTTCCTGCGGAACTTCGCCGGTGTGATGGTCGGTCTCTCCCGGGGGGCTCAGTCGAACCGCATCACGCTCGAGCCCTGGCGGCCCGAGGGGTCCGGCCAGGCCGACGAGTTCGAGGAGGTCGAGGAGGGGTGGATGTTTGGCTCCCTTCCCGACGACGAGCTCGAGAGCTACGGCGACATCGACGAAGAAGCTGATGAGAACCGGTCTCCCAGGGGCGCATCGACCAGCGATGTGGCGGCTCGGTTGCGGGGGGCTCTTTTCAGGGCGATCGAAGAGCCCCGTGAGGCCCGTGAGGCCGTGACACCTGAGGAAGACAAACGAGTGGAGGCCGAGATCGCCGAGGCGGCGACGACCCTGCGGTCAACACCGGTGCGATGGATCGACGGAGATGGCACGACCTTAATCCGGATGGAGGCCGGCGGCTTTGCGGCCGACCGCAACCACGAGGTGATCCGGGTGGCCCGGGAACGTCCCGACGTTCCTATCCTTCGGGCCTTCGGAGCGGCCGCGTTGCGCTCTCAGCACCTGGCCCTGGAAGGCGGCCAACGGGAAGTGCGCCCCGATCCGGTGGTCTCCGCCTATGAGAAGCGCCGGTTTCTGAAGTCTATGAGCAGTCGTCTCGAAAGGGAGGTCCCATGGCATTGATCGACGATTTGGTCCGACAGTTCTCCGACCCCATGGCGTTCTTTCGGGAGCTCGTGCAGAACTCCATCGACAGCGGCACCGGGGAGGTAGAGATCGACGTGCGCCACGTCGACGGAAACTGCGAGGTCCTGGTGCGGGACTGGGGCGAGGGGATGAGCCGGGAGATCATCGAGACGAAGCTGGTCCGGCTCTTCGCCTCCGGCAAGGACGACGATCTGACGAAGATCGGCCGGTTCGGGATCGGGTTCGTGTCGGTCTTCGCCATCGAGCCCGATCAGGTGATCGTCGAGACCGGGCGGTCCGGCCATCAATGGCGAGTGGTCTTCGCGCCGGATCGCACCTACCAGCTCTTCCGGCTCCCCCATCCCATGGAGGGCACGGAGATCCGGATCGTCAAGGAGATGAGCGCCGAGGACTTCCAAGAGTTTCGGAGGCGAGCCCGCAAGACCATCGAGAAGTGGTGTAAATTCGCCGAGATCCCGGTGTACTTCGGTGGCGAACCGACGGCCCAGGCCTTCGACGTGGCAGCCCTGTGCAAGGTGACCTACGAGGCCCAGGGCACCCGGATCGTGATGGGGATCGCCACCGACGACGAGGAGATTCAGGCCGGATACTACAACCGGGGGCTGACCTTGATGGAGTCTGAGGAGAGCCCCTGGCCGTGGGCGAGTTTTCGGATCGACTCCCATCTCTTGGAGCACACCCTGACGAGAGATCAGCTCCTGCGAGACCGGAACCTGGACCGGGCCACGGAGATCCTGGAGGGCCTGGCGACCCGAGATCTACCGCAGCGGTTGATCGACTCTCTGGAGGAGCTCGCGGCGTCGCCCGGGGTCGCAGATCGGGAGGCTCATGAGCTCCACCTGTCCTACTTACTTCGATATATCGACACACGAGGAGAGTTCCCCCGGGAGTGGCAACGGCGGCAGATCCTGAGGACCTCCGACGGAGAGGTGGTCGATCTCCGGAGGGTCCGGCGAGCCCTGGCCGATGGGAAGGTGCTCTTGACCCAGGACAACTGCGCCATCGCCCAGGCCATGGAGAAGGGGGAGGTGCTCCTGCTGCAGGGGGGCCAGGACCTTCGCCTCCTGTTGCGGCGGCTCTACGGCAAGGCGCCCCGGTTCGTGGAGTCCGACTTCCTGCTCCTCGACGACCTCCGCCGGGCCGAGGTCGCCGCGGCGGGAGCGCTGAAAGCGGCGGTCTTTGAGCTCTTGCAGAAGACGGGGCAAGCCGTCGATGAGGTGCTCTTCGTGGATCCCTCGTTCCATGTGGATCGGTCGCTGCGGGAGTCGCCCTTCTTCAGCCTCCCCACGACGTCGGAGCCCATCCCCCGAAAGGCGTGGATGGTGAACCTGGGGGCGGGCACGACCCTGGCGCTGAACTACTACCACGACCTCGATGGGGAGTCCTACGAGACCCTGGCGAAGCTCGCCCAGCGAGAGCCGGAGTGGGCCGCCATGGTGGTGGTCGACTCCTTGCGGATCAGCGGGGAGATCGACGAGAGGCTGTTGAACACGGCGCTGGCGATGCGGATGGAGCGGCTCTAGCACAGAAACGGTGGTAGGGTTGTCCCGGCTTGTCGCCGTTCTTAGTCTCCCCTAGGATCCGCCCGACCGATACGAATCAGATGCCCTGGTGAGCGAGGAGACCATGACCCTTGAGTACATGACGGGATTCGGAAATAGCTTTGAGAGTGAGTCGTTGCCCGGGGCCCTGCCCAAGGGGCGCAACTCGCCACAGAAATGCGCCTACGGGCTCTACGCCGAGCAGCTCTCGGGGTCGCCGTTTACGGCGCCGAGGAGCACGAACGAGCGGTCCTGGCTCTATCGGATCCGGCCGTCGGTGCGGCATATGTCGAGCTACGAGCCGACGAAGCGTCCCTTCTGGCGCAGCGGCCCGACCATGGTCGAAGAGGAGCTCCCCGTGGGCCAGCATCGGTGGGATCCGGTGCCTATCCCCGAGGAGCCCACGGGGTTCATGGAGGGAGTCCGCACGGTCACCACCGCTGGCGACGTGGTGGGGCAGATCGGCATGGCCTCTCACCTCTACTTCGCCAACCGGTCCATGGAGGATGAGTACTTCATCAACGCCGACGGGGAAATGATGTTTCTGCCCCAGGAGGGAGCCATCCGCCTGGCGACGGAGCTCGGGGTGATCGAGGCCGGGCCCGGGGAGATCGTGCTGATCCCCCGGGGGATGTTGTTTCGGTTCGAGCTCGTCGACGGGCCCGTGCGGGGCTACCTCTGCGAGAACTACGGCGGCAAGTTCGCCCTGCCCGAGCGGGGCCCCATCGGCGCTAACTGCATGGCCAACGCCCGGGACTTCAAGACCCCCGTGGCGGCCTTCGAGGACGTGGAGCGCCCCAGCAAGATCTACCTGAAGTGGTGTGGACGGCACTATACCACGGCCATCGACTTCTCTCCCCTGGACGTTGTGGCCTGGCACGGAAACTACGTGCCCAGCAAGTACGACCTCCGGGACTACTCTCCGGTGGGAGCGATCCTCTTCGATCACCCCGATCCGTCGATCTTCACGGTCCTGACCTCCCCATCGGGAGAGGCGGGGACGGCGAATATCGACTTCGTGATCTTCTCCGATCGGTGGCTCGTCGGGGAGAACACCTTCCGTCCGCCCTGGTACCACCGGAACATCATGTCGGAGTTCATGGGCCTGATCTATGGGCAGTACGACGCCAAGGAAGAGGGCTTCCTGCCGGGGGGCATGAGCCTCCATAACATGATGCTTCCCCACGGCCCCGATGCCGACGCCTTTGAGAAAGCCTCCCATGGCGAACAGGTGCCCCAGAAGTTGGAGGGGACCCTGGCGTTCATGTTGGAGACCCGGCTGCCCCAGCACCTGACCCAGTACAGCTCGACCCTGTCGACCCGGCAGGAGAATTATCTGGACTGTTGGGCAGGGCTGAAGAAGCACTTCGACGGCACCCCGGAGGGATCCTGGTAAAGGGACCTGGTAGGTCCTCACGGGGTGCCGCCGTCGGCGCAATTCAGGGGGCAAAGACACGCCGCAGCTGCCCGGCCGCCGACGGGGTCTGTACGCAGACCTCGCCGGTGATATCGGCGTCAAAGCCGGTGCCGTCGGGGAAGGAGAACCCGTTGATGTAGAAGGTGCCCGTGGCGCCGGCGAAGATCCCCGTACCGCCAGTGACCCGGTTGAACTCCGTGAAGGCCCCGCCGGCGGTGTCGAAGACGCCCACGTCGGTGCTCATCAGATCGCCGACGGCGGTGCTCAAGGTCAGGAGGCCGGCGTAGGACCAGGTCGTGCCCGGCTCTACCGGCGGCGTCACGATACTGTCGTCACCGACGATGCCGCCGCCGATGCCCGAGGCCACGTAGTCCGTGGATCCCACCACCTGACCGTTGGGCCGCATCAGGTCCCCGGCGGTGCAGAGTCCCACGGGGCTTGTGCAACCCTCTTCGTAGAAGGAAGCGCTCAAGGTAGCGCTGATCGTGCGGCAGTACTGCGAATCCTCCTCCTCGGCGGTGGCTGCCGAGGCGAAGAATGTGATGGGGCCCACCAGGAGGGCCGCTGACGAAAGGACGATCAAGGTGCGAGGAGACTTCCTATTCATACATCCATCCTTTATCGATACGTCCGGGGAGCACTCCTCCCCCGAAGCTAGGAGTAATTGGTGTGGTGTGGAGCGCTCCGGCAAGTCTGACGAGGAATCGGCGAAAAGACAAGGGTGGGTTCCCGTGGGGGCGATCGGGGGGTCAGGGATCAGCGATTTCGACGGCGGGGGCGAGACTCTGACCGAGAGTCACGAGGCCCACGTAGAAGAACCCAAATTGGAAGAGCATCAGGAAGGGGAGGCTGGCCAAGGGGAGGGCCGGATCGGTGAGGATGGTCCAGATGGCGAAGGTGAACCACAGGCCGAGGGTGAGTTCGACGACGGGGAGGAAGCTGCGTCGACGAATGTAGAGCTTCGAGGTCCAGGCGTCTTGGCGTTGGGCGACGGCGTACTTGGGGGTCCGGACGAAGGGGGTCTGGTGGCCCACGAGGGCGCCGAAGACACCCCGGGCGTTGTTGACGCTGACGCCGATGCCCAGGGCCAAGACCGTCGGCAGGAGCCGGAGGATCTCCAGGGGTTTGCGGCCCTGATCCCGTTGGGAGACCCAGTAGAAGTAACACACCGAGAAGGTGGCGCCGAAGAAGATCGGGAGGTCCAAGAGGAGCACCTCGTACCACCCCTGTTGGACCCGAATCAGGGTCGCCAGGGGCATCAAGAGGGCCAAGATAACCATCAGGAGATAGGCAAGGTTGCCGGTCAGGTGGTAGATGGCCTCGATCTTCACCCGGAGGGGGAGATCGGCCCGGAGTACTCGGGGGAGCACCTTGCGAGCGGTTTGGAGGGCTCCCTTGGACCACCGGTGCTGCTGGCTCTTGAAGGCGTTCATCTCGACGGGGATCTCACTGGGGACAGCCAGGTCCTTGAGATACCGGAAGGTCCACCCCTTCAGCTGGGCTCGGTAGGAGAGGTCAAGATCCTCGGTGAGGGTGTGATGTTCCCAGCCGCCGGCGTCGTCGATGGTGGTTCGGCGCCAGATCCCGGCGGTGCCGTTGAAGTTGAAGAAGAGCCCGGACCGATTGCGGGCGGTGTGCTCCAGGATGAAATGGCCGTCCAGAAGCACCGCCTGGGCGCGGGTCAAGAGGCTGTAGTCCCGGTTCAGATACTCCCACCGGGCCTGAACCATCCCGATCTCGGCCGCGGAAAAATGATGGACCGCCTGTCGGAGGAACGACTCGTTGGGAACGAAGTCGGCGTCGAAGATGGCGACCAGCTCTCCCGTGGCCAACTTCAGACCGGCTGCCAGAGCCCCGGCCTTGTATCCCTCCCGGTCGCTGCGGTGGAGCAGTTCGATGTCGACTCCCTGGGCCCGCCAGTGGGCCACCCGGCGCCTGGCGAGCTCCGTGGTGTCGTCTGTGGAATCATCGAGGACCTGGATCTGCAGGCGGTCCGACGGGTAGTCCAGGCGACAGGCCGCGTCGATCAGCCGCTCCACCACGTATCGCTCATTGAACACGGGGAGCTGCACGGTGACCGTCGGTAGCTCTCCGTCGGGGTAGCGTCGCAGGGGCTCGGGGTCGTCGCCGGTGGCAAATCGCCGGAAGAGTCGTACGATAGCGTATCGGTGGCCCCCGTATACCGAGAGGGCGATCAACACGGCGAAGTAGCAGAGCAGCACTCCACCTTGCCACAGCGGTACGTCGAGAAGATGGAACATAGAGGGAAAAGTCGTCGTTGGGTCCCGTCGGTCAACCGGTTACCCTCTATCAGATGTTCCATGGGCCTTTCCAGTTTCGAAGTATGAGCCAGAATCGCAACACGAGAGGGCAGGGGGGAGTCGCCGGTGGGATCCTGCGGTCCATGCGTCCCCACCAGTGGGTGAAAAACCTCCTCGTCGTGGCGCCCCTCTTCTTCGCCCAGGCCTTCGACCAATGGATTACGGTGCTCCAGAGCCTGGGGGCCGCCGCCGGGTTTTGCCTGATGGCCAGCGCTGTCTACATGATCAACGATCTCGTCGATCGAGAGCGGGACCAGCGACACCCGGTTAAGAAACACCGACCCATTGCCTCCGGGCGAGTGTCGCCGGCGCTTGCGCTGCGGGTCGCGGCGGGCCTGGGGTTGATGTCGGCTCTTATAGGGGCTCTGATCCACCCCCTGGTGGCGGTCCTCCTGTTGAGCTATCTCCTGTTGAACCTGGCCTACTCCGGGTGGCTGAAGCGAGTCCCCTTTGTGGACGTGACCGTGATCGCCGTGGGATTTGTCCTCCGGGTGGTCGCTGGCGGCGTCGCCATCGGGGTGCTCCTGTCGGAGTGGCTGGTCCTGTGCACCTTCCTACTGGCCGTGTACCTGGGGCTCGGAAAGCGTCGCCACGAGCTGGCGTTGCAGGTCTCGGGGACCCTGGAGCGGACCCGGCGGTCCCTGGGAGCCTACCGGCTGGAGCACGTCGACACGGCCCTGGTGGCGGTCGCCGGGTTTACGGTGGCCGTGTACACCATCTATGCCGTCACGGCGTCCCTGCCGGATCAGCCGCTGCGGCTGCGAGAGACCCCGGTGGATAGCGCCTGGCTTCCGGTGACGATACCGCTGGTTACCCTCGGCCTGGCGAGGTTCTTCGCGCTCTGCCGCTCCGAGGGCCTCCAGAGCCCCACGGAGGCCATGCTGAAGGACCGGGCCCTGCTCTCCATTTTCGCTCTCTGGGGCGGCGTCCTGGTCTTCTTGACCCTCTGAGGACACAAAAAAACGCCTCGGGCGTTGGCCCGAGGCGTTTGATACGTCAAGTGATCCCGGTCTTACTTGTTGACCAGGTCCTTGAGGCTCGGGGAGGGCTTGAAGCCCACCGAGTAGGACGCGGGGATCTTGATCTTGTCACCCGTGCGGGGATTGCGGCCTTCACGGGCTTTGCGATGCTTCACGGTGAAGGTGCCGAAGTTCGGGTAGGAGAATCGCTCTTCGTCTTTGATGGCGCCGGCCATCGTCTCGAAGAGGATGTCGATGAGCTCTCGGGTGTCCTTCTTGGTGAGTTCGATGTTCTTGTCCGCAGCGGCAGCATTCACAGCGTTGATCAGGTCAGACTTCGTCATGGCATTTCCCCTTCACAGGAATCAAGGTAAGCGATTAACACGGGCCAGCACGTTCTTCTTATGAAGACCGTGAACATTCCAGATGCACCGATAAAGCGAGGCGAGAATAAGAACACCCCGATCCGATGTCAACCCTGTTTTATGCGGTTTATTGTGATTTTCAAGGGGAGTTTTGGCGATTGGCGGTGATTTCTTTTCGAGAGGCGAAAAAACCACGGCAAACACCGAAAATCCCCCTATTACGGGGAAATTCCGAGGATCTCCCGGGCTTCCTCGGGGCTCGCCAGGGGGCGCCCGGTGAGTTCGGCCTCGCCGACGACGATCTCGACCAGCTCGTAGGAGCCTTTGGCCAGCACTCCTTTCTCCACGAAGAGGTTGTCTTCCAGGCCCACCCGGACATGTCCCCCAAGCTCCAGTGCTCGTCGGGCCAGAGGCAGCTGGTGTCGACCGATCCCGGCCACCGACCAGGTACTCCCGTCGGGGATGGAGCCCACCAGAAACTCCAGGTTTCGCACAGAGCCTCCCATTCCGCCGGGGACTCCCAGGACGAAGTCAAAGTGCAGGGGCTCTTCCAGCAGGCCTTCCCCGATCAAGCGGCGGGCGGTGTCGATCATGCCGGTGTCGAAGACCTCGATCTCGGGGACGATCGACAGGGCCTTCAGGCGCCCTGCGATCTCGCGGATCATCGGCAGGGAGTTCAAGAAGACCTCGTCGCCGAAGTTGACCGTGCCCGTGGTGAGGGTGGCCATATCGGGTCGCAGGTCGAGGGCCTCGATGCGCTCTTCCACGGTCATCCCCACGGCGCCGCCCGTGGAGAACTGGACCAGGAGGTCTGTGGAGGCCCGGATCCGGTCCAGGATCTCTTTGTAGGTCTGTCGATCCTGGGTGGGGGTTCCGTCGTCATGCCGACCGTGGACGTGGACCATGGCGGCCCCGGCCTGGCGGCACCGGAGGGCCTCGGCGGCGATCTCGTCGGGGGTGTAAGGGATGTATGGGGTGTGTTCCCGCATCACCTCGGCGCCAACGATGGCGGCGGTGATCACTACCGGGGTCGTCACTGCTGACCTCCTCGCTGCAGCTCCAAGGGCACCACGCAGGTTCCAGTGGCGCGACAGACGACCTCGGGGGCGTCGAGGACCCGGGCCTCAGAGGGCTGATCGGGGTTGTCCGTGAGGGTAATCACCTTGCGGGCCTCAAACTCCATCGCCCGGCTGGTGTTTCCAACCCGGGTGATTCGGCCTGTGGCTTCGATGTAATCACCGGCCCGCACGGGGGCCAGAAACTCCACGGAGTCGTAGGCTCGAAAGAGCCCCTCATCGCCGTCATGTCGGATCAAGAGCTCCGTGGCCACGTCACCGAAGAGCTTCAAGAGGAACGCGCCGTCGACGAGGTCGCCGGCGTAATGAGCCTGCTCCATTCCGATTCGCAGGCGGATCAAGACATCGGTCATGGGGGTACTCCCGTTTCAGAAAGACGCGAGGGATCGCGGAAAAAATGGCGAGGGCGCCCCGTGGGACGCCCTCGTTGTTTCCGTTGGGCTCATCCTGGCGAGCCCCGGCTCAGTTCGGTCCGAAGGGGATCGTATGACTGCTGATCATGTTGTCCACCTCGAAGAACTGCGGCGCCGGGCCCCAGTTGACGGTACCCACGTGCCACAGGTCGTTCAGGTTGTGGAGTCGCTTATTGCGGTGCTCGTGAACCAGTGCGCCACCGAAGTACACCCGCACGGTGGCGTCGGAGGCGCCGTTTCCGTAGGTCCGGTAGTAGTGGACGCCCACGTAGTACTGGCCTTCGTCGGGGCTGGAGTGGTTGATGTTCTCCGGGGTCTCGCCATAGAGGGAGTCGATGTCCAGGGTGGCCGGGCCGCCCCAGAACTGCTCCCGGTTCTGCCAGTTCACAGAGTAGGCGTTGTTGCCCCAGGAGCCGTTGCCGTGGAGATAGTGGACGTCCAGGTCGGTCCCGAGGCCCGTGACGGGCTCGGGTACCACCGGGGAGTTCCAGACCAGCTGAACATGAATGTCCTGACCGGGCACGGCGCTGATATCGACGCGGGCGGGCTCGCAGCTCGCCATGCCGACCTCGTCATAGACCGTGAGCTCCACGGCATAGATTCCGGCGACGTCCATCCACAGGGTGGGCGATTCGGCTTCCGTGTCCGGGGAGAGCTGGGAGTTGGAGCTCGAGGGGCGATCCACGATGGACCACTCATAGGTCAGGTCCGTTCCGTCGGGATCGTAGGAGCCTTCGGCGGAGAGTTCGATGGTGTCCAGGGGCTCGGCGATCACCGAGGGGCTGGCCTGCAGCCCGCCTTGCACGCGACCGTTGGCGACGGCCACGGGGCAGACGGCGGTCGTCCCTTGGCCGGTCAGGGGAATTCGAAGGTTCGGGGTGGCCGCGTCGTCACTGACGATCAAGAGCTCCCCTTCGTTGGCCACCTCGGCGGTCGGGGCGTACCCGATCACCACGTTGGTCTGCTCTTCCGGCCCCAGAACGTAGGGGTCCGTGGGGAGATCCCCGGGGTAGGAGTCTTCCCGAATCAGGAAGACCCCGCCGTCGCTGTCGGAGATCGCCAGATCGGAGATGTTCAGATCCGAATCGGACGCGCAGTTGCGCATCGTGATCGTTCGGTAGGTGGTCTGATCGATGGTGGCCAAGTTGAAGTCCAGGCCGTCTCGATGGGAGACCTCCAGGCAGGGAGAGCCGCTGTTGCCCAGGAGACGAATGGTGAACTCCGGGTTGGTCGGATCGTTGCTCAAGATCGTGATCTCCCCGGTGGCCGGGTCGTCGTCGACAGGCTCGAACCACACCCGCATCTGGAGGGGAGGATCGTTGGGCTCGAGCACGGTCCGAGCTGGCTCCGCGGTGTCCGTGGAGGGATCGGGGAGGCTGCCGTCAGCCTCGAGAGGTCCCGGGAAGGAGATATCGAAGTAGGATCCGTCGTTGATGAAGATGCTGTCGATATTCAGCGGCGCGGCGCCGATATTATCGATCAAGGTCAACTGAAACTCCTGGGTCCCCGGCGCGGTCCGGGCGAAGCTGAGCGACGGACGAGTGTCCAACTCCGGGGAGAGCCCCTGAGTAGAGATGGGAATCGTCGCCACGGGGAGGCCCGAGACGTTGGTGCTCAACTGGATCTCGGCCCCGTAATCGATCTCCTGGGTCGGGGCGTAGATCACGGTCAGGTCCAGGAGGTCATCTCCGGAGAGCTCCACCTCGCCGGTGGGCCACCCGTCGCCGGGCGAGAAGGCGTCTGCTGATTGACCGCCCACAGGGACGATCTGGATATCCCACAGCCGAAGCGTCCCTGAGCCGCTGTTGGAGATCGTCGTGGTCCGCTGTTGCTGATCGTTGAGAGTGACCAGTGGGAAGGAGATCGCCGCGGGAGTGGCGCTGAACGCCGGTTGGTCACGTTGGTCGAAGGAGCCTCCTCCGTCCTCGTCGCCACAGGCGACTAGAGTCAAGGCCATCACGGCGCTCAGGCCTGCGGCCAGGAGTGAGTTACCACGTGCGATTCGGCGGGGGTTCAGGGTTCTCATTGGCTTTTCCTTCCAGTGGTCTTCAAGAATACAGGCGTCTGATGCCTGTGCTCAGATCGCAGAGGTAGTTACGGTTGGGACATTGTCGTACATCAAAGGTCTCCGTTTCGGATGAGGGAGTATAAGGAGTCCGAAAGGGAGAGTCAATTTCACCTCAGAGACTCCCACCACCGGCGTTCGCCTCGGTAAATCCACCCTCATAGATGACGTTTACGTCTTCTACATCCAGGGTCACCCCATCCCAGGGGATGTTCACGGCCCACCAGAAATCGCCGGTGCCGCCGAACCCGCCGGCCTCGAAGAGGCGAGTCTCGATCTCCCGGACCAACTGTCCGCTGAGATAGACCCGCATCATCACGTCGGCGTTGGGGTACCCCGAGCTATTGCTGAAGTAGTACACGCCGGCGGAGTAGGTCCGAGGATTCCCGGGGGAACCGCCAGGGTTGTTGTGGTTGATGTTCTCCGGCTCGGCGCCGGTGAGATCATCGATGTCCAGGCTGACCGTTCCGTCGTTGCCCCAGTCTTCGCTGGTGTTGCCGAAGAAGATCTCCCAGGGAGAGCCCATCCCCCACTGACCGTTCTCGTGGAGATAGTGGAGGTCCATGTCGACCCCGGTCCCGGAGGGGCTGGCCGCCACGTTCCAGGTCAACTCGACGTGGATGTCGGAGTCCGGGGCCGCTTCGATGATCAGCTGCGAGGGGTCACAGGCCATCAGCCCGTGTCCGTCGTACACCACGAGCTCCACGACATACCTGCCGGCGATATCCAGGAAGAGGTTCGGGCTGGCCACGGTGTTGTTCGGGGTGAAGAACGCCCCCGAGCTCGGCGGGCGGTCCACGAGGGTCCACTCGTAGCTCAGGTTCGTGCCGTCGGGATCGAAGGACTCATCGGCGGAAAATTCGATCTCATCGAGGGGCACGGCGGGAATGAAGTCCGACTGCCAGGCCAGGGTGTCCCGGACCCGTCCGCGGGCCACGGCGATGGGGCACTCGAAGTTGGAGCCCTGACCGACGATATCGGCCCGCAGGTTGGGGCGGGCCGCGTCGTTGCTTCGCACCACCAGGGTGGCCTCGTCGGTCCGCTCTTCCACAGGGCTGTAGCCCAGCAGGAAGCTCACCGCCGAGCGGGGCCCCAACACGGCGTTGTTTCCGTCTTGGAGCTGCCCCGGCAGGGAGCTCTGCACCACGTTGAAGACCTCTTCCTGGTCGTCTTCGATCTCGATGGCGGTGATTACCGTGTCCGCCACGTCGCTGCAGTTGCGCAACGTCACGGTTCGCCGACTCGTGTTGCCGATCGACGAGAGCCCGAAGTCCACAGTGCTCTCCTCCAGTTCCAGGCAGGGAGCGTTGCTGTTTGCCGTCACGGCGACCACCGTGTTGGGTCGGTTCGGGTCGTTGGAGGCAATGGAGAGAACGGCGCTTCGGAACTCGTCGTCGACGGCCTCGAAGAACACCCGCACGAAGAAGGAGTCATTGGGGTCCACGCTCTCCGGCGGGGCGTCGGTATCCAGATCGAGGTCGGCGGGATTCACGCCGGGGAAGGCGATGGAGAACTCCGAGTCCCCGGAGATGCTCACGTCGTCGATCACCAGGGGCGCAAACCCCACGTTGGAGACCTCCAGGAGCTGGTAGTCCGTCGATCCCGGAGCGGTCCGGGTGAAGGTCACCCGCTCGGGGACCACGATCTCCGGCCGGGGGGTCGCGGCGTTGACGGCGATCTCCACCAGCGGCTGATCGGGAATATTTGTCCCAAAACTGATCAGCCCTCGATACTGCAGAGACTCCGACGGGGCGTACTCCACCTGAATCTGCACCGTGTCTTGGCCGGGCAGTACATAAGATCCGTCTTCCCAGGGGTTCAGGATCGTAAACGCATCGGCGTTGGCTCCATCGGGGGCCGTCAACTCCAGGGAGTCCAATCGGATCTCTCGGTCCCCGTTGTTGAAGAGCGTGATATTCGACGTCAGGGTGCTCCCGGTTGCGACCTGCTGGAAGTTCAAGACCGCAGGCGAGTAGTTGAAGTCTGATGCGTCGAAATCGACAAAGTCTCCGCTTTCACGGCAACCCACCAGGGCCACCAGGCCGATCAACGCGAGAGAAACAAGAGAAGAGAGGCGAGGAGCGCGCATGTGCAATCCGTTCATATGCTGGCTGACGTCAAGCCGGAGAATCCGGAGGGCTCAGAAGAGGCATCGGTGGGAGAATTTCTATTCCCATTCCGCCGTAGGGTAGCGAATGGGGTATCCCACGTCAAAGCTGGAAAGATCCCCCCGGTTTGTCGCCCTTGAGGAGGCCTTGAAGTCCATTTCAATCTCGACTCCCAACCCCTCCAAGGTAGCCATCTTTGCTTCCCGTCCCTATTCACCCAAAGGAAGCGCGCAGATCCACCAGGATCTCGTTGCAGCGCTGTCGATCGGGCTCCTCGGGTAGGTCCGACGCTTCGAAAGCCTCTTCGACCCGCACCATCAACGCCTCGGCACGGGACACCAAGTCGTCATAGCCGTACCCGCCGCTTCGAATCTTTAAGAGATCTTCTCGATCGGGGCGACGGACTCGGAGCACGCCTTCTTCAGCGATCTCCAGGGCCATACCGAGGAGCCGAAAGGTATGCATCAGATTCTTGGAGTCGTACCCGCGGCCATGAGCTGCGTTGACAGCATAGCGCTCCTCGTTTCGGTCCTCCACCCACTGCCAGTACTCCCGGTGGGCCTTGCAATGTGCCCGAAAGGCGTCGCGCTGAAAGACCATCCACGCCCGGGGTTTCGCCGACTTCTCCACGCTGCTGAAGAGCAGGGTGTCCCGATCCTTCTCCGAGACCAGGCCGCGGTAGTCCTGTCCCACATAGATCGCGAACACCCTGCGACCGGGCCCGGCAGACGTCACTCCGCACTCCTGGGGCTCGAGACCCTCCTGCTCAAGCCACTCCAACACGGGCACGCTCCCCTGGCCGTGGAGCACATGGCAGAAATCGAGCATGGGCCGGCGCTCTTCGGGCTGGGGGTTGACGATCTTCTTGTTCAATCCCCGAGCCTTGCGGATCTGGCCCAGGGCGTACTGTCCATAGGTCCGGGCGCATTGCCGGGACAGAAAGAGCTCCGGCCTCAGCCGGGAGAAGAGCGGATGGGCGTACTCGACGCACTCCTCGGGGATGGCCAGAAGTTCGAGCACGTTGGGGTTGCTCTTCAGCGCCAGGTCGAAGAAGCGCCCGAGCTCGTAGTAGACCTCGTCGTGGCGAGCGTCAGCGCATTGATCGATCCCTTCCAGGCCCAGCAAGAAACCCGGGGGGGCGACGAAGATCCCCCGACGATCCTGATCGGAGCCTGCCACGTTGGTTCCGTAGGCGTGGCTGCCGGCGATGGCGTCGAAGAAGAGCAGGTCCGGCCTCCGCACTCGGGCCACGGTGAAGTCCGATGAGCTCAGCTCTGCCCCTCGCCGCAGGGGTGAGAGAAACCGGCGAGCTACTCGATCCAGGGACTCCGATGCGGGACCCTCCCTGGCGAGCCCCTCGGCAGCGTCGGCCAGCGCCTCCAGGGACTCCGTCAGAAACCCCATCACTACCTGGGGCGCCTCGATTCGGTGGGCCTCGGCGGTCGTCGACTTCATGGCGAGTAGGTCCTGAAGGGGAGCTCGCAGCTCGTCGGGGGTGACGGCGGCCACCTCGGCGAAGGCCACCGGGGGAAGGGTGCCCCGATCGACGACCCACCGGGCGGCCAGGCACGCTCGCAACGCGTAGAGCAGGTCCTTGGGTCGGACATCTCCGTCCTGCAGCTTCCCGAACACGGTGTTCTTCGCCATCCCCCGGTAGTGATGTACGAGCGCCCGCGGTGAGAACTCCTCGGCCAGGTGACGGAGATCCCTCGAAAGCTCCGGCACCTCCCGGTACACGATCGGGGAGCCCAGCCACTCCAGGAGGGCGCCGTTAGAGCGGCCCAGAAGGCGCAGGGCCTTGCGGAGATCCCACCCGGCACCATCGAAGTCTCCGTCCATCACCTCGACGTCTTCCACGACCCTTCCCGTGGTCAGGTAGGCCGAGAAGGGGCGGCGAAACAAAAACCGGACGTCGAAATCACTGTCCGGCGACGCGAACCCCCAGGCCCGGCTCCCGGACTCACAGGCGTAGAGGATTTCCACCCCATGGTCCGCTTCCAGCCCGGCCAGCCGCTCCCGGATCTCCTCGATCTCCATCACCACCTCGACCACCAGCGAATTTTGATTGACACGCCCCCCACAGGACTTTATACCCGTCAACCGTCTCGCTCTCCAACGAAGAGCACGACGACGCCCGCGGAAGTGGCGGAATTGGTAGACGCGCTGGACTAAGGATCCAGTGCCCGTAAAAGGGCGTGGGGGTTCGACTCCCCCCTTCCGCATCAGCAATAGCCCCGTTTCCCGGGGTTAAGACAAACCAAAACCAAGACCTTGAAGACGATCATATTGGACCACAATTGAGCCGTAGTGGACCAATAATGGACCATAATTGGACCATCAAAGAAGCCCCTACCGCCATTACAGGCCGTAGGGGCTTCTTCGTTCCGGTTAGAAGGGTCACTCATCATCAGGGATCAAGGCGTTTAGCTCCTCGGTGGTCCATCCACCCGGCAAGACCGCTTCAACTGGGTCCCCAGCTGCTTGTTGGTCCATTTCTGGTCCACTACTTTCTATGGATCGGCTAGGAAAGCCTATGATAGAGCCGATTCCCGGTTCCGAAGGTGGTCCATCCGACCATCTTCTCAGGTCCCCTTGCGCTTTCGGGGGGTCCCAGATCAGTCCCGCTGAGGTCTTCTTCCCACCGATTCTAGGCCGCCCTTTTTCGCAGTGGGAAAGCGGAGCTGTCCTAAGCAATCCCGTTAGGTGGGCCCAGAGACTTTTCCCGGTGATCCTCTCCCCCATGTTCTCAGAAAAAGCCGGGCAAAGCATAGCGGTGGGGATATGTACCCTGTGGTACCGGGGATCAAACCCCGCTGAGGTCAGAACAGTTTCGATCACATAGCGAGCATCAAGAGCATCGCTTGTATCCCCATCCACACCAGCTCTTCTAGCCCGGATTAAAGCGGCTAGGTCCGATCCGTCCTGCATACGGGACAAGACCGCTCTTTCCCAGGATTGCCACCTTGAGGGGTTCTTGATCTCACAAACCGCTGGGGACTGGAGGTATGCCAGGATATCAGCGACGAGACCATCCCTATGCTGATCAAGAAACCCCGCGTATGCGGTATGAAAATCGGTCCCATGCTGAGGTCTGCCGATCTTGATGATCACGGATCGGGACGCAAGGTCGGTGCTAAGGTCCGCTAGGTTGGCGGTTAAGCACCAGATCCACCGGTTAGGTGTCATGAACGACCCGTGGTGAAGCCTTCGCAACGTGACTTCCTGCGCAGTGATCATCGCCTCCCATTTCTGAGAATCTTGTCGGCCCTTGACGTTATCAATCAGGATCATCCTACGGGCATCAGCACTAGCTAGACGTACCGCTAGCTCATAGGGGCTATCCCCCCTCTCTGTAGAGATCAACCCGCCGTAGAGCGCCGCTATAGCCTCTACGGTGCTGGTCTTCCCGGACCCGACCCCATGATCACTGCTGATGACGAACAACGGAACCTTTCCCGGTCTGCAACCCCACATAGGGGATACAATCATCGCCTTGATCAGGGCTCTATCCTCTGGGGTATCGGGGTTAAAGAGATCGACAAACTGATCAAGTACCGCCCCTGTAGCCTCAGCTACGGGGTACTTTGAGGGGTCCCGTAGGTACTTGCTGGACAGGGTGGACAGGGTGCGGACAGCTTTGTGGACAGGATAATTCGACGCTATTACTAGCTGGACAGGGTGGACAGCTTTGTTTACTAGAAAGTTTTTGAAACTTGATCTATTAGAGGGATACACACCGCATATACCCCCTGTTCCCACAGACACTTTTTAGCCTCTACAAAGCTGTCCACCCTGTCCACCCGCATAAACACTAGGGATTAGGCTGTCCACAAAGCTGTCCGGAAGCTGTCCGGAAGCTGTCCAAAGCTGTCCAGCCCTTCAAGCCGTCCTCTTCGGGACATTGACAGCCCTTCTTCCACTCTTAGACTTTGACGCACTGTACTTGATGGGGTATGGTTCTCCTCAGCAACACCACCCGCTCTTTGACAACCGCATATGATCGTCTTTAGCCTGAATAATTCACCAGAAAGGGCTTTTCTTGAACGAAAAACGCGGGTAAACTGTTGATGTAGCTCTCTAATTCCACATCTCCAGCACCCGCGTTTCTCATGACACAGTGTAACACGA
>SKON01000179.1 GCA_007120035.1 Myxococcales bacterium
GGCCTTCTTCAACCGGTTCGTGGACAAGACCTGTATCGAGCGGTTGGAGACCTTCGTGGAGTCCTCCTTCGAGCGGATCGACTACACAGACGCGATTTCCATCCTGGAGAAGGCGTCGAAGACGGAGAACTTCGAGTTCCCTGTGTCCTGGGGGATCGACCTGCAGTCGGAGCACGAGCGGTACCTGGCGGAGAAGCACGTGGGCCGGCCCGTGGTAGTGATGAACTACCCGGCGGAGATCAAGGCGTTCTACATGCGGCTCAACGATGACGAGAAGACCGTGGCCGCCATGGACGTGTTGGCGCCGGGGATCGGGGAGATCATCGGCGGCGCCCAGCGGGAAGAGCGCCTGGACGTGTTGGACGCTCGGATGGCTGAGGCCGATCTGCCCGTGGACCACTACCAGTGGTACCGGGACCTTCGCCGATACGGGACGGTGCCCCACGCCGGGTTCGGGCTCGGGTTCGAGCGGACCGTGGTGTACGTCACGGGGGTGGAAAACGTTCGCGAGGTGATTCCCTTCCCGAGGGTTCCGAAGAGCGCGCGATTCTAGCGCCCGCGATTCTTGAGTGAGGAGCAGGAGATGAGCGATTGGACCGTAGAGGAGATGCCCGACCTGAAAGGAAAGGTGATCGTGGTCACCGGGGCGAACAGCGGTATCGGTCTGGAGGCGGCCCGGGAGTTTCTGCGAAATGGGGCCCGGGTGATCGCGGCCTGTCGCAGCGAGGAGCGGGGCAAGGCGGCCTGTGAGGACCTCCGGAGCGACGTGGAGGGGGCCGACCTGGAGCTGATGGCCCTTGATCTATCGGACCTCGAGAGCGTGGAGGCCTTCGCGGAGGAGTTCCTGGCCAACGAAGACCGCCTCGACGTGCTCTGCAATAACGCCGGGTTGATGGCCATCCCTCGGCGAGAGACCCCGCAGGGCTTCGAGATGCAGATGGGGGTGAACCACTTCGGGCACTTCGCGCTGACGGGACGCCTGATCTCTCTCCTGGAGAAGACTCAGGGTAGTCGGGTCGTGACGGTGAGCAGCAACGCCCACCGGATGGGGGTGATTCGTTTCGAGGACCTCCACTGGGAGAAGAAGTACTCCAAGTGGGGGGCTTACGGACAGTCGAAGCTGGCGAACCTCCTCTTCGCCTACGAGCTACAACGACGGCTGGCTCGCAAGGAGTCCACGTGCATCTCCGTGGCCTGCCACCCCGGGATCGCCCACACGGAGCTGGCCACCAAGGGTCCCAAGATGCAGGGCCGCAAGTGGCTCCAGAAGCTCTCCGGGCGGTTCACGGAGACCCTGGGGCAGACCGCCGCCGAGGGGGCGCTGCCGACGCTCTACGCCGCCGTCGAGCCCGGTCTCTCGGGCGGGGAGTACATAGGTCCGGCGGGCATCGGGGAGATGAAGGGGCCGCCGAAAGTGACGGACTCCAACGACCGCAGCCACGACGAGCAGGTCGCGAAGCGGCTCTGGAGCATGTCGGAAGAGCTCACGGGCGTGCACTACTTGTCGGACTGATCAGCCTGATCGAGGGTCTTCAGGCCCTCGAGGATCTCCGAGAGCGCCGGCGACTCCAGGTCGTGGGCTTGGCGTTGCTCCAGGTAGTCCTGAAAGAAGAGGCGGGTCTGGTCGCCGACCTTGGTGAAGTGCACCTGGAGGTAGACCTCCATGTCGAAGGGGCTGACCATGTTGGCCATCCGGGTGCCGCCGCTCAGGATCATCGGGGAGAGCATTCGGGTCGGGAAGGGGCGGGTGGCGCCCAGAGCGTGCTCTACGGACTCCAGGGTCTCCTGAATTCCGGCGTGTAAGAGCTTCATTGCTGCGCGGTCTGCTCGCATGGCGGCGAAAGACCACCCCTTGAGCTCCATGACGGCGATGGAGGGCATCAAGACGGCCGAGCCAAAGGAGGACTTCTCGGTCACATCGGAGGTCCGCTTGGAGGCCATCCCGCCCTTCGACAAGACCGAGACCAGGGGGTCGATGCTCTCCGGAGGCCCCTGAAAGATCGCCGGGGCCATCGGCGGGAACCAATAGGCCGTGCCGGGCTCGGAGACTTCCTCCCCGGGAAGGGGCGCCGGATAACTCACGGAAGTGATAAGCCCCCAGCCGACGGACTCCGATGGGAGGAACTGGCCGACGAACTCCCGGTCTTTGAGCGCTGGCGAGAGGGAGACCAGCGTGGCCTCTCCGAGAGCGCTGGCGAAGGGCTCAAACCAATCTCCCCGGAGCCCCGTAGAGGGGATGCAGAGGATCACCACGTCGTAGTCGTTGCCGGCGAGGTCGTCGGGGCTCGTGAGGACCGCGTCGGGGACGAATCGTTCCGGGTTGGAGAGGCCCCGCTTGCGGTCGAAGAGGGCGAACCCCTGGGCGGCGTCTTCGGCGTACTTGGGGCGGACGTAGACGTCGACCTCAGCGCCTCCGTTGGCCAGGCAGAATCCGTAGAGTTGGCCGACCGATCCGGCTCCGACGATCAATGCTTTCATGAAGGTTCTCCAGGCAGCGATAAGCCGAGGCGCTCCATCAACAACCGAATGTCGGCAGGGAGCGGGGCGAGGATTTCTGCGAGCGGCGGCGGTTGGTCGGTGGACACCGAATGAGCGTGGAGCGCCGGCCTCGGGTGATGGCCACAGGGGATGTCGGTGTAGACCGTCTCTCCCATCAGCGGGTGGCCGATGGCCTCCAGGTGGACCCGGATTTGATGGGTCCGGCCCGTCTGCAACAGGCACTCCACGAGGCTGTAGGGCCCGGCGACAGAGAGGACTCTGAGCTCCGTGGAGGCTGCCTTTCCGTCAGACCCGTCAGATCCGTCGGAGACCCGGACTCGCCGCGGCCCCGGGCCGTCGATGGGGGCGATGGGCACGTCGATGACTCGGTCACCGTCGACGGCCCCGTGGACCATGGCGAGGTAACGCTTCTCAACCCGAGGCCACCGGTCCTGCCAGGCGGCGACGGCGCTCTTTTTCAGCGCGAAGAGGAGCACCCCCGAGGTGTGCTGATCCAGCTGATGGAGGGCCCAGGCCATCTTGCCCAGGTACCGGTGGACGTGAAATTGCACGCAGTCGGGATCGTCGAGGGATCGGCCCGTGGACGGCAAGCCCGCGGGCTTGTCCAGGGCCAGGACCTCGTCGGTGCGGGCCAGGACTCTCTCCTCGATGGACGGGTTCACTCTTCCCCGGCCAGGGCGGCGGCAACCTCGTCGCTGAGGTCCAGGTTGTGATAGACCGACTCGATGTCGTCGTCGTCTTCAAGGAGCTCCAGGAGCTTCATGTTCCGTCGGACCATGTTCAGGTCCGGGGCCAGGGTGGTCTCGGCGATCTTGGTGACCTCGTCGGTCATGAAGTCGTCGTACCCGGCGGCGGTCAGGGCGTCCCTCAGGGGGACGAAGTCCGTGGGCTCCGTGGTGATCGTGACCACGCCGTCCTCGGTCTCGAAGTCGATGGCGCCGTTCTCGAGGGCCACGTCCATCAGGTTCTCCAGGTCGTCGACCGTGTCGTCGGAGATGCTGATGATCCCTCTGGAGTGGAACATCCAGGCGACGCACCCGCTCTCCCCGAGGTTCCCCTCGTTCTTGTCGAAGAGGTGGCGGATGTTGGCGACGGTGCGGTTCTTGTTGTCCGTGGAGCCCTCGAGCAGAAAGGCGACGCCGCCCGGCCCGTAGCCCTCGTAGGTGAAGTCCGTGTAGGTGACACCTTCGAGCTGTCCTGTGGCCTTCAGGATGGCCCGCTCGATGTTGTCCTTGGGCATGTTGGCCGCTTTGGCCTTGTCGACCCAGAGCCGGAGCTCGTGGTTGGTGTCGATGTCGCCGCCGCCGCGGCGGGCTGCCGAAGAGATCTTCTTACTCAGACGGCTGAAGATCTTCCCCCGCTTGGCGTCCTCGCGGGCCTTCTTATGCTTGATATTCGCCCATTTACTATGTCCTGCCATGGGACGTTCCTCGTCGATATGGATGGGTGAAGAGTCGGGCTGTTCAGGGAAAGAAAAAGGCGCCGGGGCGGAAAACATTCCGCCCCGGCGCCTTGAGTCGAGGGTTTACCAGGAGTCTTGCAAGCGCTGGCGAGTCTCCTGCAGGGGGCCGTCGCGGAGCGTGAAGAGGTGCTCCTCGGCGGCGGCCCAGAGCTCGTCGCGGGCCAACTCCAGACGCTCGCCCTCGCAGATCTCGTAGACCTGCTCTTCGAGCTCGGCGACGGCTTGCTCGTAGCGGTCGCCGGAGAGACGTTCCAGGCGGGGCTGGGCTTCCTCAACCTCGTAGTCGGCGCAGGTCTGGTAGTCGTCGGCCAGGTTCTGGAAGGTCTGAAGGTCGTCGGGTCGCTCCTCACCGATAAGGGTGAAGGCCTCGTCGAGGGTGAGGTCCGTGTTTCGCGGGGCGTCAGGGATGAATCGCTGGCTGGCGATCTCGGCGGGGACCAGGTCGGCGATGTCGACCCGGGCCATGAGGCCGTCGAGGGCCAACACGTGGGTGTCATCGATGAGGAGGACCACCTCGCCAGGCTGGAGCGACTCAAAGACGGGGTCGCCGTGGCGGTAGGGGCTCTCTGCTTCGGGGTCCAGGGGCTCGGGCAGGCCGATGGGATCGATGCTGGCGGTCTCCGAGAGGGCCAGGAAGAGCTCCGCCGGGGCGGCTCGGAGGACTTCGCCTGCGACCTCGTAGCTCTCCATGACGGCTTCGGCGGTGACAAAGGGGAAGTGGTGGATCAGGGCCCGATCTTCTTCATCGAGGTTCCCCGATGGCTCGGTGGCCAGGAAGGTGAGGGAAGCCAGGGCTCCAGAGTCCCGGACGACGAGATGGACGAACTCGGGATCGGCGTCTTCGGCGACGCCGACGCGCAGGAAGTACTCCCCGGCTTCCAGCTCTTTGCCCACGGTGCGGCTCGTCAGGCACTCCGACGGGATGTCCCGGCGGTCTTCGGGAAGGGGTCCGACCAGGGAGAGGGCCAGAGTCTCGTCGCTGAGGCCGACGATGTCGGCGGTGGTGCGGCTGGGCACCAGGATTCGCATCGATGGCCAGTGGGCGAACTCTTGGTCGCCTTCCACGCAGTCGTGTTCGCCATGGCGGTCGCTTCGGCGCTTGAACCGACGGTGATCGGTGTCGACGGCAGCGACGCCGGGCTCGGCGAAGGTGTCCTCGAGGTTGATCGTGGGGATGTCCTGATCGTCGGCCCAGGGGACGGTGGCCGGGCGGTCCAGATCTTCGAAGGTCACGTCGTAGGAGAACCGCTGGTTCCGCTCCGAGACACCGACGAAGACCCGATACACGCCGGGCTCCCAATCGCGACCGGTGATCACCGGGTTGCTCGTGGAGACCTCACACCGGACGGAGCCGTCGGCGTGAGCGACCATCAGGATCTGAGCGTCTCCATAGGCTGCGAACCGCACGTTTCCGATGGGCTCGTCTGTGACGAGGGTGAAGGCCGACTGGCGAGCGACGAAGCCCTGGCAGTGATCTCCGGCGTCGCTGTAGTAGCGGGAGATCATCCGCTCCGACCGGGCCGTGATAGACTCCACACCGACCGGGTTGGGGGCTTCATTGGTCAGGTCCACCACTCCACCAGCCCGGTTGGCCATCAGAGTCTCCTCTGAGGGATCAAGCTGACGAAGAGATTGGGTGTTTACCTGGCAGGCCGAGGCGGCGAGGGCCACAATTCCGAGCGAAACCAAGCGGGTAGACACGTTCATCGAGATTCTCTCCCGGGACAAGTTTGTAGGACATCAGCGTCGCCATTGGTAATGGGTTTGGTGGGGGGTGTCAACGGGAGAGGCGCATCGCAACCCCTTGTTTCCACCGTGATTGCGATGAGGTTGGGGGGAGAATGGAGGAGCCTTGTGAAGGAGCGTGGTCTATGTCGTCATCGAGAGCAAGAGTGGTAATCCTGGGGGGCGGTTTCGCCGGGCTCAACGCAGCCCGCGCGCTTCGGCGGGCGCCCGTGGACGTGGTGCTGATCGATCAGCACAACCATCACCTCTTTCAGCCCCTCCTTTACCAGGTCGCCACGGCCGGGTTGAGCCCCGAGGACATCACCTCGCCGATTCGCGGGGTCCTCGCTCGCCAGAAGAACGCCCGCGTCGTGCTGGGGCGCGTGGAGTGGATCGATCGAGAGCGCAGGCGGGTCGGGTTTACCCATGGGGAGGTGGACTACGATTACCTGGTCGTGGCGACCGGGATGAAGACCAACTATTTCGGGCACGGGCAGTGGGAGACCGACGCTCCGGGCCTGAAGACCATCGCCGACGCCCTGACCTGCAGACGAAGGATCCTCGAGGCCTTCGAGCGAGCGGAGTGGGCCGAGGATCGGGAGACGAAGGAGAAGCTCCTGACCTTCATCGTCGTTGGGGCCGGGCCCACGGGGGTGGAGCTCGCCGGGGCGATTCGGGAGATCGCCCACAAGGTCATGGTCCGGGACTTTCGCAACATCGATCCCGAGTGCGCCAGGGTGCTTCTGATCGACGGGTTGCCCCGGGTGCTCGCGTCCTATCGGGAGGCCTCGTCGATCCGGGCCCAGCGTGACCTGGAGAAGATGGGCGTCGATGTGCGGTTGAACACCATGGTCGAGGAGATCTCACCGCGGGGAGTGCTGGTGGAGGGAGAGTGGATCGAGTCGGCGACGGTGATCTGGGCGGCCGGGGTCAAGGCGACGTCTGTGACGGCTATGCTCGACACCGACCTGGACGCGCTGGGGCGGGTTCAGGTGGAGCCGGACCTGCGCATTTCTGGAGACGAACGAGTCTTCGTGGTGGGCGACGCCGCGAACCTGGAGGTCGACGGAAGCCCCCTCCCGGGTCTCGCGCCGGTGGCGATTCAACAGGGGCGTTTCGTGGCCCGACAGATCTCCAGGATCGTAGGAGGGAAGGGGGGGCCGGAATCCTTTGAGTATCGCGACAAGGGGCAGATGGCCACCATCGGCCGAGCCCGGGCGATCGCGGAGTTCGCCGGGCGGACCTTCTCGGGGTTCTTCGCGTGGGTCCTCTGGCTCTTCGTCCACCTCTTGTTCTTGGTCGGGTTTCGCAACCGTCTCTTCGTCGTGTTGGACTGGTTCTATGCTTATATGTGGTCCCGGCGGTCGGCGCGGCTGATTCTGGGGCGAGTGGTGCCCGGGAGCGCCCCCTGGTCTCCGGATGTGGCGAGGACGCTGATGGACTATCGGGATGGGGATGGGGAGGAGGCGGAAGTGGGAGCCGATGGTCGCGCGCCGGGGGAATGATCTCTCGGTAGCCGGGGTGTGACCGGGAGGCTTCGTTGAGCGGGCGGGCGGCGCCAGCGACCCCACGCGCGCTGACGCGCGCACCCCTGGAAGGGGTTCTGCTCCACGGGTCTTCCGGTCACGCACGGGCTCGTAAACCACCCGTTCTCACGCCGAGAGCTGCCACCTCCGACTCGAGCCTGCCTCCGGAGCCCTGCCGCCTCCGGCGCAGGTGTCCTCCCCACCACATCCCCACTCCCCAGGCCCCGCGCCAGCCTCTCCACACCGCACACCGCCGGTTCTTACGCCGA
>SKON01000214.1 GCA_007120035.1 Myxococcales bacterium
GCCCGGCTCTATCGGCTGGCCCTGGTCCATGACGCCTCGGTGCATCTGGCGTCCGGCGACCGGGGGGCGGCCCGAGAGCGTCTCACGGCGCTCGCGCCTCTCCCCCATCACCCGGAGGTGCTCAAGGAGTTCCACTTCCTGCGCCTCGCCGTGTACGTGCGGTTTCACCTCGGCCAGGACGCGGGGCTCGATCTTCAGACCCGTCGGCTGCTCCGGGTCGCAGAGGAGGTGGGCCTGGATCGGCTGATGGCTTCGTGCCGGCGGCTGATCGGAGACGACGCTTACAGCCGTCGGGAGCTGGAGACGGCCATGGAGTCCTACGAGGAGGCCGCCGAGATCTACCGGGGGTTTGGAGACCGGTACTACATGGCTGTGGTGCTGGCCTCCCTGGGCGGGGTGTATCTCCTGGTCGGAGACACCCAGGCCGCCCAGGCGTGCTTCAAGGAAGCCCTGATCACCCAACGGGCGCTGGGGGTGAAGACCCAGGTCAGCCAGCTGCTCCTGGCGACGGCGGCGATCTACCACGAGCGGGGGGACTACGTGTCGGCGGAGCAGAACTACGCCGAGGTCTGCGCCATGGCCGACGACGGGATGATGCCCGCGCGGATGGGGCAGATGGCCTGGATCCTGCGGGGATGGTGCGCCACGGAGCAGGGGCTTACGGAAGCTCGGGAGTATCTGGAGACGGGCATGGGGTGGGATACCCCCGGCGACGACTCCCCGATGGACGTGACCGCCGAGCTCTCCCTGGCGCTCGCCGCGGGGGCGACCGATGAGTTTGAGGCCGCGGCGGCGAGGTGGCCGGAGGCGACGGCCGGGACCTTCTCGGTGTACTTCGACGTCCTGGGACATCTGATGAACCTCGCAGACGGGCCCGAAGCCGAAGAGATCGAGGCGGCCCGGGAGTACGGTGAGGGGATCGCCAGCCCGGCGCTGCGGTCGTCGTTCACGGTGCGGGTGCTCCTGGCCTGGCTGAGGCGTCGGGTGGAACGGGCGGAGGCCGCCGAGGGCGCGGCGGAGCCGGCGTCGACCCGGCCGAAGCTGACCGTCGGGATCCGGGGGACCTGGTTTCGATGGGACGATGAAGAGCCCATGGATCTGACCCGGCGCCGAGGCCTTCGACAGATCCTGGAGACCCTGGCCCGGCGTCACGTAGAGGCCCGTGGAGAGGTGGTCTCGTTGCGAGAGGTCTTCGACGTGGGGTGGCCGGGGCAGAGGATCCACGCCAGCTCGGAGAAGACCCGGGTCTACTGGGCCATCTCGACGCTCCGAAAGCTGGGCCTCGACGACGCGATCCAGACCGCCGGCGAGGGGTACATGCTCGACCCCGGGATCGACGTGGAGCTCGTAGAGCCTGAGACCTGAACTCTCAGGTTGTCTCAGTAGGCGATCGCCGTGATCTGGGATACTCTTGAGCTGATCGGAAGAATTGCCCCCACGGCGCAAGTCTGCGATGCTGGCCGGGAAGTGTGACCGGCACTGAGCCAAGCGCCTGGAGAGAAGGAAGCTCGATGGAATGCAGTGGTCCGAAGCTGGTGGGGCTGGTGTTGACGATGGCCCTGTGGTTGGTGGGGCCCGCGGTGGTGTGGGCCCAGCCGGCACCGGACGAGGTGGAGCGGTTTACGGCGTTGGTGTCCGAGGCGTCGTCGGCCCAGGAAGAGGGCGACCACCCGCTGGCGATCGAGCTCTACCGGGAGGCGGCCCGGATCAACGACCACCCCCGGCTCCAGGTGCAGATCGCCCAGTCCTACGAGGCGTTGGGAGACTGCGAGCGGGCCGGGATCGTGCTCCAGGCGCTCCTGGCGCGGCGGGAACTCAGCGATGACCTGCGGGAGCGGGCGATGGCGAGGCGAGAGGGGTTGCAGCCCTGTGATCCGAACGGTCGGCTCGTGGTTCAATGCGTCCCGTCGAGCCTGGCCGTATCCCTGCGGCTGGAGCAGGAGGGGTTCCGGCGAAAGACCGACGAGTGTCCCGTGCGATGGTCCCTCCCCCAGGGGGACTACGAGGTGGTCGCCGAGACCTCCGATCACCCCACGGAGCGCAGGTCCGTGACGCTTACGCCTGGCGAGACCCAGGAGGTGCTCTTCTCCTTCGGTCGTGGGCGAGACCGGGCTGAGCCCGGGGAGCCGGCGCCGGCGTGGGTGCTCTATGGCAGCCTCGGGGCCCTGGTCGTCGGGGGCGGGCTCGTAGGAGCCGCCGTCGCCAGCGATCGCCAGGCGCCGCAGCGAGCGGCCACCCTCCGGGATGTCCGAGATAGCTGCGAGTCAGACCCCACCCAATGTCCCCTGGTGGAGCAGTGGGAGGAGTACAACGACAATATTCGGCGCCGCAATACGGCGCTCTATGCCTCTGGCGGGATCCTCGTTGTCTCTGGCGGGGCCGGGCTGGTGTGGGCTCTTTTGAGAAACCGCAATGCCCGGACCGATCAGAGCGGTCTCTCCTTGATGGCCGGCCCTGGTGAGATTGGCGTGGAGGTTCGTTGGTAGTTTCAGAGGAAATCCGACGGCGAATCACCTATGATGTGACGAAGAGACTGACCTTAACAGTGTGATCCCATGGCTCCTGACTCCACCACCATCGCGCGGGACCGGGTCGACTCCCTGCCTTCCATCGGGGACGTCCTCGACGGGCGGTATGAGGTGCTCCGACTGATCGGCGAAGGGGGCATGGGGATGGTCGTGGAGGCCCGGGACCGACGGCTGGACCGGGCTGTAGCGGTGAAGCTGATGCATCGCCACCTGGCGCTGAACGCCGACTTCGTCAAGAGGTTCGAGCGGGAGGTGTTGATCGCCAAGAAGCTCAACCATCCCAACACGGTGCGGGTCTACGACTTCGGGGTCAGCGACGCCGGGGTGATGTATCTGGTAATGGAGCACCTCAACGGCCGAGAGCTCAAGCAGGTGATCGCCGAAGGTCCGATGTCCGTGGGGCGAGTGTATCGGCTGGCCTTGCAGTTACTGGACGGCCTGGCCGAGGCCCACGCCATCGACGTGGTGCATCGGGACCTGAAGCCGGGCAACCTCTACGTCTGCGAGGATCGACGGGGCCGGGAGCTGATCAAGATCCTGGACTTCGGGATCGCCAAGAGCCTCGGCGACGTCCAGCAGGCCATCACGAACACCGGTCAGGTGGTGGGGACGGCGCCTTATCTGGCGCCGGAGCTCTTCATCACCGATGGGTGTACGAAGTCGGCAGACATCTACGCCTGCGGGCTGATCCTGATCGAGATGCTCCTGGGGCGAAAGCTGATCGAGGCGCCCAGCCTGGGCCAGACCATGAGCCGGCATATCCACATGCCCATCATCCTGCCGAAGTCTCTTCGGGGCACCGAGCTGGGGAGGATCTTGCTCCAGGCTGTGGCCAAGGCCGAGGGGGCCCGGTTCCAGGACGCAGAGGAGATGCTGGAAGCCCTCCAGGCCGTGGAGCTCGCCGACGGGGAGTTTCTCGTGCCTCCCGGGGAGGTCGAGGAGGCCATGGAGAAGATGTTCCAGGCCTACGAGCGAAACGCCCAGGGGCAGATGGGGGTCACGGAGACGTTCGATACCTATCGAAAGGGCACGATGGTCCTGGAAGACAGCGATCTGGAGGTGATGGACTCCAGCGACTTCGTCTCCCCCCAGCCCACAGCGGTGACCATGCAGGCCACCCCCCGGCCGGGGACGGCCCTGATTTCCAAGGACTCCTTCCAGGTCGAGGAGCCGATCACGGGGACGCCGCCGAGGTTTACGGTGCCCCAGATGGTGGGGGCGGCGTTGATCCTCGTGGCGTTGTCCGTGGGCCTGACGGCGGTGCTCCTGTCGTCGCCGGAGGAGGTCGCCGATCCGGAGCCGACGGTGATGTCCGAAGGGGAGGAGCGCCCGTCGATGGGGTTTGAGTTCATCCCCGATCCGGAGCCATCGGCGGAAGAGGTCCGGGAGGTGGTCGTCGCGACCGACGATGGCGAGGCCGATGGCGATGAAGACGGTGGCGACGGAGACGATGGTGAGGCGGCCGATGGCCAGGAGGCTGAGGAGCCCGCTGAGGCCGAGCCCGCCGCCCAGCCGGCCCGGACGGAGCCTCGTAGGACCGGGCCTCGTCCGTCCCGGCCGCCACGCACGACGCGACCGGCCCCGCGGCCGGAGCCGGAACCCGAGCCGGAGTCGGCGCCGTCGGGAGACTCCGAGCCGGATATCTTCGACAGTATCCTCGACCAGGTTCTCTCCGATTGATGATCGATGACTCTTTGCCGATCCATGTTCTTGCTGGCCTTGCTTTGCCTCCTGATGGCGGGGTGCGCGACCAGCGAGCCCGAGCAGATCACCCCTGACGCCGGCCCCGGGGATCCCGACGTGGAGCACCCCGACGCCAATGGCGATCTCGACACCGGTGACATCGACGTCGATGGCGGCGGTGACACCGACACCGACGAGCCCGACGGGAGCGAGCCCGACGGGGGAGACGCAGGTCCCCACGCCGACGACGGCGGGATCGATGTCTGCCCCGGCGGCTGCGGGCCCAACGAGGTCTGCACCGATGACGGCTGCGTGGACCTCTGCGCCCAGGAGAGCTACCAGTGCGGAGAGTGGCAGATCGACGGGGTCGACGTGGACTGTGGCACCTGCCCCACCGGGGTCTGTGATGAAGGGCAGTGCGAGGACTACTGCGAGGAGTTCAGCGCCCAATGTGGGACGGTGTATTGGAACGGTCAGGGCTCGGAGTGCGGAGCCTGCTCCGGGGCTGACCAGTGTCGGTACAATCAATGCGCCCTGCCCCAGGGGTATGTGGACCTCACCGCCGGCTTCGCTCATACCTGCGGGCTACGCCCCAACGGTGAGGCCCGGTGCTGGGGCGAGAACGGGCAAGGGCAGTTGGGAAACAACAACATGCCGAATGGGTCGACTTCGCCGAGCATCGTCTTCGGGGTGAACTCCGCGGCGACCCTGGCGACGATGAACGGTCATAGCTGCGTGAGCCGTCAGGACAGCCAGGTGCGGTGCTGGGGCGCCGGAGGTCAGGGCCGGCTGGGCAACGGTGAGACCGGCGACGTGGGGTTGCCCGTGGAGACCACGGGGATCAGCGCCGCCGACACAGTGGTCACCGGCGGCAGCCACACCTGCGCGGTGTTGAACAACGGGCGGTTGCGGTGCTGGGGCAATAACGGTCAGGGGCAACTCGGCACCGGGGTGATCCTCTCCAACCCCACCTTCGACCACCAGAAATCGGACGTGATCCTCCAGACCGGGGCGCCTCTCCAGGGGGTGTGGGAGGCCTCCCTGGGGTCGGCCTTCAGCTGCGCCGTGACGCGGGATAACGACGCGTACTGCTGGGGGTTTAACAACAACGGCCAGCTCGGCCTCGGCGACAACGCCGCCGCTCGCCGGTTCGCCACGCGGGTCACGGC
The DNA here is from genome assembly GCA_007120035.1 of Myxococcales bacterium. Classification (GTDB taxonomy): domain Bacteria; phylum Myxococcota_A; class Bradymonadia; order Bradymonadales; family Bradymonadaceae; genus SKON01. The sequence continues at coordinate 5,381 of SKON01000214.1, forward strand.
GTTGCCGCCGGCCTACCGGGTCACCGCCGGGTCCAATCACGCCTGCGCCATCGTCGTGGGCGGCGACGTCTATTGCTGGGGTCGAGGGTCGGAGGGGCAGGTCGGCGACGGCTTGACCTCAGACCGGTACAGCCCCACGGCGGTGAATCTACCCGAGCCCGCCGTCAGCATCGCCGCCGGCGCGTTCCACACCTGCGCGGCCCTGGCCGACGGCCAGGTGTACTGCTGGGGAGACAACGGCTACGGCCAGGTCGGGCAGGGATCCACCGGGGGTCATCAGGCCACCCCGGCCGTGGTGACCGGGGTCTCCGACGTCCACGTCGTGGTCACCGGCGGCGATCATAGCTGCGCTCTGAACCGCTCCGGACAGGTGCGGTGTTGGGGGCGAAACGGCGCCGGTCAGCTCGGCGACGGGTCCAACGAGCATCGCTCATCGCCGGTGCTTCTGGCGCCGTGAATCGATCCCTCAGAGCTCGGTGAGCACCTGCTGGAAGGACTGGAAGACATCCGTGGGAGGTCCGCAGATTCCGCCGCCGATATCGGGGAGGTCCCCCGACGGCGACGACGCCGGGAAGAGGGCCGCGAACTGGGCGAACCGATGTCCCGACCAGGCCAGAGCGTACTCGTTATCACAGGAGTCTTCTTCGAGGCCGGGAACGGTGCAGTCCTCGGGTGCCAGATCGGCGTCGATCTGGTGGTCCCCGAGGAAGGCGACGGGCACCACCGTGGACGCCAGCGCCTGCTCCCATTCGGCGGAGAGCTCCGTAGTATCATCGGGGATCCACCCCTGGGAGCGGCCGAAGTTCAACAGGAAGTCGTGGAAGAGGGTGTCCACGGCGATCAGAGCGCCGTCGTCGCCGAGGTTCTCCTGGATCGTGCACTGATCCTGGGCGCAGTTGGTGGTCTCATCCAGGGTCCCGTCGTGGGTGCAGTCGTTGCGGCTGGCCAGGAAGATCACCGCCAGGCGGGCGTCCGGCCGGAGGAATCCGGCGTTCGGGGCGTCCCCGGCGCCAGCTTCGGGACCGCCGGTGAGCTCCGGAGAGACGGCCTCTACGGCGGCCCCCAGCCCCTGGCGAAAGCCGTACCCGCGGGAGCCCACCTGGCTCATACACCGAAACTCCTCGGCGAAGGCGGTGCGGTCGAAGTCATCGGATCCGTCGCGGAACTCCCCGGTGTTCAGGACCAGGGGGATCTCTCGATACACGGAGTCGCAGTCGTCATCGGAGGTGCAGGACACCCCGGGCTCTCCCTGGCACTCCTGCTCGAAGGGGTGGCAGTATCCCAGGGGCGGGAAGTAGTGGTCGATGTTCTGGAACTCTTCGGCGGTGCAACTCTCGGTGCGGTAGTTGACGTCCACAGCGCACCGCAAGAGGTGGTCTGAGACGTCCAGGAGGTCGGCCCATGCCGAGGGATCGGCGGTGCAGTCCACGGCGGTTTGCAGGCGCTCACGGATGGGAGAGACGTCGGACCGGATCGGGTCTCCTTCTGCGTCGAGGGGATGAGAACAGGCGGCGTCGAAGCCCGACAACGGCTGGTGAGCCGACTGCAGGTACCCCGGTCGGGCGACGGGCTCCAGGGAGTATTCGTCGTTCATCTGGGTCGTGGTGACCGCCACGTTGACGTCCAGGTCTACCGCAGCCAAGAGGTCAAGGAACTCCTCCATGGTCTCGTCGAACGCCCGGGTGGCCCGGCACATGTTGCCGGCGTTGTCCAACACCCACAGAAGATCGAGGCGATCGTCGTTGAGCTCGTCGAGGCCGGGGAGGACCGAGACGGGATCGTCAGGGTCGCCGGCGTCGGGGGTGTCGGCGTCGGGGTCTGGATCGTCGGCATCGGGGTCGTCGGCGTCGGGATCGACGTCCTGATCGTCGATATCATCGTGGGAGACGTCCTCCTCGGTGGTCTGGTTGTCCTCGGGATCCTCACACGAACAGGAGGGAAAGACGAATAGAAGTGCCAAAGAACAGACGAAGAGCACGATCAATCGAAGACGCATCGCTTCCTCAAAAACAGTGGAGGCCCAGTGAAGTAGTCAACGCGGAAGACCGTACCTGATGTCGCGGTGAGCTTCAAC
>SKON01000151.1 GCA_007120035.1 Myxococcales bacterium
TGCATTTCCAATACAAAACCTCCCCTCACCCCCGGGGGTCCCCCCACCTGCCCTTGAGAAATTTTCGCCAATCGATCACACTCCCGAGGTACTCCTGCAGGCCCCTTTGCCGACGAGACATCCATGGGCGCTCCCCCCACGATCCTGATCGCCGATGACGACCCCCACATCCGACAGGTCGTCCGCTTCGCCGTCGAGAAGGCCGGCTACACCGTCGTGGAGGCCCAGGACGGCGCCGAAGCTCTCGAACAATTCTCCATCACCACCCCCGATCTGGTGATCCTCGACGTGATGATGCCCGAGATGGACGGCACCGAGGTCTGCCGCCGCCTCCGCGCCGACTCCGACGTCCCCGTGCTCTTCCTCTCCTCCCGGGACGACGAGATCGACCGCGTCGTCGGCCTCGAGATGGGCGGCGACGACTACGTCACCAAACCCTTCAGCCCCCGAGAACTCGTCGCCCGCATCAAAGCCGTCCTCCGGCGAGTCGACGGCCAGGTCCAATCCGGCCCCGCTGAGAAGACCCCCACCTCCCCGCAAGCCCGAGAGGTCACCCACGGCGTCCTCCGCCTCAACCTCGACGAGTTCCGCGCCTTCTGGGGCGACTCCGAGATCGAGCTCACCCGCCGCGAATTCGAGCTCCTCGAGGTCCTCCTCGGCTACCCCGGCAAGGTCTTCTCCCGCTCGGAGCTCATGAACCGCGCCTACGGCACGGGCGTCATCGTCTCCGACCGCACCATCGACAGCCACATCCGCCGCCTCCGCAGCAAATTCGCCCCCCTCGACGCCGACCCCGTCGAGACCGTCCACGGACTCGGCTACCGCCTGGGGTCCTGCCAGTGATTCGCCGCCCCCGGCTCCGCACCATCCTCATCATCGTCAACGTGGCCATTCTCATCGTGCCCGTCCTCGGCATCGCCTCCCTCCGTATCTACGAAACCGAACTCGTCCGCCGCACAGAAGCCAAATCCATCGCCCAGGCCGCCTTCATCAAAGCCGAGGCCGAACGAGAGCTCCGAGAAGTCCTCCACGCCTACGGCTACGACGCCCCCCCGGACACCCTCGGACACCCCGGTCAGGTCCAATGGCCTCGCCAGGCCGGCGAGTATCTCCGCCCCATCGAACCCACCCTGAGCTCGTCTCAGGGCCCCATCCTCGATCAGGAGGAACGCCCCGTCCCCCCCATCGGCGCCGCCGACCCCCTCCTCACCGAGGTCGGCGAACGCCTCGAGCCCACCCTGATCGAAGCCCAGCGCATCACCCTCTCCGGGATGTCCATCGTCGACGCCGACGGCAACGTCGTGGCCTCCACCTCCTCCAGCCACCGAGGCATGGCCCTCCACCACCGCGTCGAGTTCCAGGACGCCCTCGAAGACGGCGCCGTCGCCCGAGTCCTGCGCCGCCGCGGCGGCGCCCCCGAGAACTGGACCTTGAAGTCCGTCTCCCGCGAAACCGACGTCCGCGTCTTCGTCGTCCTCCCCCTTGAGTTCGAGGGCCGTATCGTCGGCGCCGTCGGCGTCTGGCGAACTCCTCAGAGCCTCCCCAAAACACTCTACGAAAACCGCAACGTTTTCATTCTCTTAACCCTCCTCATGGTGCTCGCCGGACTCGCCATGGCCGCCCTCACGTCGTTCTATATCGGCCGACCGATCCAACGCCTCATCGCCCAGACCGAGCGCGTCGCCCGCGACGAGTCCGACGGCACCCGCCCCATCGACAACCCCGGCACCTACGAGGTCCAAGCCCTCTCCGAGTCCATCGCCGACATGGCCACGGCCCTGCAAGAACGGGCCGACTACATCCAGACCTTCGCCCGCAGCGTCTCCCATGAGTTCAAGACCCCTCTGACCTCGATCCGCGGCGCCGCCGAGCTCCTCCAAGACCACATCGACGACATGAGCGCCGACGAACGCGACGAGTTCCTCCACAACCTCGACGCCGACGCCCGACGCCTCGAACACCTCGTCCAGCGAATGCTCGAGCTCGCCCGCGCCGACCTCGTCTCCCCCACCGACGAGACCGTCGACCCCGTCGCACTCGCCAGCGAGCTCGCCAACTCTCTCAGCCGCGGCGACTTCGAAGTCCTCGTCGACGCCCCCGATTCCCTCTGCCTGGCGATCACCGAAGACGCCCTCCGCGACGCCCTCACCAACCTCGTCGTCAACGCTCGCCAGCACGGCGGCGACCGCGCCCTCATCGAGATCACCGTCGACCCCGACCTCGGCCAGGCCACGATCTGCGTCACCGACGACGGTCCCGGGATCTCTGAGGGCAACCTCAAAAAAATCTTCGACGACTTCTTCACCACCGCCCGTACAGACGGCGGCACCGGCCTCGGCCTCTCCATCACCCGTGCCCTCGTCGAGGCCCACGGCGGCACCATCGAACACGTCCCCACCGACACGGGCGCCCGGTTCTGCCTGACCCTGCCCGTGGCCGACGCGAAATGAAACCCCGCCCCCCCGCGGTTACCCCTCTGCCGGGTTCCCTGGACCAGAGCTCTCCATGGACGAAACAGACGAGTCGCTCACCGACGAGCACCACGAGAAGACACGCCCCTCGCGTCTCCCTGCGCTCTATCGTTTCCTCCTGATCAGCGCCGTCCTCCACGTCCTCGCCATCTCCGCCTTCTTCCTCGCCCCACCTATCCCCGACGCCGACGTCGACGTCGAGTGGCTCGGCCGCTTCGCCGACCTCTCCGGCATCGGCCACGGCGCCGATGACTTCGATCCCCTCCAGGAGGTCGACTGGGATCAGATGGACGACGTCCTGGCCGACGACGACACCGACGACACCGAAGACGTCGAGGACATCGAAGAGCCCGAACCCGAACCCGAGCCCGAGCCCGAACCCGAGCCCGAACCAGAGCCTGAGCCCGAACCCGAACCCGAAGTAGGCGCCGGAGAAGAGATCGTCGACGCCCGCCCCGTCGAAGAGCCCGAAGAACCCGCCGAACCCGAACCCGCCGAACCCGAGCCGGCCGACGAGCCCGTAGATCCCCCGACCGCCGAGGCCCCCCAAGAGATCCCCGGCGTCGACCGCACAAGCCCCAGCAACCTCCCGGATCTCCGGAACTACGGTCCCGGCAACGCCCGTATGACCGCCCTGGTCCGCCTCGATCGCCTCCGCGGTACCACCCTCGAACCCCACATCAACGAGCTCTTCCGGGTCGTCCCGGACTACCGCATCCTCCTCGACGGCACCGGCCTCGACGCCGTCGGCGAACTCGACGCCCTCTTTATGGCCTCCGCCGACCCCACCCACCTCCACGAGACCTTCCTCGCCGTCCGCCACGGCTTCGACAACCAGGAGCTCCGAGCTCTCTTGGACGGCCGATTCCTCGACCCCATCCCCTGGGAGGTCGACGGCGACAACCCGGTCCGCCCCCTGGTCCCCGACACCGGTCGATACCGCGACCCCCGACGCCTCCTCCTCACCGAGGGCGGCCTGGCCCTGGTCGGAAGACCGGAGTGGTTCGAGGAGCTCATCGGCCCCGTCGACCCCGACTCCCCCCTCGGCCAGGAGCTCGCCGAAGCCGGCGGCGGCCCCTCGGCCTTCCAGCTCCTCGACGGCCTCCACCGCATCGAGGAGATCGCCGATCGGGAAGACACCCTGGTGCTCGTCAGCGCCTACGGACTGATCTTCTTCGCCCCCGGCGTCGGCCGCCTGCCCCGGTTCGAAGCGGTCCGTCTCTCCGTCACCGACGCCGACAACCCACACCTCACCATCGATCTCCGCTTCGCCACCACCGCCCTGGCCCGGGACTTCGTCGCCGCCTGCCCCCGCCTCCAACAGCAGATCATCGGCGGCATCCCCATGGCTCGCCTCCTCGGCGTCGCCAGCCTCGTCGAACGCCTCTCCTGCCGCCAGGACGAAGACTACGCCGTCGTCGAAGGCACCTACACCAGCCGCGAGGTCACCACCCTCCTCCAGGTCGCCACGCCCCTGATGCCCCGACCTCCGGCCCTCTCCGGTCTCCCCGCCGGCCCCGATCCCACCCCCCCGCTCCCCGCCGACGAACCTCCCCCAGAATGACCCCAAAATCACCCCCCCTCCCCGCCCAAGAAGCCCCCCTTCTTGTCCGGCAAACCGTTGTCACCATTTCGGTTTTCGCCACTCCACCCCGGGGGTCCCGCGCAAAAACCACCCATCGATGACCGGACCAGGATCGACCCATATCGTTCGTCCTTCCCCGGCGCTGGAATGACCTATGTCTTGCATCTCCCCTCCAGAGTCTTCTACAGTCCGGGAGATTTCTACGGTCTCTTCCCGGAGTAACTCAGAGATGATCCGCCTTCGACCCGCCTTCGCGCTCTCCGCCGCCGCCCTCCTCACCCTCGGTGTCGCCTGCTCCGACAATGGAGCCGGCACGGACAACCAGAACCAGAACCAGGAGGAGGAGGTCCCCAGCTTCCCCAGCTACTGCCATATCACGGAGTGGGAGTGCGAGGAGTTCGACGACGGGCCGGCCCTCCCCTCCAACCGCCACTCCCACCAGACCGTGGTGATCGACCATGAGCGGATCCTGCTGATGGGTGGCTTTGAGCGGTTGGAGACCGGCAGCAGTGCCCGAATCTTCTCCTGCGAGATCCTCAACCCTCTCACCGCGGAGGTCCGAGAGGTCGATTGCTTCAACCGCGACCGCATGGACTTCGCCACCATCCAGCTCGCCGACCAATCGGTGCTGATCATCGGCGGCTCCTCGCCAAGCGGCGATCGGAAGACCTCGGTGGAGCGCTTCGATCCCGACGAGGAGCGGTGGGCCACCATGGCCGCGATGCCCACCTGGGGGGACCCCGCCTACCGGGTCCGTGAGCTCCAACCGATGCTCATGGAGGACGGCCGCGTCTTCGTCCTCCGTATCCAGGAGGTCTTCGGCTCCCACAACCCGGCCTACGTGGACGCCGTGATCTACGACCCCGAGGAGAACCAGTGGAGCGCCGTGGAAGGCCTCCCCACCAACGAGCCCGACACCGTTGGCGGCGTCATGCTCGACGGCGATCGAGTCCTGATGGTCATCGCCGAGCCGGACAGCATCACCAACAACCCCCCGCCGCCGCCGGAGAACCAGGAGCCCCGACCTCCGGGCCACACCCTCCGCATGGGCGTCTTCCACATCGACGCCGAGGAATGGGAGCCCTTGCCGGGGTTCAACGTCCGGGGCATCGGCCTCCGCCCGGAGTTCGCCTACCTGCCGGAACGAGGCTTCTTCCTGATCAACATCCCCGGCGACGACGAAGAGCCGGCCTACGGCTACCTCTTCGACCCGGACAGCTTCTTCCGCCAGCAGTTCTACGAGCGGGAGCCCGCCCCGGGCCGGATCGCCACGGTCCTCCCCGGCGACCGGGTCCTCTTCCAATCCAACGACTTCGTCCAGTACTACGACCTGGAGACCGACTTCTGGTGGATGTTCGACGCCTTCCCCCCGGGACTCTTCTACTCCTCCCTGGTCCAGCTCGACGATTGCCGCCTCTTCGGCTCCGGGGAGCGCGCCCTGCTCGGCGAGGACGGCGGCGAACTCCGAGGAGTCGATACAGCATTCTGTACCCCCCAGGGAGAGCCCGTCGACAACCGCGACCTCTGAGAGAGTCCTCGGTCCTTTATCTGCGAGCGCCACTTGGGGTACACTCCCATCAGATAAGCCATGCATCCCAACCGGTAGCAACGGTCGCCCCATGAACTCTCCTCTCGCCCCGATCCCCTGCGCCTGGATCGTCGCAGTGCTCCTACCTCTCCTCTTGGTCGGTTGCATGTACGAGAGCCGGCTGAGCCGCGTCGCCTGCGAAGAAGACACGGACTGCCGAGGCTCCGCGGCCTGCATCGGCGGCTATTGCGTCGCCGACGTCCCCGACGCCGGCGATCCCGCCGACGTCCCCCTGGCCTGCTCCTCGGCCCAGATCGAATGCGACGACCAATGCGTCGATCCTCGCCATGATCGCGCCCACTGTGGCGAGTGCGACAACACCTGCGCCTCCGACCAATACTGCGCCAACGGCTCCTGCGTCATGGAGTGCCCAGAAGACCACCTCGTCTGCGATGACCAGTGCCGTAACCTCACCAACGACCGCGACCACTGTGGCGAGTGCGACAACGCCTGCGAGGGCCAGAACGTCGCCTGCCACGCCGGCAATTGCGTCCCCCTCTGCCCCCCGGGCTTCCAGAACTGCGACGGCAGCTGCGTAGCCACCGCCTCCGACCCCAACAGCTGCGGAAGCTGCGAAGGTCCGGTCTGCCAGAGCGGCCAGGTCTGCAGCGACGGCAGCTGCGTGCCCTCCTGCCGCGAGGGCCTGACCGACTGCAGCGGCGGCGCCTGCGTCGACCTCCAGGTCAGCCACCAGCACTGCGGCACCTGCGGTGAGGCCTGTGACTCCGACGAGGTCTGCGAAGGTGGCGAGTGTCGCTCCAAGTGCGCCCCAGGCCTCGACTTCTGCGATGGGGAGTGCCGCGACTACAACACCGACATCAACCACTGCGGCTTCTGCAACAACCCCTGCTCCGGCGATGACGTCTGCGCCGCCGGCATCTGCGGAGTCCCCTGCCCCTCGTCGGATAAGACCGGCTGCGACGACGGCGCGGGCAACGAGATCTGCGTCGACCTCAACACCAATCCCATGCACTGCGGCGGCTGTGGAGACGACTGTGCCTCTGTGATCACCGGCCCTGCAGCCTGTATTAACGGCCAGTGCCGCCCCATCTGCACCGCTGGCCAGACCGCTTGCGCCACCGAATGCGTCCCCGCTGGCCAGTCCTGCTGAGCCCTCCTCTCGGAGTGAACCCGTGAATACCCTCCCCCCCCGCTTCCGCGCCTCCCAGGTCTTCCTCACCGTGCTGGCGGTCCTCGCCCTCCTTCTCGGAGGCTTGACCGGGTGTCACTACGACAACGACCTCAGCGGGCTGTCCTGCGACGACGACGACGATTGTACCATCGGCTCCTGCGTCAACGGCTTCTGCGTCGACCTCGACGCCTCTCTCGAGGTAGGCCCCTCGTGCCCGGGCTCCCAGGAGTTCTGCGACGGTGAATGCGTGGACATCCTGGTCCACCCCGATCACTGCGGCGGCTGCGGCGCAACCTGCGACCCCGGCCAGGTCTGCAACCTCGGCTCCTGCTCCACCTACTGCGGCACGGGCCTGATCAACTGCGACGGCTCCTGCCGAAACCTCGACGCCGACCCCGACGCCTGCGGCTCCTGCCAGACCCAATGCGAACCGGGGCAGTACTGCAGCGAAGGCCAGTGCGCCGCCGAGTGTGTCGACGGCACCACCGAATGCAACGGCGGCTGCTTCGACGTCAACGTCGCCCGGGCCCACTGCGGCGAGTGCGACAACCCCTGCGCCGACGGCCAGGTCTGCCACAACGGAACCTGCGAGAACACCTGCTCCACGGGCTCCCAGTTCTGCGAGTCCACCGGCGGCTGCGAGCAGACCTCCTCCAACCGCGACCACTGCGGCGCTTGTGATAACGCCTGCAGCGACGACGAGGTCTGCATCGCTGGCGAGTGCGAGCTCTTCTGCGGCTCCGGCGACAACTGGGAGATCTGCGGTTCCTCCTGCCGCAACCTCGACAACGACCCCGAGCACTGCGGCGGATGCGGCGACCCCTGTGGAGAGGGCGAGCTCTGCTCCAACGGCGAATGCACCCTGGAGTGTGGCCCGGGCCTCGAGAATTGCAACGGCATCTGCCGAGATCTGAACACCGACCCCTTCGGCTGCAGCGACTGCCAGACCTCCTGCCCCGCCCCCGCCAACAGCGCCCCGATCTGCGTCGACGGCGACTGCGACTTCGTCTGCCACTCCCAGTTCAGCACCCGCTGCCAGGTCGGCCCCAACGAGATCTGCGTCGACGCCTCCACCAACAACTCCCACTGCGGTGCCTGCGGCATCAGCTGCCTGCCCCACGAATCCTGCGTCGACGGCCAATGCCAGTGCGACAACACCATCTTCGGCGTCTGCTGCGACAACAACGACTGCACTCAATCGCATGAGACCTGCCAGAGCTTCTCCTGTCAGTGCGATAGCTCCCTCTCCGGTGTCTGCTGCAGCAATGCCGAGTGCGGCGCTCCTCAAGAGTCCTGCCTCGGCAATCAGTGCGCCTGCGACAGCTCCCTCTCCGGCGTCTGCTGCGACAACTCCGACTGCCCTCAGACACACGAGACCTGCCAGGGCTTCTCCTGTGCTTGCGACAGCTCTCTCCCGGGCGTCTGCTGCGACAACTCCGACTGCGGCGCTCCTCAGGAATCCTGCCTCAACAACCAGTGCGCCTGCGACAACACCCTCTCCGGTGTCTGCTGCGACAACACCGACTGCCCTCAGACACACGAGACCTGCCAGGGCTTCTCCTGTGCTTGCGACAGCTCCCTGCCCGGCGTCTGCTGCGACAACTCCGAATGCGGCGCTCCTCACGAGTCCTGCCTCGGTAATCAGTGCGCCTGCGACAGCTCCCTCTCTGGTGTCTGCTGCGGCGACGGTGACTGCCCCGACGGGGTCTGTGAAAACAACCAATGCGTCGATTGCCGCGACGACGACGACTGCCCCGACGGGGTCTGTGTAGACAACGAGTGCGTCGATTGTCGGGTCAACGGTGACTGCGACGACGATGAGATCTGCTCGGGCACTAACGAGTGCGTCTGCCCCGAACCGCAGTGCGGACCGAACGAATGTGGCCTCATCGAGAACGCCTGTGGCGAAACCACCGACTGCGGAACCGAATGCATCGGTGGCGTCTGCGACGAAGACAACAACGTCTGCGTCGAATGCATCGAGAACAGCGACTGCGAAGAAGATGAGATCTGTACGGCCGGCAACGAGTGCATCTGCCCCGAACCGGAGTGCGGGGGCCTGGAGTGTGGGACCGTCACCAACGCCTGCGGCGAAGAGACCTTCTGCGACACCTGTTCCGGCGGCGACGTCTGCGACCCCGATGCCGAGGCCTGTGTCGCCTGCATCGACGACGACGACTGCACCGACGGTGTCTGCGACACCGAGGCCGTCGAATGCGTCGAATGCCTCAACGATGACCACTGCACCGAGGAAAGCGCCGAAATCTGCGGTCCGAACAACTCCTGTGTCGAGTGCATCGAAAACGAGCACTGCACCATCCCACAGACTTGTACAGACTTCGAGTGTACCTCACCTGGCGGCGGTTGATTTGCTCTAGCGGCGATCTTTGGATAGTCTCCCCTCGTCATCGTTACCCTCAGGGAGTGCACCATGAGTCGCGGTCTCGTCATTTTGGTTCTCCTCGGCTTTGTGGCTGCCTGCAGCAGCTACGAGGGCTCCCCCACGACCATCGAATGCGACGACACCTCGGAGTGTCCCGACGACCTGGTCTGTATCGAAGGCTTCTGCACCTCCGAAGTCGACCCCGAGGAGTGCGCCCCCGAGGAAGAGATCTGCGACGGACAATGCGTGGACACCTCCGCCAGCGCTCTCCACTGCGGCGCCTGCTCCGCGGCCTGTGATCCCGGCACCCTCTGCGACCAGGGGACCTGCGTCACCAGCTGCTCCGGCGGCACCGTCGCCTGCGGTGGCGGTTGCGTGGACCTCGACACCAACCCCAACCACTGCGGCGACTGTGACGAAGCCTGCCCCGCCGGCGTCGCCTGCCTCGGCGGCCAATGCCAGATCGACACCTCCTGCGAAGATGGCCTCACCGACTGCGGCGGCACCTGCGTGGACATCTCCTCCGATGTCGCCCATTGCGGCGGCTGCGGCGACGCCTGCACCACCAACGACCCCAACGCCATCCCCCGATGCGAGCTTGGGGAATGCATCGTCGAGTGTGCCGACGGGTTTCAACTCTGCGACGGCGCCTGCGTAGACATCGACAACGACGCCGACCATTGCGGGACCTGCGACAACGAATGCACCCTCTCGGACTGCTCCGGCGGCCAATGCGAAGCCCTGAACTGCACCGCCGACGACCACGCCGGCGACTTCGGCGGCGGCTCCGGCACCGACACCGACCCCTACACCATCTGCTCCGTCGATCACCTCCAGGAGCTCACGGGCACCTTCCTCGAAGCGGGCAACCACTTCGTCCTCGCCGCCGACCTCGACGTCGGTGACGCCCTCGACCCCATCGGCACCGACCCCAACCCCTTCCAGGGCCATTTCGACGGTTACGGCTTCACCCTCTCCAACCTCTCGATGGACTCCGGTAACGAGACCGCCCTCTTCGCCTACGTCGGCGAAAACGGGGTGCTCCATCGGCTCCGCCTCACCGACGCCGACGTCCATGGAAGTGATCGAACGGCGATCCTGGTGTCTCAGAACTTCGGCACCATCACGCACAGCCATGTCCACGGTACGGTCTCCGGCAATAACGACACCGGCGGCCTGGTCGCCCGAAACCGCGGCTCCGGGGAGATCCACCACAGCTCCGGCGACGTCCACCTCAATGCCTTTAACAACCGGGCCGGCGGCCTGGTCGCCCGCAACGAGGGCGAGATCCACCACAGCTGGACCTCGGGCGTCATGGAGAGCACCAACGAAGACCTCGGGGGCCTCGTCGGCCTGAACGCGGAAGAAGCGACGATCTCTTCCTCCTCGTCCACGGCGTCCGTCATCGGCCACTCCAACTCCGTCGGCGGCCTGGCCGGCTCCAACGCATCACAAGCCCTGATCGAGTTCAGCCACGCCCGCGGCAATATCACCTCCACCAACGAGAACACCGGCGGCCTGGTCGGCGAAAACGAGGGCTTCATCCGCGACTCCTGGGCCACGGGCAACGTCAGCGCTTCGGGCAAGCGGGTCGGCGGCCTCGTCGGCTTCTCCCACGGGGGCTCAGGGTGTGAGATCGAACGCTCCTACGCCACGGGATCCGTCTCCGCCGGTGAGGAAAAGGTCGGGGGCCTGGTGGGCCGCCTCTCGGAGTGCATCGTCACCGACGCCTTCGCCACGGGCAACGTCAACGCTCCCAGCCACAACCGGGTCGGCGGCCTCGTCGGCGGCGCCCAGGGAAGCGCCGTCGTCCACCGCTCCTACAGCCTCGGTGACGTCGTGGGCAACGAGCGAGTCGGTGGCCTCGTGGGATACGTCTCCGGCAGCTCGAGCGTCGACGAATGCTACTCCACGGGAACCGTGGCCGGCTTCAGCAGCGACGTCGGCCCTCTGGCCGGCCGAACCGACGACAACGTCGACAACTCCTACTGGAACTCCGACACCTCGGGATGGCCGGGCCCGGCCGACGCCGGAGCGCCCCTGTCGGCCGACGAGTTCTCCGATCAATCATCCTTCTCTGGTTGGGACTTCGCCGGCACCTGGGTGATGGACGCCGACGAGGGCCGCCCGAGGCTGATCTGGGAAGACTGATCTGGGAAGAGTGATCTGGGAATCAGCGAATCCGTGATTATCCTCGCCACGTAGTCCGCCCACACTTCGGACACCGACGACGAGGCATCCCCATGATCTTCGAGCGCTTCTACGACCGCGACCTGGCCCACGCGTCCTTCCTGGTCGCCTGCTCCCGTACCGGCCAGGCGGTGATCGTCGATCCCCGCCGGGATCTCCAGATCTACTTCGATCGGGCCGCCGAGCGGGGCCTCTCCATCGACGCCGTCGCCGAGACCCACATCCACGCCGACTACCTCTCGGGCGGACGAGAGCTGGCCGCCGCCACAAGTGCCCGCCTGATCGTCTCCGCCGAGGGCGGCCCGGACTGGCAGGTCCACGGCGTCGACAGCCTCCAGGTCACACGCCTCCAGGACGGGGAGCGCTTCGCCGTCGGCGACCTCCAGCTCGAAGCCATCCACACCCCGGGGCACACCCCGGAGCATTTGACCTTCGGCGTCTTCGAGCCGGGCCACACCCAGATGACCCTGGCCCTCACCGGCGACTTCCTCTTCGTCGGCGCCCTGGGGCGCCCCGACCTCTTGGACACCACAGGCATCGCCAAAGACACCCGGGAAGACTCGGCCCGCACCCTCTTTGACACCCTGGTGTCCTTCCGAGAGCGAGTCCCCGCCCATGCCCCCCTCTGGCCCGGTCATGGCGCCGGCTCAGCCTGCGGCAAGGCCCTGGGTGAGCTCCCCTGCACCACCCTCGGCGCCGAGCTTCATCGGGAGCCCTGGGGGACATGGCTCGACACCTCGGACCGAGAGAGCTTCGTCTCCTGGCTCCTCTCCGACCAGCCCGACTCTCCGACCTACTTTCACCGCATGAAGGTCTGGAACCGCGACGGCTTTCCCCAACGATCCTCCTCGCTGCGACCGAACCGCCTGACCCCGACGGCCTTTGTAGACCTCCTGGAGAGCGGGGCCCTCCCCGTCGATCTTCGAACCCGTGAGGAGTTCTGCGGAGGCCACTTCCCGAAGGCTTTGAGCCTCCCGGTCACGGCGAAGCTCGCCACCTGGACGGCCTGGATCCTCTCGGAGCCCACGGACCTCGTCCTCCTCGCCGACTCCTCGGAAGACGCCGACGCCGCCGCGGCGGCCCTCTCACGAGTGGGCCACGACAAGATCCAAGGCTATCTCCCTGTCGCCGACCTCCCCCCACAGGGCCCGATCACTCTCGAGGCGGTCAGCCCCGCCGACGCCCAGAAGCTGTTGAGCGAGTGGACCCCCGTGGACGTCCGCACAGGCACGGAGTACCAACGGGGCCACGTCCCGCACGCACTCCATGCCCCGATCGCCCGATTCCAAGAGGTCTACGAAGACCTCCCCAGGGACACCCCTCTTCTGGTCTACTGCGGCAGCGGCGCCCGGGCCACCGTCGCTGCCAGCGTCCTGCAGGCCGAAGGATTCGGGCCCATCAAGGTCGTCCAGGGCTCGATGTCTCGTTCTTTTGAGGGCACAGACTGACCCCATCGAACCAACTCTCAGGAAATCTCAGAGATTCTTTACGCGGATTCCCTCGAATGGTCACTCAACTTTTGGTAGCCTGTCGGCTAGTGGGTACATGTGCTCTTAGACAGCTCCTGAATCGGGTCTCAGAAATGACTGCTCTTCATCGCTCCTTCGCTACCGTAGTCTTGGCTTCCTTCCTGGTGTTCATGGGCTGCACCGACTCCCCGCCGCCGGGTTCGGTCAACGGCTCCGGGTGTCCCGCTGGCGAGGTCCTCGACGACGACGGTCAGTGCGTCCCTGATGGCGGCGAGACCAACCAGGAGCCCAATCAGGAGGAGCCCACCTGGAATCAGGACGGCCCCCCGGACCACCCCCACGACGGCCGAGATGAGCTCGACCCCTGGGGTGACGAGTCCGGCGACGGAGTCCCCAACCAGTACGACAACTGCCCGTTCCACTATAACCCGGATCAAACCGACACCTCCGGCGACGGCGTCGGCGACGTCTGCGATAACTGCCCCCACGTGGCCAACCCCGATCAGGCCGTCAGCCCCGGCAACCCCGTCGACGAGAGGGGGATCGTCATGGGCGACGCCTGCGCCCCCGGCGTCACCTACTACGACACCGAGACCGACACCTCCGGCGACGGCGTCCCCGACGTGATCGACAACTGCCCCGAGCTCTACAACCCCGACCAGACCGACACCTCCGGCGACGGCGTCGGCGACGCCTGCGACAACTGCCCCAACCACTACAACCCCGATCAGACCGCCGCCCCCGGCAACCCCGTCGACGATCGAGGCATCGTCATGGGCAACGCCTGCGCCCCGGTCCCCAACAACATCCCGATCTGCGAGAACCAAATCACCGAGTTCCAGCGGCTCCAGCCCAATATCTACATGAGCCTCGATATCTCGGGCTCCATGGGCTGGTCTATCTCCGGCACGAACTTCAACCCCCCTGCCGGCACCAGCCGTTGGGATATCGCCTTGCAGGGCCTGAATCAGGTCTTCACCCAGCTCGCTGGCGATATCCGGTATGGTATGGGCACCTTCCCCACGGCCAGCGCCACCTGTGGCATCGCTCATATCACCAACATCGGAGACTACTCCGCCTCCGAGATTCTGGCTTCCTACCAGAGCCTCAGTCCCACCGGCGGAACTCCTACGCGAGCGGCGCTCCTCGATATCCTGAACAACAACCGTCTCGATGACCCCAGCGATCCCCACGACGACCTGCGCACCAAAGCTATCCTCCTCGTCACCGACGGGGAGCCCAACTGCGATAGCGGTAACAACTCCCAGGACGTGCAGAACGTGATCAACGTCCTGCAAGACCTCTACGCCGCGGGGATCCCGACCTTCGTCGTCGGCTTCGCCCACGCCACCTCCACGATGCAACAATTCGCCCAGGCCGGCGGCACCGGCGACTACTTCCTCGCCGATGATGCCCAATCACTGGCCGACGCGATCCAGGAGGTCGCCGACCTCTTGGTCGGTTGCTCCTTCACCGTCGATACCACTCACCCCGACGCCGATCCCAATCAACTCTGGATCAAGGTCGACGGCGATTATCTCCACCGCGATGACTACACCTTTGACACCGGAACCGGTCTGCTCACCCTCTCGCAGTCCGCCTGCGACTACCTCCAGAGCGTGGCCAGCGATGAGCTCACCCTGGAAGTGGAGATGGGCTGCACCCCGGAGTGTATCCCCGAGCAGCCCAGCGGCCTCCTCTGCGACCTCTACTACGAGACCTGTGGAGAGCCTTACCCCTGTGACATCTGCAGCTACGAGATCTGCGACGGAACGGACAACAGCTGCACGGGAGTCATCGACGACAACTGCCCCGATTGCAGCATCTACATGGCGCCCTGCCAGACGACGGACGACTGCTGCGAGCCCTTCATCTGCAATGACCAAGGGTTCTGCGACCGCGACTGCTATCCCGTCGGTGTCGCCTGCGACGCACCCAGCGACTGCTGCACCAACCTCTGCGGCAACGGTGTCTGTATCGGCAACTGACTCTCAGAGAATCGGTCTGGAGATGAGTGCTTTGACTTCCTTGCTACGACCCGTGTCGGTGGCGGCGCTGGTCGCTGCTGTCGCCATCTTCCTGTCGGCCTGCGGCGATCCCGAAGTCCGCTGTCGCACCTCCGAAGACTGCGACTCCGAGCAACTCTGCGTCGAGGGGATCTGCCAGGACGCCTCGGAGTTCAACATCGGCGAGCCCAATCAGGATCCGAATCAGGACGAATGTCAGATCGGCGAGTCCGCCTGTACTCCTTCGCTGAACACCACCTCTAACGTCTACTTCATCCGAACCCTGCCGGGCTCTCCGGAGTCCCAGGTGATCCTGATCCGCAACAGCGGCACAGCGGATCTGGAGATCGACCAGATCCAGGTCGATGGCGAAGCCTACTCCATCTCCTTCCCCTCCTCTCCCCAGGCTGATCCTTCGTCGGACACCGCGTCTTTCTCCCCCACCGTCTTGTCTCCCGACGGCGATCCCCTCTACCTGCGGATCACCTTCGATCCCCCCGGCGAAGGCTTCTTCCCCGGGGAGGTCGAAATTTAAAGCAACGACCCGTCGCGCTCCGTTCATCGGATCACGCTCCACGGAAACGACGCTCGCGGGTGCGCCCAGATCTCCCACGATGAGGGGCTCGACTTCGGGACCACCTCCCTGAATCAACGCTCCTCTCGGGCGGTGACCATCGAGAACTGTTCCCTGGCGGCCCCCCTTCAGATCTTCGAGATCGAGCTCATCGACGCCGACGACGCCTTCACCCTCTCCCTTGGTCCCCTCTCCGATCTCGACGATGAGCCCTACGTCTTGCCCCTCCTGGACATGACGGACTTCGCGGTCCACTACGACCCCACCGACCCGGGGCCCCACACCGCCACGCTCCGGCTCTTCACCAATGATCACCGCCACAATGAGGTGTTCATCCCTATCACCGGCCAGGCCGCCGCCGTGGATTGTCCCCCCGTGGAGATCGCCGCGTCCATCGACGGGACCGCCCTGGACACCTCGTCGATGGTCACCGTCGAACCCCTCACCCAAGTGGACCTTCAGGCCGTCGCCGTCGACGACGGACCGGAGAACCTGGATTACCTGTGGTCCCTGATCACTCGCCCCTTCCGGGCCTACGCCCACTTTTCACCGGATCCCAACTCCCTGGAGACCTCCATCCAGTTCGACGTGACCGGCTTCTTTCGGGTCGAGCTGGTGGCCGTGAACAGCGACGGGATCAGCACCTGCGAACCGGCGCTGCTCGACGTTCACGTCGCCCCCGATCCAGACCAGGAGATCTTCGTCCAGCTGATCTGGAACAGCATCCTTCTTCCCGAGCCCGAACCCGGGGAAGGCAACGACATGGAGATCCACTACGTGCATCCCTCAGGCACCTGGGGCTCCGAGCAATGGGCCGTATGGGCCGATCAGCCAGAGCAGAGCTGGGATGGCGGCCTCGCCCGCATGGAGAACACCGACTGGTGGGGCGAATACCCTGAGCTCCTCTCCCACACCGGTCCGGTGTCGGGGCAGAACTACGACCTCGGGGTGTACTACAAACACGACTTCGGCCTCGGCCCCTCGGAGGCCTCGGTGAGCGTCTTCTTCCACGGCGAACTGGTCTACGACCGCCGGGCTCGCCGGGTCGATCTGGAGGACGACCTCTGGCGAGTGGGGATCGTGGCCTGGTCGGACACCTCGCCGGCCTTCCAGGAGATCGATGACGTGATCCGTCAACATCCCCTGGAGCCCGGACCGCCCCCGCCGTTCCAGGACTAGCACCCGGCCAGCTCAGGGGTTCAGCGCCCGGTAGTAGCCCTTCTCCACGGCCTTGCGGGCTTCCTGCAGGGCCTCGGGTTCCTGGCCCTTGACGGCGGTGGGACACTTCGGTCCTTCGTAGAGCTCGTAGAGATGGGTCCGCACCTCCTTGGCCCGGGCGTTGCGCTTATCCAGGTGGGTCTGGCGCTCCGAAGGCTTGATCTCCTTGCTCTGGTGGTGGCGCACCTTCACCACGGTCTCCCCGGTCACCGCCCGAGGGGGCTCGGTGAGCGTCCCCGGCGAGGCGACCACCGGCTCCGGTGTCGCCACGAAGAAGGGCACCGCCATAAAGGCGCACACCACCACTCCGGCGGCGCTGGACTGGACAAGCCATCGAGGGCTAATCATGATGGTCTCTCGCGGTTGAAGGCCTATGTATGCTTTCCCGTTCTTCTTAAGATGGCCACCGAGGTCCCCGCGTAAAGCGATTCGACCCGGACCCACGAACATGAACCGACGACGTTTCCTTATCCTCGGCGGGCTCTCGACTCTCGGCATCGCCGCCGGCTCCGCCACCTACCGGGTCCTGGGCGTGTGGTGGGATCAATCCCCGGCCCCGGAGCGGCGAATCTTAAGCACTCGAGAGAACCTCATCGCCGAGGCTATCGTCGACGCCATCTTCCCCGGGGACTCCCTGGGCATGCCCAACGGCAACGACGTGGCCGTCGTCGACGTCCTCGACAGATATCTGGCTGCCATCCCGGAGTCCAAATCCAACCTCTTGCGCCTCCTCCTCCACGCCATCGACGAGATGGCCCTCCCCGTAGGTGCTCGATTCGTCCCCTTCCATCGCCGCAACCGACCGGAGCGGGTCGAGATCCTGGCCCGGTGGGACTCCTCTCGCCTCACGGCTCGCCAGGAAGCCTTCGGCGCCCTGAAGATCATCCTCTCCATGGGGTACTGCGAATCCCCCCGGGTGATCCGGGCCGCCGGCATCGACTACGAGTGCGGAGGCTGGCGATGACCGTCCTGGACTACTCCGCCGCCGAACACCTCGGCGGCCTGTTGCACACCGCCGATACCCACCCCCCGGGAGACCACACGGTCCACCTCGACGCCGTGATCGTCGGCGCCGGGCCCTCCGGGCTGGTCGTCGGCATGGTCCTGGCCCAGGCCGGCCTCGACGTCGCCGTCGTCGAAGACGGCCGGTTCTGGCAACACCACGAGTTCAAGCGCCGCCAATCCTGGGCCGCCGAACACCTGATGCAAGAGCAGGCCACCCGGGTGATGTCGGGCAACGCCTTCATCCCCGTGGCCTCCGGTCGGGGCGTCGGCGGCGGCACCCTGGTCAACTCCGCCATCTGCTTTCGGGCCCCCGAGTTCGTCCTCGACGAGTGGGTCCAGGACTGGGGTCTGGACTACTTCCACCCCGACCACCGAGAGGCCCTCTTTCAAGAAGTCGAAGAGGCCATCGACGTGGCCCCCACCCCGGCGGACATCGCCGGCGAAAACTCTCTGGTCGCCCGCGACGGCTTCCGAGCTATCGGCCTGCAGGCCGACTTCATGCCCCGCAACGCCCCCGGGTGTGTGGGCTGCGGCACCTGCCAGACGGGCTGCCCCGCCGGCGGCAAGGCCACCGCCGATCTCACCTGGCTACCCCGGATGCTCCGGGCCGGCGGCCGCCTCTTCGCCGACTCCCGAGTCGAGGAGATCCTCCTCGAAGGGAGCCGGGCCACCGGGGTCCGCGCCGTGATGCGCGACCCCGAGTCCCGCGACCCCATCGCCCACCTCACCCTCCACGCCGATCGCGTGATCCTCGCCGCCGGCGCCATCAACACCCCCTTGCTCCTCCTGGCCCAGGATCTGGCGAACTCCTCCGGCGAGGTCGGCAAGAATCTTCATGTCCACCCGACCTGTGGGGTGGTCGCCATGTTCGATGAAGACATCCGCATCTGGTCCGGCGCCACCCAGGGGTACTACGCCTACCACCCCGACGACCCCGAGATCCTCCTGGAGACCTTCTCGGCCTCCCCGGACATCTTCCTCTCTCAGATCGGCCGGGTCGGCCGCACGGACCCCGGCGAATTCCTCCGCAACATCCGGCACCTGGCCGGCAGCGGATTGTTGATCCGCGACTCCTCCTCGGGACGGATCCGCCCCGGGCCGGACCACACCGCCCGCATCACCTACCACATCAACCGGTCGGACATCGCCAAGCTCCAGATGGGCCTCTACACCCTGGTCGAGATGTTCCACGCCGCCGGCTCCCGACGCATCATGCCCATGCTCCGGGGCACCACCTTCTTCCGCAGCGTCAACCGGGCCAACGACCTGATCCGCCGCCGCACCAACCCCAAGGACTTCAGCCTCTACGCGAGCCACCCCATGGGGGCCTGCCGCATCGGCGACAACCGCCACCGGGCGGTGGTCCGCCCCACGGACGGCCGCACCTACGACCACCCCGGCCTCTACGTCGTCGACTCCTCCCTCTTTCCGTCCGCCATGGGCGCCAACCCCCAGGTCACCATCATGGCCCAGGCGCTGGCTCTGGGCCGCCGCATCGCCGCCGCCGACCCCACGGGCTGATCGATGTCCACCCCTCTGGCCACGGTCGACATCACGGACCTCACCACCCACGGCGCCGTCCTCCACTTCACCTTCACCGACGAGCTCGGCCGCCCCCACCGGGCCTTCCTCCTCCGCCACGGCGACACCCTCCGCGCCTTCGAGAACCGCTGCCCCCACTGGAGCACCCCCTTAGACGAACACGGAGACCACCTCTACGACCGGGCCTCAGACACCCTGGTCTGCGCCACCCACGGCGCCCGGTTCCTCCCCGACGACGGCCACTGCGTCTCCGGCCCCTGCACCGGCGACTCCCTCACCCCCCTGGCTGTCCACCCCACCGACGACCCCACCCGGGTCCGCATCACTCGCCAGGGCCTCCGGCTCTGACGCCCACCGCGAACCTACGCCCCACCGCGAACCCCAGCGGCATCGTTCGTAGCGTCCGGGTTGGCGACGGATCATTTCCCCACCGAGTTCAGGGCCCCCACGGTCCACCCCCGGAAAATCCCGGGGGCTATAAAGTAGCGGGGCTACGCAGGCCCCAAGGGGCCGCTCCGCCGGGATGTTTCGAAGATTCTCGCGAACCGGGAAAGGGCGATCGTGGTAGGTTCGAAGCCACGGGTGTATCCGTTGAGTCGGCGACCCGTCAACGGTTTGTCGAGTTGTTCCAATGCCCCCGGCGGAACGGGGCCTTGGCCCCTGTGGAGCCCCACTACTTATAGCCCTGGGGCTTGTCCCGGGGTAGACCGTGGGAGCCCTGTACTATGCTCGGAAATGACCCGCCGCGAACCCCAGCGCCGGGGGTCGTCCCGCGCCGCCCGGACGCCCACCCCACCGCGAACCCCAGCGAAACAGCGAAGCCCGTGGCCCCCTCCCCGCCTGCGGGGAGGTGCCCGTAGGGCGGAGGGGTCGTCCCGCGCCGCCCGAACGTTCGGGGAGGCACCCGTCCGCGCCCCCCCTCACGTCTCACGCCCAAAAAGTTCCAACACCCACACCAGACCGGCCTGGACCATCCAGTCTCCCTCAAAGCTGCTGATCACCCCGGCGTCCAGCGTCAGAGCGTCCGTCGCCTCAAACCGCAGCCCCAGCTGACCCAGGGGCTCGAATCCAGCCGCAGCATCGCCGTCATCCCCGGCGAAGACCTCGGCGATCCCCGCCAGGGGACCCCCGCCAAAGGCCCACTCCAGCCCGGCTCCGGCCAAGAGATTGCCCGTCTGAAAGCCCTCCTCCCAGCCCATCACCCACCCGAGGTTTAAGTGGAGGGCCACCTCCTCTCCTTCGAAGGTCAGGGGCACCATCGTGTACACCGTCGTCGCCGGAGACGCCCCGGAACCCGTCCCGAACGGCGCATGAACCCCGACGGACCACGCTACCCCGGGCCTGCCGCCGTCGGCGCTCAACCACAGTGTCTTCAGCTCCAGCATCGGGTTGATCACCGTCATCTCCCCATCGGCGTCAAACCCGACCCCGCCCCCAAGAGTAAACTCCACCCCCCGGGTCACCGTCGTAGACAGCTCCAGATTCCCCAGAGGCGCCACGGCCCACCCGTCCCCGTTGCCGGGAACCAGCTCCGTCCAGAACTGCACCTCCATCTCACCCACTTCTGCGATCGCCCCGTCGTCGGTCAAAAACGGCCGGTTGGCCTGGGCAGTCGAGGGCACCAGGAGCAGGGCCAAGAGACCCGCAAGGGTCACGCTCTTCTTAGTATTCCACTTCATGATCACACCTTCTTTATCTTCAGAATTCTTGGTCTTTTGTTTTCGACAACCTGTCACGCCGCTGCGATCAGCTCCGACAACAACCAGGAGGCTAACCCAAAGTAGATCACCAGTGCAGTCACATCCTTCACGGTGGTGATCAACGGATCCGAGGCGGCCGCCGGATCAAACCCCAGCTTATGCATCACCCAGGGGATCACATAGCCCACCACAGAGGCGACCACGCAGACCACCACGAGCCCTACGAAGACCACGATGGCCAGGGCTCCGGCGAACTCTTCACCTCGAAGGGCTCCCTGCCACAGATAGGCGCCGACGCCGCCGATGGTCCCGATGATCAGGCCGATGATCATGCCCACCAGGCCTTCTCGTCCGAAGTGCCGGAACGCGTTCTTATCATCGATGTGGCCCAACGCCAGGCCTCGAACGAAGATCGTCGACGCCTGGGTCCCCACGTTTCCGCCCATGTCCATGATCACGGGGACGAAGAACGCCAATGCCACGATGGCGTCCAGGGTGTCTTCGAACACCTCGATCACCCCGCCGGCCATCAGGCCGCCCAAAAGCGCCAGAAAGAGCCAGGGCAGCCGGAGCTTCAACACCCGGGGGATCCCGGAGTCCAGGATCGCCATGCTTCGGTTCACCTCCACCTCAGCAAAGGAGATCCCAGCCCCCTTCAAGATGTCCTCCGTCGCCTCGGCGATGGTCACGTCCAAGATGTCGTCATGGGTCACGACGCCCAAGATCTTCCCGTCGGCATCAACGACGGGGATGGAGAGCAAATTGTACCGCGCCAGGGTTCGCGCCACTTCCTCTCGATCCAGATCGGGTTTGACCGTCACCGGGGAGGTGTTCATCAGGCTCTTCAGTGAGTCGCTGTCCTCGGCGCCGAGGAGATCTCGAAGCGACACTGTGCCCACCAGCCGCTCTTTCTCTACCACGTAGATCACATAGGGCGTCTCCACGTCCTGAGCCACCGCTCGGATCGCATCGAAGGCCTCGCCGACCGTCGCCTCTTGGTGGCTACCAAAGAACTCCGTGGTCATCACCGAGGCCGCCGAATCGGGCTCGGCCATCAGTAGCGGTCGCAGCACCGCGCGCCGACCGGTCGTGCTCTTCGCCAGCACCGACTGCCGCCGCTTGATCGACAACGACTGCAAGAGATCCACGGCGTCATCGGCGGCGAGCTCCTCCACCACCTCGGCCAGCTCGGCGTCCGTCAGGACCCGGACCACCTCTTCGGCCACAGCCTTCCCCACATAGGGCAGCAGACTGGCCAGGTGATCCCCTCCCATTCCACGGATCAGCGCCACACGATCGGCGGCCTCGGCGGCCTCTAGACCATCGGCGAGGTCCGCGGGGTGATACTTACTAAGTGTCTCTTCTGCCTTCTGCCCGTTCTCCGAAATCCCCTTAAGGACCTCGATCATCAACTCCGTATTTCTTCCTTTGTTCTCCGACATGGCACACCTATCCGTCACCTATGTCGACACCAAAAAAAGACAAA
>SKON01000204.1 GCA_007120035.1 Myxococcales bacterium
GGGCAGTGGCTTTCGAAGGACCGACGCTTCACTCGGCTCACGAAGCTCCATGAGGGGGCGCCTCTCGATCTCCTCTCGGTCGGGACCGACTTCCAGATCACTCGTCGTGGCGAAGACGAGCGCTTCGCCGACTCTTCTCTTCGGGTACCTGCTGGGACTCTTCGTGACCGCGACTCTGATGTGCTCTCGCCAGAGGTCCTCGTGGGTCGGCACGCCGGCTACCGGAACCGTGTGCTCATGGGGCCGACCTGGCGCGCCGACGTCTGGACGGTGCTCCAGGGGGAGCCCGATCTGAGCGTGGCCGAGGCCGCTCGCCGCGCCGGGTGCTCGTTCGCGACAGCGTGGCAGGTAGTGCAGGACTTCCGGCTCCTGAACGACGCCCCTCCACTCTCTCCATGAATCTAGAATACTAATTCAGGGCTGCCGTTCTGGGAGGCTCGCAGCCCTGGTCATCACATCCCGGGCCATCGCTCGTCCCCGGATGGTTGGCGGTGCTCTGTAGCTCGGCGAGGACTCGAGCGAAGAGGTCGGAGGGCTGGGCGCCGGAGACGCCGTGGGCTTCGTTGAAGAGGAAGAACGGTACGCCCCGGATCCCGAGCTCCCGGGCTCGGGCCTCGTCGCGACGGGTGTGTGTTCCCTCGCAAACCACCCGTTCTCACGCCGAGAGCCGCCACCTTCG
This sequence comes from Myxococcales bacterium, assembly GCA_007120035.1. Taxonomy (GTDB): domain Bacteria; phylum Myxococcota_A; class Bradymonadia; order Bradymonadales; family Bradymonadaceae; genus SKON01. The sequence continues at coordinate 680 of SKON01000204.1, forward strand.
ACTCGAGCCTGCCTCCGGAGCCCTGCCGCCTCTGGCGCAGGTGTCCTCCCCACCACATACCCACACCGCCGGTTCTCACGCCGAGAGCCGCCACCTTCGAGGTCGGCTCCACCTCCACCGCTCACTTGCACACTCGGCGAAAACCTGCGCCGGAGGCGGCAGGGCTCCGGTGCTCCTCCCTCCCTCGCAAATCACCCGTTCTCACGCCCAAACTCGACGCCAGCACTGCGCACCCCCACGAACCATTCGCTCACGTACGGGCTCCCGGGGGAGGCTTCGTTGAGCGCCCGGGCGGCGCCACCGACCGCACATCGAACCTCATCAGCTATCCCGACGTTTCGGAACCGCGCTCTGCACCGCCACCCGAACTAGACGCGCCCCCGGCGAGGCGCTATGATCACGCAGCCGTTGGATCACTTTACCACCCTCCTTCAATCGAGATGTCGGCGATGAGACACCTGCTTGCCCTCACGGCCTTCGTGGTCGCCTTCGGAATGGTAGGCCCACAGACCTCCACCTCCTGGGCCGACGACGCCACCCGTCAGGTCGAAGAGCTCTCCTCCCAGGGCGCTGAAGCCTTCCGGGCCGGTGACTTTCCGACCGCCATTGAGCGCTTCGAAGCCGCCTACGAGCTCCAGGCCGTGCCAAACCTCCTCTACAATATCGGCCGATGCTATGAGCAGCTCGAGGAGTGGGACGAAGCCATCACCTATTTCGAGCGGTTCATCACCTCCCCCGATATCGAGAGTGAGGCCAGAGAGCACGCCATGGAGCGGGTCCGATCCCTTCGAGAGATCAAAGAAGCCACGGCTCGCGGCGAAGATCCCGACGATGACGACGACTCCACCGAAGAGCTACCGCCTCCGCCTCCCGAGCCGGGGCCCAACCGCGTTCCCGGGTTCGCCGTCACCGGCCTCGGGGTCGCGATGATCGCCGGCGGCGCCATCGCTGGCCTCTCCGCTCGCAACCAGGCATCGCAGATCTCCGACATGTCCATGCCCTATGACGACCGCCTGGCGGCTCGTAACTCCGCACGAACCCGAGGGTTTATCGCCGACGGCCTCTTCGTCGGCGGCGCCGTCGCCACGGGGGTCGGGATTTTTCTCCTCGTCACCGCTGGTTCTGACGACGGCGACACCGCTCGGGTGATGCTCCCCTGGGTGGGCCAAGAAAGCGCCGGTCTCGGCGTCCACCTCGACTTCTAGCCCCCGCGATGGACCTCCGTTCATGAGCACAACTCGCCAACAACGACGCCAACTCTACGAACAGCTCGTCGGGCAGACTGTAGCCGACCGCTACGAGATCACCCGCCTGATGGGCTTCGGCGGGATGGGCGCCGTCTACGAGGCGATCCAGCAGAACATGAACCGCCACATCGCCCTGAAGTACATCCCCTCCCACGATCCCGTGATGGCCGCTCGCTTTGAGCGGGAGGCCCTGACGGTCAGCCAGCTCCGCCACCCGAACACGGTCACCGTCTTCGACTACGGGCGGACCGACGACGGATTCCTCTTCCTCACCATGGAGATGCTCGAGGGGCTCACCCTCACGGACGTGATCAAGGAGGAGAGCCCCCTGGCGGCCGAGCGGGTGGTCCACATCGCCTCCCAGATCTGCCGGTCTCTCGGTGAAGCCCACGGCATGGGCATCGTCCACCGCGACGTCAAGCCCGACAACGTGATCCTCATCACCGTCGACGGCGACCCCGACGTGGTCAAGGTCTTGGACTTTGGCATCGCCAAGGCCATCAGTGGCGAGGACGACGTTCAGCTCACCGGCGACGGCCGGATCGTCGGCACCCCCCGGTACATGTCGCCCGAGCAGATCCTCTCCGAAGAGGTCGACCACCGCAGCGATATCTACAGCCTGGGCTGTATCATCTTCGAGATGCTCTGCGGTGCCCCCCCCTTCCAGGGCTCCAGCACCACAGCCCTGATGATCAGCCACGCCCAGGACGCGCCTCCGGCCTTCGCCGAACGGCTCACCCCGGAGCAGCTCAGCGCCATCCCCCCCGCCCTGGAGCACGTGGTCCGACGAGCCATGGCGAAGAGCCCCGTGGAGCGCCCCCAGACCACAGACCACCTCCGCCGGGAGCTCGAAGAGGCCCTGCAGGCCCACGAGACCGGGCAGGCCATCCCCTACATCCCGGCCCAGAGCAGCCCTCCCGGCACCCTGGTCCCCGGGCGCGAGCCCATCACCCCGGCGATGCGCCCCGGAGCGAAGACAGCTCCCGCCGCCTCCCCACCTGCTGAGACCAGCTCCAGCAATCGCCCCCTGATCCTGGTGGTGTCCCTCGTCGCGCTCCTTGTGATCACCCTCGCCCTCATGGCGATCTTTAACCCCTCCGACGACGACGACGGAGATCTCCTCGCCTGGGCCGAGCCACTGGCCGCCGATGAAAACGAGCAGCCCCCCGAGTCCTCCGACGATCCGGAGCCGCTCCCCGAGGTCTCGATCAACGACACCGTCCACATCCGTATCCTCAGCGACCCCACCGGCGCGTCGATCTTGGACGGCTCCGAGACCATCGGCACCACACCCTACAACGTCTCGATGCCCATCCACGAGATCGGACCCATGCGCTACACCCTCCGATCCCCGGACCACCAGGACAAAGAGATCGACGTCGAGGTCGCCCCCACCCCCGGCGATCTCCAGGAATTCTCCTTCGAGTTGGAGCGGGTCCGTCGCCCTGTCGCCACCTCCCGGCCGACCCGGAACACCCGGGTGAACCGCGAGCCCGAGGAGGAGGAAGAAGAAGAGGAGACCACCTCCCCCGCAGACGTGCCCCTCCTCCTCGACGATCGGCCTTCCACCACCATCGAACGCCTCTGAATCGAACACCTCTGATTCGAATCTGATCCTCGCCACTCCCGGGGGTCCCCCAGGAACGAGCTTCCCCTAGATGGAAAAAGTCTGCCCCACATGCCAACGCGAGTTCCCCGACGACGTGGTCTACTGTCCACACGACGGGATGAAGCTCCGGGCCGCCCGATCCGACTCGGACTCCACGGATCCCATGATCGGCCGCGTCCTCGACGGCCGGTGGATCGTCCAGGAGCGGATCGGCCGCGGCGGCATGGGCTCCGTCTACCGCGGCGAACAGCGCAGCGTCGACCGTGAGGTCGCCATCAAGGTCCTCCGCAGCGATCTCGTGGAGACCGACGAGTTCGTCGACCGCTTCTTCCAGGAAGCCCGGGTCGCCACCACCGTCAACCACCCCCACTGCGTGACCATCCACGACTTTGGTCAGGACGACGACGGCACCCTCTACCTGGCCATGGAGTTCCTCAAGGGTCAGACCCTCAAAGAACGCATCAAGAAGGGAGGCATCTCCGTCGACGAGGTCTTGCAGATCGGCATCCAGATCTCTTCAGCCCTCTCCGCCGCCCATCAGGCCCGGATCGTCCATCGGGACCTCAAGCCCGATAACATCTTCCTTCAGGACATGCCCGGCGGCGGCGTCTTCGTGAAGGTCCTGGACTTCGGCATCGCCAAGATCATGGGCGCCGACAGCCAGATGACCCGCACAGGACAGGTCTTCGGCACCCCCGACTACATGAGCCCCGAGCAGTGTCAGGGCCACGCCATCGACGGCCGCAGCGACCTCTACAGCCTCGGCTGCATCCTCTACGAGCTCCTCGGCGGTCGGCCTCCGTTCTCCGCCGAGACCCCCATGGCCATCCTGATGGCCCACGTGGTCAACGAAGTACAACCCCTGTCCGAGACCTCGGAGCGGCCCGTCGATCCTCACCTCGAAGCCGTGGTGATGCAGCTCCTCGCCAAGGAAAAGGACGACCGCTTCGCCACGGCCTCCGACGTCCGAGCCGCCTTGGAAGCACTCGCCGGCGGCCAGACCCCCACGAATATGACCGCCCTCCACTCCCCGGCCCCGCTGCTCGCTGATACCGATACAGCGACTCAGCCGGCCGTCCTGGAGCAATCCACGGCCCAGCTCCGCCAGGAGGCAGGCCTGGGCCGGTCTATCTCGGCGCTGACCTTTATCGGCGTCGCCGTCGGGGTCGTCGCCATCGCTGCGGCGATCTTACTTGGCTTCCTCCTGACCCGTGACGATGATCCCGACCTCGGTGGAGAGGACCCCGAGCTCATCGCCCTCGACGACTCTCACGAGCTGGCCGCAGCCAACTCCCTCCCCGATCCCTTGGCCGACGACCTCGTCGAGGAGCCCTTCGAGGATGACGACCCCGACGATGGAGACGACGAGGCCGACGGGCCTGACGACGACTCTGAAGGCGACTCTGAAGGCGACTCTGAAGGCGAACAAGACCGCGATGCGACCGACGAAGATCCACAAGACCAGCCCGACACCACCACTCAGCGCCCGGAGACTCAACCCTCCACGCAGCCCTCTACCCGACCGACCCGGCCCTCGACCCGCCCCACAGTTCGACCGACCCGCCCTGATCCGCCGGAGGACCCCCCTGTCCCCGATGAGCCCGACGAGCCCGACGATGATCCCATGGACTTCCTCGGACGAGATTGACCCCCGGCTACTCCCCCTGGCCCGCCCCCACTGCCCATGAATCGCCTCGTCGTCGGCTGGCTCACCCGTGCCGGGCTCCTCCTCCTGGTGCTCATCGTCACCGGCTGTGCCGCTGCTGAGACCCAACGGGTCGCCGATCCTGGGACCACGGACCTCCGCATCCAGCGGATCGAATTTCGGGGCGTCGAAAACGTCTCGGAGCGAGACCTCCGGGCCGGACTCGCCCTCCAGGAAGACCCCGGGTGGCGCGCACGGGTCGAACGTCTGCCCATCGTCGGTCTCCCTCCGTCCTACTTCAACCCCTTCCACTGGCGCCGCGATCGGGAGCGGATCATCGCCTTCTACCACCAACGGGGATTCTTCGACGCCGCCATCGTCAGCGAGTCCGTCATCGAGGACCGGGAATCCGGCACGGTCCGCATCCGAGTCACCATCGAGGAGGGCGAGCCCACCCGTATTCGCCGCGTCGAAGTCCAGGGCCTGATCCCCGGCGAGACCCCCGCCGCCGCCAGCCTCCTCCGGGGGCTCGCCGTCGAAGAGGGCGACATCTTTCGTGAGCAGGACTACCTCACCTCTCGCTCCTTGCTCTCCAATCGCCTGCGCCAGGCCGGCCACGCCTACGCCGTCGTCACCGGCCGTGTCTTCGTCGACCCCGACGAGCGCATCGCCGACGTGTTCTTCTTCACCGACCCCGGCCCCCGGGCCCGCATCGGCGAGGCCCACATCTTCGGCCTCGAAGAGATCCCGGAGCACCGCGTCCGCGCCGCCCTCCCTTTCCGAGAGGGCGCCCCCTACTCCCCGAGCCTCCTCCAGGAGACGCAGAACGAGCTCTACGACCTCGGCGTCTTCGGCCTCGTCACGGTCCTCCCCGCCCACGAAGCCCGCGAGTTCAACGTCGAGTCCGACTCCGAGCGCCGCCGCCTCGAGGAGATCCTCGACACCCTCGACGTCCCTGACCCCGAGGACGTCGAGGCCCAGGACTCCGCTCCCCCAGACGAGCTCGCCGACGACATCGCCCTCGGCGTCTCTGCCATCCTCCACGACGCTCAATCCCGCGCCGAAGCCCGCACTCGCCTCGACCCCAACGTGCCCCTGGTGATCCGCCTCCAGGAGGCCAAGAAGTACAGCGTCCGCGTCGGCGCCGGTGTCGCCGTGGAGTCCACCCGCCAGGACGTCCGCGGCCTCGCGAACTGGTCGGCCCGAAACTTCCTGGGAGGCCTGCGCCGCCTCGACCACCGGAACATGGTGGGCTACGCCTTCGCCCCCACCGTGTTCAGCGACGTCAACCGGGGGGTGATCCTCTCCAGCGAGCTCGCCTTCCAGCAGCCCCAGTTCATCGACCGCCGCACCAATCTCCGCCTCCGCGGCCAGGTCCAACGAGACGTCCGCGAGGGCTTCTCCGTCTGGAACCCCTCCTTCCGCATCAGCGTGGACCGCCCGATCTGGCAGCACCTCGTCGCCGACGTCGGCTACAACGTCGCCTTCTACTCCTACTTCAACATCCAGCCCTCCCTGCTCAACCCCACCTCCACGGCCCTGGGCCTCGACTTTCAGGAGCAGTTCCTCCTGGAACACCTGGAGCAGACCCTGGCCTGGGACACCCGCAGCGACGTCCTCAACCCTCGCAGCGGCTACTACGTGGGTGTGACCTTCCAGCAGGCCGGCCGGTACCTCCTCGGTGGCGAGTTCGATTTCCTGAAGCCCCTCCTCAGCGCCGAGCTCTACCTGCCGACGAACCGCCTCCCCACCCCGACGGTCCTGGCCCTCCGCAGTCGTCTTGGCGCCGTCTACAACGTCGGCCGCGACACCGGGGTTCCCGTCCAGAGCCGCCTCTACTCCGGCGGCACCGACGGCATGCGGGGCTTTGGCCGCCGCCGGCTCTCCCTCTACACCCCCTCCGGCGACGAGGCCGTCCCCGTGGGCGGCCTTACCCAGGCCGAGGCATCCGTGGAGCCCCGATTCCGGCTCCTCACGAACCTCCTGGGCATCGGCGACGTCTGGGGAGCAGTCTTCGTCGACGGCGCCACCGTCCTCGGCGAACAGCTCGTCTTCGACACCGCGGCCCATGGCCGCGGCACCGTGGAGCCCTCGGATCTCTTCACCACCCTCCTCTACGCCGCCGGCCTCGGGGCCTGGTGGAACACCCCA
>SKON01000137.1 GCA_007120035.1 Myxococcales bacterium
GGCGTGGCCCTGAGCCTCAGCCCCGCCGCCTTCGCTGAAGCCGGCGGCCTCTCAGCGAGCGCCGACGAGCGCCTCCGCAGTCTGATCGCCGAGGTCGAAGACCGCTCCCCCTCCACCCTCTTCGCCATCTTCGTCGAAGACCTCCCCCCCGTGCCCACCGGCGAGCTGCCCATGCCCGATGGCCTCCTCCTGAGCGTGGGGCCCTTCCTCACGGCGACCTTCAGCGGCGCCCCGGAGATCCTCGACGCCATCGACGAGGCCCTCGCAGACTTCTTCGCCTCCGCCCGCGATGACCTCCAGCCCATCCTCGACGACGTGGACTCCACCTCCCTCCCTGAGGCCCTGGTCGCCCTCTACGGTCACCACCTCCTCGAGGGCTTCTCCGCCCAGCTCGCGCCCCGCCGCGGCGAGTCCCTCCTCACCTACGAAGTGGAGCTCTCCGACAGAGGCTGGCTCTCCCTGGTCGCCCTCGCCCAGTTGGCCAGCCCCTTCATGGACCAGCTCCGCGGCACCCCGGGCTCTCGCTCCTTCGATCTCGACGAGGAGTTCGCCCTCATCGCCGTAGCCTCCCAACACATCCCCGCCGGCTCCACCATCGATCCCTCCATGATCGAGGCCGCCGAGATCCCCTACTACGAGCTTCCCTACGACCCGGTCTTCTGGTTCAACCTGGAGTACTACCTCGACCTCCCCCTCCAGAACGACGTCGCCGCCGGCCAGATGCTTCGCGAGAGTGACTTCGCCATCCCGACATACCACGACCACATCCCGGACCCCGAGCAGGAACAAGAGCAGGAGCAGGAGCCCATCAATGATGCCTTCACGCCCCCTCAGATTTTCGAGCCCGGCGGAGCGTAACGCTACGCAGCGAAGCTCCAAACGGCGCGAGAAACCAACGTTTCTCGCGCCGTAGTTCATCACCGGTCATACTGGCACGGCCCTTGCTTTCTCCCACCCTGCTTGTCCAATTCGCCCACCTGACTCACCTGGAGCCCCACCATGCGTAGAAGCCTCACCGCCGCCCTGACCGCCGCGGCCTTCATCCCCGCCGCCCTCGTCCTCGCCCCCGCCGACGCCGACGCCTGTTCGCCGCCCCTGCCCAGCACCTCCTGGACCCTCCCCGCCGACGGCGACATGATCCTCCCCGAGACCCCCATTCTGGTGGCCATCAACGGCTGGGGCTTTGGGCCCGACGACACGGTCACCCTCGCCGCCGGCGGAGTCGATCTCGCCATCGACGTGGAGTACCGCTACACCTACAACCTCTTCACCTCCATCTTCGAGGTGATCCCCGAGCAGCCCCTGGGCGTCGGCGAACATGATCTGGAGATCACCTTCGATGATCCGGACTTCCCCAACCAATTCGCCGCGAGCTTCTCGGTCAACCCCTCCCTCGACCCTGGCCCCCTGCCGGGCCCCGTCTCCTTCACCTGGTATCGAGAAACTCTGGAGCAACCTTCGGCCAACAGCTGCTACTCCGCTTCGGCCATCCAATACCTCATCATCGAGCCCCTCGCCGAGGAGCCCCACTTCTACGAGATCGCCTTCCATCGCGACGGCGGGGACTCCATCTACTACATCGCCCTCCCCAAGGACGTCGACAACACCCTGCGAAGCTATGGGGTGCCCGAAGCCGACTGCGTCGAGATCCGCGCCATCGGCCTCGACGGCGAGGCCGGAGACTCCGTGGAGTACTGCGCCCCCCATAAATGCGCCCACACCGACAACAGCACGGAGTTCGCCGACTTCGGCTCAGTAAACTGGGATGACGTCGACGGCTGCGGCGATGAAGAAGAAGAGAACGGCGAAGAAGAAGAGAACGGCGAAGAAGAAGAGAACGGCGAAGAAGAAGAGAACGGCGAAGAAGAAGAGAACGGCGAAGAAGAAGAGAACGGCGAAGAGGAAGAAGAAGCCTCCGGCGGCTGCTCCTCCACGGGCTCCAACTCCAGCTCCTTCGCCCTGGCCCTCCTCCTCGTCGGCCTCGCCATCCTCCGCCGCCGAAGCTAAGGCCTCACCTCAACCCACCCTGCCCCCACCTGCGTCCGCCTGAGGGGACGCCAACTCAAAGGACTCCATCATGCGCCTCCTCCTCACCTCCCTGCCCCTCGTCGCCCTCTCCCTTCTCCTCGCCCCCACGGAAGCTGACGCCTGCTCCCTGGGCCCGGAGTCCGTCATCTGGAGCCTGCCGAGCGCCGGCGAGTCCATCCTCCCCGAGACGCCCATCCTGGTGGCTATTGAAGGCGAACCCTTCGACAACGCCCGAGAGGTGACCCTCCTCCACGAGGGCGACGAGGTCGTCGCCGATCTCGAGCTCGCCGGCAGGCATGGCCTCTTCTCCAACGTCTACATTCTCCGCCCCGAGGGCGCCCTCATCGACGGCGCCTACGAGCTCCAGATCACCTACGACGACTCGCAATACTCCGACGACTTCTTCCTCAGCTTCGCCGTCGACCAGACCCTGGACCCCGGCCCCGACCCCGGCCCCGTGGACTTCGAATGGTACCGCCACACCCTGACGGTCCCCTCAGGCGACACCTGCTACTCCGCCAACGCCATGCAGTTCATGCAGGTGGAGCCCCTGCAGCCCGCCCCCCACTACTACGAGATGCTCTTTCAGCGCACCGAAGGCCAGGGCCCCGTCCCCGTCCTCGCCCGCGGCGAAGATCTCGACGACCTCTTCCGCGTCTACATCCCCAACGCCGAGTGCATCGCCGTGCGCGGCATCGGCTTCAACGGCGTCGAAGGGGACGTCGTCGAGGTCTGCTTCCCCGACAAATGCGTCACCAGCGATAACACCGAGTCGTACGTGAACCTCGGCGACGTCGACTGGGACGCCGTCGAAGGCTGCTCCGAGAACATCGCGCCCCCGCCGGGAGAAGATCCCTACTATCACCGCGACGACGAGGACGACGACGACGCGCCCCGCCGCGGCTGCTCCTCCACGGGCGGCTCCAGCCCCACGGGCCTCAGCCTCCTCCTCCTCCTGGGCCTCATCGCGCTGCGGCGAGGTCACCGGTCCTGAACGCTGATCACCTCCCACCGCACCCGCTCCATGGGGTCGGCGATCACTCGAAACGCCATCAGGCAGAGCACGATCACCCCTAACGCCGTGGCCGCCGCGATCATGAACATGATCAAGATCTGGTAGGCCACGGCGTTGGCCGGGGGCACCCCGGCTCGATGATCTCCAAGCTAGCTCCTCAGCCGGGCGATAGCGCCCAGCTCCAGCGTTCGTCCGCCCACACGCGCCCGCTGCTCGGCGCTGTGCGTGACCCACAGGGCCGCCCGCCCCTCGGATCCGTCAGCCCACAGGGGCTCCTCATCCCCCGGCGGCGTCCAGGTCAACCCCCGCACCTTCAGCGCTGCTTCCCTCAATCCAGCTCCGGCGTCAGGTACCTCAGCACTCGATCCTCTTGTTGGTAGTAGAGGACATGCACCCGATCGTCTTCGTCCAGCACGGCGTCCACGTACATCAACTGGCCATCGCCCTCGGTAGTGATCGTCTCGTAGGCCTCGCCATTCCACCGATGGATCCCCATCCGGCGGTCCAGGAAGTCATCTAAGGGGCTGTACGCGAAGACCACGACGCGACGCCCCGTGGACTGCACGAGGAGCTGCGCCGTGTCGATGCCCTTCTCCTCCAGGATCGTATCGGCCCCCCAGCTCCCCTCAGGCCGGTCAATCACTAGCACCCGATCAGGATCCACGGCGTTCGGCTGCGCCTGGGCCAGGATTGACTCCCGCCCCTCCGCGTCGATCACCAGCCGATGCGGCCACTGGTAAAGGGCGCCCCAGACCGATGTCGTGGCGATACTATCCCCGTCGATCCGCCCCGTGAAGAGGTCGAAGTCCCCCTCCCCGTCCGAGAAGAGGAACGTAAAGAGCGGCTCTCCCTGACCGTCCAGAGCGAAGTCGCCCGCCAGGATGCTCTCCGCTCGGTCTACGCCGTAGGTCGCCTCGCTGAACTCTCCGTCGGCGCCGGCGATCGCGTAGTACACCTGCCCCCGGCTGGCACCCGTACCTCCCCCGAACCCCACCAGGTGCACATCCCCCGCGGCGTCCAGGGCCATCCGAATCGTGCCGATCAGGCCACCCTCCTCCAAGAGTTCTTCGTACTCCAACCGATCTGCCACGGGGTCGTAGCGGAAGTAGTGCCACGTGGACTGCACCCCTCCCCCAGCGGGGAGATTCTCCCGCCAGGACACGCTCACGTGGATCTTTCCCGAGGGCTCCACCAGCAGGGCAAGCCGGGGCAAGATATACGGCGCCTCCCAGAAAGCGAGCTGCGCAGCGGGCCAGGAATCAGGCCCGTCACGCCGCGCCAACATCAGGGAAATCGAGTTCGAGCCGGTGGGCAAGTCCAACCACGCCACGACCGGGCCATCGGGACCATAGCCGATACGATGGAGGTTCGGCCCCGTGAAGGGCACCCCCGTCACCACCTCGAACTCAAAGTCACAACAGGCGGGCACGCAGACCTCGTGCACCACATCATAGACTCCGTCACCAGGGCACGCTGGCTCCTCCTGATTCTCCTCCTGATTCTCCTCCTGATTCCCCCCTGCCTCGGGCTGGCACTCCCCCGACGCGTCGCAGGTGCCCTCGACGCAGTCCTGATCATCACTGCACCGGAACTCAAACTGGTCCAGGTTAAGGCAACCGAGGCTAGACCCCATCACGAAGAGGACGACAGAGAATAAGACGCTGCGTAGCTTCACTGAACACTCCAAGAGGACAAGTCGTAGACTATGACCACGCCGATCATAACCCGTAGGCTACAAAAGAACACTCAGGTTCGGCGGTCCCGGACCACACCCAGGCCGTGCAGCCCCAGGCCCACCGCGACGGGCAGCCAGGCGATCAGCGGCGTCCCTCGCAGCGCCGGTTCAAGGTCCAGGTAGGGAAAATGCACCCAGTAGCCCATCCGTAGCGGCGAGAAGAGGTAGCCGTTGCCTGTCACCCACAAAATCCCCGCCACGAAGATGGCGAGCACCAGCATACCCAGCGCCAGGGGCATGCCGACGGCTCCCGGTATGAGCATTGGTAAGCGATGGCCCACCCGGGGGTTGCTGTACGCGATCACATGCCCGATCCAGAGGAGCAAGAAGAAGACCAGCAAGAGCCCCACCAGGCGAAGAGGACCGGCGTTTCCCCCGATCCATTCGTGACTTAACTCTGGATAGAAGATCACCTGATGGAGCGCCACCTCGCGCTCGTCCTTGAGCAACCGCGCTCTCATCCTCGGCAAATCCGCCGCCAGAGTCTCCGCTACGAGCTCCTGGATCTCCGGTCGGACTCCGACCTCTTCGCCTCGCAGAAAGGCCCCTCTCTCCTCGGCGGCGATGGCCAAGAGAGCATCTCGCGCCGTGCTGGGTTCCCGCTCCTGCAGCCACTCCTCCACGTCCGGGGCTGCCAGGCCATCGGCCTGCAGGCCCGTGGGGGCGAAGAACTTCTGATTGAAGGAGGCCATCGTGGTCGCCATCAGCAGCGTCAGGGGGATCAAGGCGACGAAGAACACCAGAGGCATCCCGAGGTCCCCGAGGACAGGCTTCGGCAACCAACGAGCCCCCTCACGTCGCCGACCGCTACGAAGCCCCAGCACAAACCCACTCACCAACAAGGTGTAGAAGAGCGTGAGCACCAGCATCGACAACCGATTGGCGGCTTCGACCTCGGGCCGCAGGTCAAGAGGAGAGCCTTCCCTGGCTCGCTCGGCACGATCCCCCCACGTCGCAGCCAGATCCTCTCGTCCTTGCTCCAGGAACCAGTCTCCCAGCGCTCCGAAGAGCTCGGCTCCCCCCTGCATCAGCGGGAAGAGCTCAGCGATACGAGAAGAGAGCTCATCGACCCGGTCCGCGTCACCCTCATCCATCGCGTGCCAGACGGTTCCGGAAGGGTGCAGGAAGGAGAGCGTGCTCAGAGGATCGACCCCCAAGAACCTCTCCGGCCGGACCCCCTCAGCGGCCATCCCCTCCCGGGCCAACGCGAACGCTCGCCGGGCCTCATCGGGTCGCCCGCGATGCTCCAGCTCGGTCCACAAGATCAGCCAGTCCATCCAGAGCACCCCCGGGAGTCCCAGCGCGTCTTGGTAGACCTGCTCCCCTACCTGATCACCTAGCACCAGATAATAAAACGGATTGGTCTGATCTCGCCTCGCCGCCCGCCGCAGCGCCTCGACTTGTCCAGCCTCGTCGTCATGGGCCCGCGTCTGGAGGATGCGACGGGCGTCATACCAGGCCGAGAAATGGGTCGCTCGGGGATCCCCCCAGAGCGCCTGACCCGCCATTCCCCGGGGCCCTCGATAGACCACCTCGACGGGCGTCAGGATCCCCCAAGGAGACCTCCAAATCAGACGCACCGTGACCTCATCGCCCTCTTGGGCCATCCCTTCGATAGACCCGGGATATCGGGTCCGGCCCACCACCTGCCCCGTGGCCCGCTCTACTTCGAGGAGATCGCCGCCCACCGCCAGGAGCACTCGCTCCTCTTGAACCAGGAAGGGCACCTCGCCGACGGCGGCGAGGCCTTCGGCGTTGACCTCCAAATGATGGGGGATCAGGGAGTGATGAACACGCTCCCAGCGGAGCTGGCCCTCTTCATCGACGCACCGCAAGCCGGCGTCGATAGGCCTCACCTCACAAAGCGCCGCCCACACCATTGAAGGCGCGAGCGCCACGAGGAGGAGCGCTACGATAGCCGCAAAAACTCTATGGTTATTCACCATCTAAACGATCTGTCTCTCGCAACTCCCATGAAGCCGCCACCACCTGCGCGGCGATCACGGCGACGATCGTCAGGTACGCCCACAGACGCGACGGCTGAGGTCGCTGCTCCTCCAGAGGCAGCGCCTCCAGGGCGAAGAACCCCTGCAGGCTGGGCGTCGAGAGGTTAGTGAGGATCGAGTCTGCCCCCAGCACCGCCAACACTCCGGCGAAGAAGGCCGCCAGCAGCAGGCCGCCCACGGGCGCCAGGGGCCGCGCCCCCCCAGGCACCAGGCGCAGCAGCCACGTCGCCAATCTGGGCAACCTACGACCCACCACAGCGCCCAGCAACACAAGGAGTCCCAGGGTCAGCAGCAACACCATCCCATTCAGCAGGGTCAGAACCTCAGGTTCATCGTCCCATGGATCGGTAGCGCTGATGGGGTTCGTCACCTCTCCCCGAAGTAACCGCGCCCACTGCTCCGCCAGAGCATCGGCGTAGACGGCCTCGCCAAACTCCCGGATGAAGGCCTCCTTCTCCGGCGCAGGCTCTCCCGCGAGCAACCGGCGGCGCTCCTCCAC
>SKON01000079.1 GCA_007120035.1 Myxococcales bacterium
CGTTGATGGACATGAACACCAGCCCCAGGCGGCTGGCGATATACTCCATCAAGGTCGTCTTCCCGTAGCCCGGCGGCGAGATCAGCAGGAGGAGCCCGCTGCGGTCGGAGCGGCCCTGGTCACCGACGGCCCCGAGCTGCTTGGCCAGGTTGTTCCCGATCAAGGGCAGATACACCTCGTCGATGAGCTGGTTCCTCACGAAGGTGCTCAACACCCGAGGCTTGAGCTCCCCCAACCGCAGCCGCCGCCGCTCCCGCTCCAACACCTCGTGAGAGAGCTCTCGATACCGCCGATAAGCCGGGATCCGGACATCCCGGAAGTGGCGCAGTCGAGCCAGGAACTCATCTAGATAGAGCTCCATCACCTGGTCCCGAATCCGCGGGTGCTGTCCCAAAAGCCCGGGCACCTCGGCGAAGATCCGGGTCGAGCTCACCTCATGGGGGAGGTGGTCCTCGGTCATCAAGAGGGCTACTGCGTCGTGAAGAGCCCGGGTCCACCCCGGGTGGTCCTCGCCGTGGCGGTCCAAGAACCCCGAGAGCCAGCTCGTGACCAGCTCCCACCGAGCCCCCAGGTCTTCCTCGAGCTCCTGCAGGTCCTCGAGAAACTCCAGTTGGGTGTGCTCCCGGTCCAGGTGCTCCAGGAAGCCATCCCGCAGGGACTGCGCGTCTTCGCTGACCACGAAGTGGGGATCCCGCTCCACGAGCTCCTCAGCCAGGTACGCCCCGGCCTCGCGGCTGACGGCGCCGGCGTCGGCGTCGTCCTCGAGCATCCCCAGCTCCACCCCGAACTCCTTCAAAGGATTCGCGAACTCCTCGCCGAGCTTTCGCAGGGGCCCGTGATGCTCCAGGCTCTCTCGCAGGCGCCCGAAGCTCCGGGCTCGTCGCGCCCAGGAGTCGCCGAACTCCTTCTTCCCTTTGAAGGTCCAGAAGAGCGTCGCCAGCGCCCGGGCCCGCGGGCTAAACCGCAAGAGCCCCGCCGTAACGTACATGCCCACCACTCGATCCAGGATCACCGCCGCGTCGGAGTCGTGGACCCCGCGCTCGTAGCCCTCGTCGAATCGCTCCTCGATGTACCGCCGGATCAAGGGCCCAAAGCCGGCCTCGTCCAGGTGCTTCTCGTGAAGCCCCTGGATGGAGAGCCCCTCTTTGCCGGCCTCGGCGTCGAAGAGAATCTGGGCCGCCAGATACTCCGCTCGATAGACCTCGGGGGACTCCGATACCAGGTGCTGGTTCCAAAATTCACGCGTCTTCTGGAACTCCTCGTCGTCTACGGGCTCGAAGAAGTCCGTGCCCGTCACGTGGAGCATCATCTGGCCGCTGCGGGCCACCATGGTCAGCTCCACCTCCTGGGTGTTCACGCTGAACCGATGCTCCCCGAACCGGATCACGTTGTCGGCGCCCTCTTCGTAGAGGTCCACCTTATCCCGGAGGGTCCGGATCGACTCGTCCTGCACGGTCCGCAGGCGAGTCTGCACGTCGTCGGCCCGCACCGGGTCGTCGAGCTCTCGGAGGCTCTCCACGAGCTCCCGGACCTTCAGCACCATCGGGTCCGCCGCGAAGTAGGCGTTCAGCTCGTCCACGTCCCGCATCCGGGCCGTGCGCCGCTGAATCCCCTGCAAGATCCGCTCGGCGGCCTCGGCGGTGTTATGAGCTCGGCGCTGACGTTCCTCCAGGAGGCTCTGCTTGCGGTTCTCAAAGACCTCGAAGAGCTCCTCGCGCTTCTCCGTGAGCTGTCCGAGGAACTCGTCGAACTCGCTGAACCTGCTCTCCAGCTCCTCGAGCTGCACCATCAGCCGGGTCAGGAGCTCGTCGCACCGCTCCGGGGTGTCCGCCATCGCCACAGAGCTCTGAATGCTCTGGGAGAAGAGCTGAAACTGCACGGTGAACTCTGCCCGGCCTTCCCGCTCCATCAAGGTGCGGCGGCGGCCGTCGATCATCGCCCGGGCCCGGTTCTGGAGGCTTAAGATCTCGGCGATCCCCTCCAGGATCTGCGTCCGGGCGTTGGGGTCGTCCACCTGAAGCCCGCTCAGGACCTCCGTCAGGAGCGTCAGCCCCTCGCCGATCTCGTCGAGGCGATCCCGGAGCTTCGTAGCCTCCACGGTGTCCTGCACCTCCTCGACCTGGTCGACGAGCTCCTGGATCGACCCTCGATAGGGCGTCAGGGCGTCCTCGGCCAGCAAGTACTCCACCGTGGCCCGGCTCAGAGCGTCGAAGCGCTCCACCACGTCTTCTTCGAGCTCGTCGAGGCGCCCCCGGTCGATGTACCGGGTCTCTCGGGCCGTGATCAGGCGCCCTCGCTGGCCCCGCAGCTCCGACAACCCGTCGATGAAGAGCTGCAGATCCGACCAATTCTCCCACCGGGTGTCCGCCATGATCGTGCGCTGGTCGTCCTCCAACTCGCCGAGGACTTCCTTAGCCCGGTCCTGGAGCTCCCGCACCTTCACGAACTCATCGATGATGAGCTCCGAGGTGCCGGCGATCTCCTTCAGCGGCTCGGCGAGCTTCGCCTCGTCGTCGACGAGCCAGAAGAAGCTGTCCTGTGTGCGCTGTACCGCCCCGATCAGGGCCTCGTACACCGGCACCGAGGGCTCCTGGTTGTCGATCATCCGGGCGATCGACAGGGTCTCGGAGATCCCTCGCACCAGCTCGGCGTTGCCGATGCGGGAGAAGAAGGTGTCCTCCGTGGGCTGGGCCGCGGCGTGCTCGTCGCTCACGAAGGGGGTCTCCCAGATCTGCATCGGGTGCACCCGGGTCGGATCGTCGCCCATCACCCGAAAGACGATCATCGAGCCATCGTCGAAGACGCTGTACCCGTGACAGCGGATCGGGTTCTGTACTTCCTTGCGGATCAGGTTGTACGCGAAGAGCAGATACCGACCGTCGGCGGGCTGGTAGAAGACATAGAGCACGTCCTCGCCGTTGGGCGACCGGATGCACTCGATGTACCGCATCCCGCCCGACTCCAGGTCGAACCGGCGGCGCTCCCCGTCGGCGAGCACGTAGCCCCCGGGGTAGATCACCCCGTGGTCTTCGGGGAGCTGGATGCAGGACTGCCCGATGGCGTCGATACGACCCACATCCTGGGTCACCGTGTTGAACACGAAATACCGGAACGTCTCCTCCCGGTAGGGTCGGATCTTCAACAAGATCAAGACCCCCACCTCGGCGAACTCGATCACCGCGTCGCCCAGGGACTGGTTGGCGTCGTCCACGGGCTCCCGGAAGATCCCCAGGCCGTCGTCGGTATTGTCCTCCACCTTGATGGTCAGGTCCCCGCCGACGGTCTCCACGAAGACCTTGTCCAGGATGCTCACGTGGGGGTGACGTCCCAGGACGTGATCCTCGCGGGTCACGGACCTCCACGTGAAGTCATGAGACGGCGCCGGCTGGTTGTCCCGATCCCCGGCGTTGTCGATGTAGCTCACCTCGCCATTGGCCGACACGGACCACCGCAGCACCCGCACGTCCTTTCGCGAGGACCCGATCTGAAAGATCGCCAGCAGCTTGCCTTCGATCCGCCGCAACTGCAGCAGGTGGGCGTCTTTGTAGTAGGTGTAGAGGTCGTCGAAATGACGCCGGAACTCGGGATCGCTCAAGAAGTTCTTCGAGCTGTCCTGGCTGACGTGATCGAGCTCGATCCCTTCCTCGCCGCGGCGAAAGCTGTGGAGGCTGAACACGTCCTCCACGGCGGTGGTCTTCTTCAGGCCGATGAACACGTTGTACCCGAAGAGGAGCTTGCCCCCGACGCTGACGATGTCCACGGGCACGCAGTTGTGCTCCGTGCGGATCCGGTCCTGCCCCACGACGGCCATGGCCGTGGATCCGAAGTACTCCTGCCGGCGAGCGTTCAGGGCTTCTGCCCGCTCTCGCAGCTCTTCGCCCTGGGCCGAGAGGCGCCGGCGGATCAGGTCGTAGTTGCTCGTCTGAACCGCAGGGCCTTCGGCCTCTTCCGGGGGAGCTTCAGTGGTATCGGCGCTCATTCACTTTCCGTCGAAGTCCAGGGATCCATCCTCCACCGCTGCACCGATGGCCACATCACGCCTCGTCGATCACCTCCGGCCCGTCGACGCCCTTCTTGTCCAGGACCTGCTCCATGACCTTTCCGAGGGCCGCCGAGACGTCGACGCCTTCGTCGGGCTCGCCGTCTCCGGTGATCTCCCCGTTGCCCGTGATCCGCTCCAGGGCTCGCTGGGCCACCCGGCTGGTGGACAGGAACCCGTCCAAGCTCTGCCCCAGGCTGACGGCGTTGGTGAACCGGTTGAAGAAGGCTTCATCGCCACCGACGATCTTGATGTTCGCCGACTTGAAGGCCTCGCCCATCACCTCGGCCTGGGCGCGAGCGATGTCGATGTTGGTGCGGAACTTCTCGATGGCCAGGGCCTTCTCTTGTTCCAGGGCCAGTCGATACTCCTCGTGATCCCGGCTGACCTCGTCGAGGGCCTTCATGGCCTCCGCCTTCTTGGCCAGACCTTCCGCCTCGGCCAGGAGCTTCTCCCGGATGCCGACGGCCTGGGCGAGCTCTTTCTTCTCCACGCCCGTGGCCTCGGCCTCGGCCTTCTGGCGGAGCACCGTGGCTTCGGCGACCCCTTCCTTCTCGATCGCCGAGGCGTGGGCTTCCTTCCCGGTCGCTTCGGCCTGCATCTTCTCTCGGATCACCAGGGCCTGGGCCTTTCCTTCCCGCTCCGTCGCTTCGGCCCGAGCCTGGGTGAGGCGAATCTCCACCATCCCCTGCTCTTCGAGACCGGCGGCCTCGGCTTCCAGCTTCTCCCGCAGGAGCTTGGCGTCCACCATGCCCTGCTTCTCGTTGGCCAGGGCGTCTGCTTCTTTGACCCGGACTCGTGCGAGCCCTTCGGCGGCGATCTCAGCCTGCACCCCTTCGGCGAGGCGGATCTTGGCCTTGGCCACCCGGTCGGCGGCGTCGAACTCGGCCTCGGCGGTCACGATCCGCTCACGAGCGGCGTACTTGGCGACCTCTTCGCTGGCCTCGGCGGCCTTGATGTTCTCCACCAGGCCCTGCTCGGCCGTGGCCTCGGCGGCGATGATCGCCGTCTTCTTGGCACGATCCGCCGCGGCGATCTCGCGGATATCGAGAATATTCTCTTCTTCTTTCGCCACGCCCTTCTCCACGGCGACCCGCTCTCGGATCACCTCGGCGATGGCCTTCTTCTCGACCTCCACTTCCTTGTCTTTGGCGATCCGCTGCAGATCGACCTCCCGCTCCCGGGCGATGATCTGAAGGGAGCGCTCCCGCTCCACGTTCTCGGTCTCCACCGCCAGGACGCGCTCTTTGTTCTTGCCCGCCACTTGCTCTTCACGGGCCTTGTTGATGGCCCGGATGGCGATCTGCTGCTCCGCCTCGATCTTGGCGGTCTCCGCCCGGGCTCGCTCCTGGGCTCGGATCTCTGCGGCCGTGGCTTCTTCCCGGGCCTGAACGCTGTCCACCTCTCGGCGCTGCCGAGCCGTGGCGTCCTTCTCCTGCTTCTCCTGCTCCAGGAGGGTCATCGTGGTCTCAAGGTCGTCGCGACCGATGTCCCGCTTGGCCCGGTTGGAGAGCTCGTTGGTCTGAACCCGCTGCTTTGCCGTGAGCTCCGTGATCTTCCGGATCCCCTGGGCGTCCAGGATGTTCATCTCCTGCAGGCTCGTGATCGGCGTCTGCTCCAGGTAGTCGATGGCGGCGTCTTCCAGGTGGTAGCCGTTGAGGTGGGTACCGATCAGCTCGATGATCTGATCCCGGAAGTCATCCCGCTCGTTGTACAGGTCCTCGAAATCCAGCTTCTTACCCACCGTCTTCAGGGCTTCGGAGAACTTTGCCCCGAAGAGCTCCTCCAGGTACCGCTGGTCACTGGCCCGGCTACAGCCCACGGACTGAGCGACCCGGAGGACGTCTTCCTTGGTCTGATTGACCCGCACGAAGAAGGTCACCTTGATGTCCGCCCGGATATTGTCCTGGCAGATCAGGCCCTCGTGTGCTCGCCGGTCGATCTCGATGGTCTTCACCGAGATGTCCATCACCTCCGCCCGGTGAATCACGGGGAAAACGAAGGCCCCTGTAAAGGCCACCTCGATGGTCTTCAGCTTGTTCACGATCAGCGCCGTTCCCTGGTCTACCTTCTTGTAGAACCGGGTGAACATCGCGCCGATGCCGAATAGGATGCCCAATAATACCAGGCCCACAACCAACGCCAGGGTGAACATCGGATCGCCGTTCATACTCTCTCTCCTGTTGAGCCTTCGTCTTCGCTCTGGTCCGTTATCTCTACCCCGAGGTGGTGATCCTCGGGCTCTTCAAATCCCAGCACGGTCTGGTAAGACTCCACGAGGAACGCGGAGGTCTCCGGATCGTAACCAACGATCAGCGCCTGGTCGCCGCAGCTAAGTGAGTTCTCGTCGGTGTCCGCCCGAATCGTCAGGTTCAGTCCACCGCCGCCGTCGTCCAGCGTGGCCTGCCCGAAACGGGTGGTCACCCGCCCCGTGGAGACCGTGCATACCTTCCCGATCAGCGCCGCGTCCCCGAGCTGGGTGACGATATCAAACGCGCCCCGCAGGGGCCGCGCCGTCACGCCCATCAAGCCCGTGGCGACCACGGCCGCTCCCGCGACAAGCCCCACAGCGAGGGGCGCGTTCATGGGGAGCCCCCAAATATTGGTCAACCAATGGGTCCCGATGAAGGTCAAGATCCACGCGTAGAACGAGAAGAAGCTGGCCAGGATCGTCACGGGCACTCGCCCCACGCTCAAGACCCCGAGCATCTTCATCAGGAAGCCGCCCTTCGACTCGGCGGCCCCCTCGATCCCCTCGGCCTCACCGCCCAGCGCGTCAGCCGCTCCAAGGCTGGCGTCCACCGCCGAGTCGGCGGCGCCGTCCAGGACCCCATCGAGGTCGATGTCCATATCGAGATCGATGTCCACGTCGAAGAGATCGACGTCCAGCATCCCGAGGATCACGAAGAGCCAGTACACCAACGACACCCCGACCCCCACGGTGAACACCACCGTGGGCAGCGAAAACGCTATATTGAGGAACTCGCCCATATCCTTGTCCGCTCAGTCTCCGACCCAGCTCGACCCATTTGGTCAATGAGGGCGGGATGCTACACAGGCGACGTTGGTTGCACAAGGCGAGTTGCACCTGGGGTGTGATCGGTTTCCGTCCGTCGGTAGGGAAGTCGCCACTCCGCAGCGGGCCTTGGCCCGCGAGGACCTTCGGGCCGTTGTTTCAGGCCCGACTCGCCCAGCCTCGCGGCCTTGGCCCGAG
>SKON01000262.1 GCA_007120035.1 Myxococcales bacterium
TGCCGTTTTCATCGACGCCCGTCGAGATCGCCTGGCCGCCGTAGGCACAATTGTCCCCGGCCGGCTCTTCGACGATGTCGACCAGGGCAGTGGCGCCCGCAGCGCCGTCGGCCCCATCGACCCCATCGACGCCGTCTCTTCCTTCAACAGCGTTCGGTTCGCCGCAGCCAGCCAAGGTGAGAATTCCTGCCACGAGCAGACATCCAGACGTTCTATGCATTGGTATAATTTCCTTTCAAAGGCTCTCGGGAGAGAGGCCGCCATTGCGATGATTCCGGAGAATGATTAAGGGATAGCACGGCAGAGCAGGTCGTTACAACAGGACGAGCGAGATTCGCTCAGAGGCTGATGGTCGCCAGGGTCGGCCTCGTGGTGTCGAGGTCCGCAGAACTGGGATTACAGTACACCCGGACCTGGGAAATACTGATGATCTCTATGGTGACCAAGAAGCGGGTCTCCACGATTCCAGCGCCGTTCGGGCAGGCCCGTCCCATGTCGATGGGGGACCCGAGGGGGATCAGGTCGAAGAGGTGAAGCCGGAGCTCTTCTACATTGGGGATCTCCTGGGTCGGATCGTAATCGGGAGAGACCACCACGGTGGTTTTGAAGCAGCCCGTGGTGAGCGTCAGGCTGAGGAAGAGTACAAATGCAATCAAGGGTTTCATCTCGTATCTCCTGGTGTTGAGCTAGGACTGCTACGAATACGACTCTCCCCGCTGCGTTGTAAAGCCAACCATAGAACAAGGAACCCCACGACCAGGGCCAGATGAAAGTTTTAGAAGGTGGCGCTTCCAACCCCCGGTGGCGGGGATCTGAGTTGCGGGCCGGCAAACTTTGCACCGGCCAGCCGGTCTTGCGCAGAAGTTGCGCGATGGTTCGAGGGCCCACACCTGCGCGGTCTTGCCACACCTGTATGATTCGTTGTTGGGCACGTATGGCACGTTTCTTGAAAAACTCTCCGGTATCAACTTCTTCGCTGTACCGAGGTCTCTGATGAGTTGCCAGTCCTGTCCCGCCTCCGCTGCCATGAAGGCCTTCTCCGGTCTTCGTCCCTGCTGCTCCGCCGCGTCCCAGGGTGGCGAGCAGCCCTGTCAGAGCGCGGAGGACCCCAACCTGGGCAAGATCCTCGACGGCCGATACGTCCTGTGCGAATGCCTCCAGCCCGGCCTCCGAGGCACGATCTACCGGGCCCGGTCTCTGAATACGCCCAAACAATTCGCCATCAAGATCATCCCTCCCGGTCCCCGCGGCCCGACGGCGATCGACTTCCCTCATTCGGTTCGCAACCCCCATCTCTTGGACGTCTTCGACATCTTCACATTTGATGATGACCACGTCGCCGTGGTGATGCCCTTGATCCAGGGAGAGACTCTGGCCAAGCGGGTGCGCCGCCTGGGCCCCCTGGACCTTGCCACCACGGTGGTCCTGGCTCGCCAGATCGCTTCGGCGCTGCTCTCTCTCCACCTCCGCGGCGTCGTTCATGGCGACCTCCACCCGGGCAATATTGTCCTGGAGACTCTGCCCTCGGGGGAGCTCTTCTGTCATCTCCTCAATGCCTCCTGGGGTCGCACCCCTAGCCCCAGTGTGACTCTGGAGGATCCCGAGGATCCCTTTTTCTTCATCAGCCCCGAAGAGGTGGGCTCCTCGACGGCCACCGCCGCCAGTGATGTCTACAGCTTCGGAGCCCTCCTGTACTTTATGCTCACGGCGACCTCCCCGTTCTTTGAAACCCACCGGCTCCGGGCTACCGAGGCCATCCTCCGAGGGCTACGGGCTGACTCGCTCCGGGGACTGAACGGGCTCCTTCCCCGCCCCCTGAAGAGACTGATGTTCTCTCTTCTTCAACGAGACCCGTCGCTTCGCCCCGGTCCGGTGCAAGAGATCATCGCCGCCCTGGACAACCTCGAGGTCCCGGCGACCGCTCCGGCCGGTCATTCCATCTCCTGCGGGGAGACGATCCACCGGCCCACCCCTCTGGCGGCGATCCTCTGGCACCGCGGGGAGCGGCCTCACGGTCTTGAGCGGGCCTGAAGGCCCTCGGGACGAAGCCGAAGGCCGCGGAAAGTCAGGGGCAGCCGTCCAGGTCGGGGTTGCAGATATAAGGCCAGATGTCAGCGTTGTTGGGGTGGCCGAGGTCGGGGCTGTAGATCGCGCCGCACCGCACGCCGTCCAGGCAGACGGGGTCGACCTCCAGGTCTTCGGGGGCGGTGCCCAGGGGGGAGTTGCTGGGGATGATGTTCCAGTAGTAGGTGCGGTTGGGCTGCAGGACGCAGGAACTGGCGTAGGCACCGGTGGGCTCCGCGTCGGGGCCCTGCCACCGGAAGGCCCTGATGGCGCTGGGGCGGTCGTAGCAGCCGGTGTCGGCCATGATGGCCTCCTCGTTGAAGTCACCGGGGCAGGAGGAGATGGTGACGATCGTTTGGGGGACCGCGGGGATCGGGGCGCCGGCGGACTCCTGAACGATGCGGCCGTAGGCGTCCGCGAGAGCGTCGAAGGTGCGGAGCTCGATGGAGAGGTACTGGGGGATGGAGCCCTGGCCGCTGGCCAGGCGCCGTGTGAGCCCCGAACCGCCCGGGAAGCCCACGGGCCAGACACCGCCGGGGCCCCAGAAGGTGCAATCTTCGGCCTGGTTCTGGGGGTCGCAGTTGGAGGTGATCTGGGTCCAGCCCGAGGGGGGGCGGCGGTCGGGGCTGCACTGGTCGACCCGGGCGGCCTCGCAGGTGACGTCGGCGCCGCCGGATTCGCCCTGGCAGGTCCAGGAGGTGTCTTCCAGGGGGGCGGGCATCTCGGGGGGATCGCCGGCGAGTGAGCCGGCGGAGCAGAACTGGCCGGGCCAATCGTGGAGATCCCGAAAATGGTCGCCGGCGTTGTCGCCGCAGGCGCCGTCGATGGGTGTCGGGTCGGCGTCGGGTTCATCGCCTGCGTCGGGCTCGGCGTCGGCGTCTTGACCGGTGTCGGCGTCCGGGGCCCCCTGGGCCGCGACGCAGACTTCGTCGACGCAGAGGAGATCGCCGTTACAGGTGTCGTTGCCGTAGCAGGGGCAGCCCTCGTCGCCGGTCTCGCAGGTGGTCTGGTTGCTCCCGGGGCCTTCGGGCTCGGCGGGGCAGGCGGTCAGGAGCACCGCTGCTGCCAGGGAGGCTGCAAGGGCAAAAAGGGGAGAGTATCGGGATTGACGAGGCAGCATGAAGAACTCCGGACACATAATCATTCAACTGACATGACGCTCGTAAAGATCAGCCGATGCGCCGCTCTTGGTCAAGAGCTCCTCATGGGTGCCGCGCTTGATGGAGTGCCCGTCGCAGGTCGTCAGCCCGGGCGTCACAGATCCGAGCGATGCTGGCGAGGTCCCTGTGGCGGGCGTGGTCAGCGGCGAGCTCCAGGGCCCAGAGCAATTCCTCGTCCGTTGGGGCGTCGACGGGCCATTGGTCGAGGAACGGGGAGAGGAGTTCTAAGGCCTCTGCTTCGTGGTCGGCGCGGGTGGCGAGGACCAGCCGAAAGAGGCGTAGATGGAACTCGAAGGATCGGAGGGAGGCCTGGCTCGCGAATGCGGCAGCCCGGTCGAGGTGAGCGTGGGCTTCCTCGTCATGGTCTAAACGGATCGCCAGGTTACCGAGGTTGATATTCGCCACCGCTTGCCCCTCGATATCCTCGAGGTCGGTCTCGATTCGTAGGAATTGCCGAAAGAAATCTCGGGCGTCTTGATATCGCTCCTCAGCGATCGCGACGGTGCCCAGAGCGTTGATGCAATTGCTCTCCAATCGGAGCATGCCCTGGCGTTGGGCCTCGCGACGAGTCGCCTCCAGGGTGCGCAGAGCGGACTCGGTGACCCCCTTGTCCACCTCGAGCCACGCCAGATCCATGGTCGCCCAGAGGTAGTCTTTAATGAATCCGCCCTCTTGGTAGTGGCGAATCGCCTCTCGAAGGTGGTCCTCGGACTCGTCCCGTCGACCCAGGAGCAAGAGGACCCTGCTGAGACGGCTATGGGCGTCCCCGAGGAGGAAGAGATCTCGTGTGGCCCGAGTCTTCTCCAGTCCTCTCCGGGCACACTCCTCAGCGCTCTGGAGGTCGCCGAACCGCGCATGACAGAGGGAGGCGAATCGCAGAAGCCGGGCGGCGCAGGCGTCGTGCTCGGGTCGGGTACACCTGGCCAGGGCGGTTTGGACACGGTCCATGGCTTCCCGGCTCCGTCCGGCCACCCAATCATACTGAACAACGCGAACTTCAGAGCGGAGTCTGAGGGGGTGATCCTGAGCCATCTCCAGGAGGTCGAGCACCTGTCGAAGGCGTTCGAGGACCGCGAGGGCCTCCTGAGTCTGTCCCACGGAGAAGAGCTGCTCCTCGGCCTCGGCCAGCGGAAAGAGAGCTCGCTCCAGCTCTCCGGCGTGGATCCAGTGCTCCCCTGCCCGATGACCCATCTGCCTGGCTCCCCCGCGAACCCTCTCCTCCAGCGCGATGGCGCAGCCTCGGTGATAGGCCTTCCATCGATGATGCTCTCGAGACTGGCGATGGAGGCTCTCGACCAGGAGAGGATGGGCGAAGACAAAGCCCTGGTCACTCAGCTCGACCATGCCTCGCTCGACCAACGCAGTGACCACCCGGGTAGGAGGAGTGATCGCGAGGATCTCGCAGGCCCGATGCCACTCTTGGTGGTCGACACGCCGCCCCAGAATCGCGGCCACCTAGAGCGCCTCCATGAGCTCTTCTCGGTCTTCGCTGATGCGTAGAAGCCCATCGAGACGTTGCACCCACAATTGGTGGATGTTGTCGCAGACGGGCGGGTCTTGGGCGACGGAGAGAGTTCCCTCCGATGTTCGTATCAGGAGATCTGCCCGGATCCATTGGTCCAAGAGTTGATGGGCGAAGAGGGGGTTTCCCTCGGTACGCCGGGCCAGTCGTTCCTTGAGGTCGGGATCCAGGGGGAGCAATCGATCGAGGAGCTCTCGGTGGTCCGCTCCTGAGAGGGCCTCCAGAGTCAGGAGATGAGCGGCGGCGGTGCCGATCCGATCGATCCTGGAGGCCAGGTGTGGATCGAAGACGACGCCCTTATCGAAGGTCGCGAGGACCAAGAGTGGCAGGTCTGGCCTCCGGAGCTCGGAGCTCTCGTGGAGGTACTCCAGAAGCCCCAACCCCTCTTCACCCCATTGCAGATCGTCGATCCACACCAGAAGAGGGCGGTGTTGTGCGAGGCGTTGAAGGAGTCGGGTCACCACGGCGAACCGCTGCCGCGGGGTCGAGAATTCGAATCGGGGGTCCTCCAGAGTGTCGTCGGCTGGATCTGTGGGATAGACCAACTCCGTGAGCGCCCGGGCATCGGCGTCGCGATGGTGGTCGTCAGGAAGCGGCGGCAGTTGCTCAAGGAGGTGTCGGTAGAGCTTGGAGCGAGACAGATGCCAGGAGCGGAAAACGGACTGGATCATTCCCCCCAACCCCTCGACCTCGCTGCTTCCCCGGGCTCGGTCACTGTACTCCACTCGCAGGTAGTCGGCGGCGCCCGTCTCGTGAGCTCTGCGGGCCATCCATCGGGCCAGGCGGCTCTTCCCCACCCCGGGACCGCCGCTCACGACCACCAGGCGGCTTTTGCCTTCGGCGACAACGGTACGCAACGCCTTCCAGATCAGGTCCCGCTCTCCGGCGACCTACGAAGGGGACCTCTCGAAGGGCAAAGAGGCCCAATTCAGCGGTGAGGGTATTGCTCCGAGGATGGCGGGTGATCTTGGGGTGCCAGGACTCTGGGAGCGGTGGCCGGGGATCGTCGGTGCCGGGGACTTCGGTCGCCTCCGAGGGCTCGATGAGGCCGTCGTTTGAGAGAAGGGAAGGGGGCTCTACGAGGAGCGTGTCAGGGACCACGGTGAACATGGCGATCGTCGGTGTCGAGGTCTCGCAACCGTCGTTTGAGGTCTCCCGGTGTTCCAGAAGCCGGTGTTCCAGAAGCAGGGAATCCTGGGCGGAGAGCTGGGCCAGCGCGCCCAGAGCGTCGGCGGCGCAGCGGTACCGGCGACGCCGGTCGATCGCCATCATCTGATGGATCCAGGCCTGGAGCCCGGCAGGAACAGGGAACCGGGGGGTCAGAGGGGGGCGAGGTCGCTCCAGGTGGTGTTGCATCGTCTCCACCCAGGTCCGTCCCAAAAACGAAGGTCCTCCGCAGACCCACTCCCAGGCCATGCAACCCACTGAGTAAAGATCGGTCCAGGGGCCGTAGGACCGCCAATGCCCGCGAATCTGCTCGGGAGCCATGTACTGCGGTGTGCCCGAGACCTCTTGCAGTTCCTGTACCTCTTGTCGGTGCTCTTCCCCCATGGCATAGGCCAGCCCGAAGTCGGTGAGCTTCACCTGGAGCTCCGGTAGGCCGGAGAACACCAGGAGGTTACCCGGTTTCAGGTCGCGGTGGATCACTCCCCGGGCGTGGGAGAACGCCAGGGCCTCCAGGACTTGTTGAAGGACCTGGTCAACGGTGCTCCAGTCCGACATCGTCAGGGCGTCCAGGACGGACCCAAGAGGGGCCAACTCCATAGCGACGAAGGGGCTGTCTCGCTCCACCACCGGCAGGGCGCCCCATTGGAGTTCGTGGGAAAGAACTCCATAGTCGATGAGGGACACGATCCCGGGGTGGTACATCCGCGCTTGTGCCTGGACCTCACGGTGAAAGAGCTCCCGCTCCCTCTCGCCGGCGGCGCCACGCATCACTTTTATGGCGACGTCCCGTTCCCCGGTCGGATGACGGCCTCGAAAGACTATGCCCATGCCCCCTTCGCCGAGGAGGCCCGTGAGCTCGTATCCCCGAATCGGTGTCTCCATGTTGCATCCAGGTCGCGGCAGATCGGCAGGAGGATTCGTCGTCGGCTTCTCCAAGCCATGTTTCCCTTGCACTATACCGGGGAGTCTCTCACACAGCGAGGCATGAACTCAGCGATCGGGCGATCAGGAGCACCGCTGCCAGGGAGGCTGCCAGAGTGATGAGTGATTTCACCCGATATGACGCTCATAGAGATCAGCGTATGCGCCGCCCCTGGACAAGAGCTCGTCGTGGGTGCCGCGCTCGATGATCTGGCCGTGCTCGAGGACCAGGATCTGGTCGGCGTCGCGGATCGTGGAGAGGCGGTGGGCGATCACGATGGAGGTCCGGCCGGCGGTCAGCTCCTCGAGGGCCTTCTGGATGGTGAGCTCCGTCTCGGTGTCGACGGAGGCCGTGGCCTCGTCGAGGATCAGGATCGGCGGGTTGGCGACCAGCCCCCGGGCGAAGCTCAAGAGCTGCCGTTCGCCGGCGGAGAGGGTTCGCCCCGACTCCTCGAGGACGTGGTCGAGGCCGTCATCGAAGCGGTGCACCAGGGAGTCGGCCCGGACAGCTTCCAGGCAGCGCATCACGTAGCGGTCGTCGACGTCGGCGCCGAGGGTGACGTTATCCCGGAGGGTGCCGGCGAAGACCACCACGTCCTGGGGAATGATGCCGACGCCGGATCGGAGGTGGGCCAGCGGGTACTCGCCGACTTCCCTGCCGTCGACGAGGACGGCCCCGTGGGTGACGTCGTAGAACCGGGAGATCAGGCTGACGATGGTGGTCTTTCCCGCCCCCGTGTCGCCCACCAGGGCGATCAGCTCTCCGGGTCGAGCTTTGAAGGTGATACCTCGGAGGACGTCGTCGTCGCTGGAGGCGTAGCGGAATCGGACGTCTCGGAACTCCACGGCTCCCTGCTCCACCTGCAGCGTGGGGTCGGCGTCGTCGGTGTCTTTCATCTTCGGGGCTCGGTCGAGGACGTCGAAGATCCGTTCCCCGGCGGTCAGGGCGACCTGGATCACGTTGATCTTCTCCGTCAGGTTTCGGATCGGGACCCAGAGGCGGCCGGTGTACTCCAGGAAGGTGAGGAGGATCCCCACGGTTACGAGCCCCTCGATGGCACGGCCGTAGCCGACGAAGAGCACCAGGGCTGTGGCGATGGCGGTGGTCATCATCATCGTCGGGCGCAAAAAGGCCCAGGAGCGGATCTCGCTGGTCACCGCCGCCTGGTGTGCCTCGGTGAGGGCGTAGTGCTCGGCGCGGCGCTTCTCCTCGCACCGGTAGAGCTGGTTTTCCCGCATTCCTGCGAGGTTTTCGGCGAGCCATGAGTTCATGCGGGAGAGCACAGCCTGGCGGGTGCGCATCAGGGGTCGGGCGACCCACCGGTAGACCAGGGCGATGACGATGAGCACCGGGAAGGACCCGACCAGAATGGCTGCCAGCACGGGGTCGAGCCCGAAGATCACCACGGTCAGCACCAGGATGAACGTGCTGTCTCGAAGGCCCTGGGCGAAGGCGTCGGAGAAGAGCTGGGAGACGGACTGGACGTCGAAGGTGGTGCGGTTGACGAGGCGGCCCACGGGGTTGTCGTGGAAGTACCCCTGATCCATGCCTGTGATATGGCGATAGGTGTCGACCCGCATGTCGTGGACGACCCGCTGGCCCAGGACCTGCACCAGGAAGGAAGAGCCCACGCCGACGAGCCACCGGAGGGCCCAGACGACGGCGACCACGACGCCGAGGAAGATGACCATCCCGTTGATCTCGGAGACGCCCATGGCGAGTGCGCCGGCGTCGAGCCACGGATCCACAAAGGTGGCGTCTCGGGCGCCGCCGATGATTCGATCCAGGGCCAGGCCGATGATGTAGGCCGGCAGGGTCATCAAAAGCGACTCGATCATCGCCGCCCCGACGCTCCCCATGGCGAGCATCCGGTGGGGAAGGATGTAGCGGGTCATGCGCAGGAGCAGGGACCAGTCGAGCTCTTCAGACTCGATGCGCTCTTCTTCTAGCATCCTGGCGAGCACGGGATCTTTGGAGATCGCGATGGCCTTCTTCTCGATGCTGGAAGCCTGGGAGGACTTCATACTGCGGCCTCCTCTACGTCGAGCTGCTCCTGGGCGATGGTCTGGTAGTACCCGGGGCGGGCGATGAGCTCCTCGTGGGTCCCGTATTGCGCCCGCCCTTCGTCATCGAAGACGACGATGGCGTCGCAGTCCCGGAGCGCCCGGACTCGATGGGAGATGATGATCCCCGTTCGGCCGTCGAAGACCCGGCGGAGGTTCTCGAGGATGGCGTGCTCCGTGTTGGAGTCCACCGCCGAGAGGCAGTCGTCGAGGATCAGGAGCTGGGGGTCGGCGGCGATGGCCCGGGCGATGGCGAGCCGCTGGCGCTGGCCTCCTGAGAGGTTCACCCCTCGCTCTCCGAGCATGGTCTCGTAGTCCTGGGGAAAGTCCTCCACTTCTTCGTGTAGCTTCGCGAGCCGGGCGAAGGAGATCACCTGCTCCCGGTTGTCGATGTCGCCTCGGACCAGGGTGAGGTTTCGCTCCACGGTGGTGCTGAAGAGGAAGGTCTCCTGGGGGGCGAGCACCACCTGGCGGCGAAGGCTGTCGAGGGTGATGTCCCGGAGGTCGACGCCGTCGAGGAAGATCGTCCCCCGGGGAGGCTCGTACATCCGGGTCAAGAGCCGGGCCAGGGTCGTCTTTCCAGCGCCCACGGGGCCGAAGACCCCCAGGGTGGTGCCGGCGGGGATTCGAAGATCGAGGTCCCGGATCACGGGCTCCCCGGCGCCATATCCGAAGGTCAGCCCCTGAATGGTGATCTCTCCCGACGCGTCGACATCGACGGCGTCGGGGCTGTCCTTGACTTCGATGGGTTCGGCGAGGAGGTCCTCGACGCGTTTCAGGGAGGCCCGGCCCCGTTGGAAGAGGGAGATCGACCACCCCAGGCCGATCATGGGTCCCGCCAGATAGCGAATCAAAAAGAGAAAGGCCACGAAGGTGCCCACCCCGATCTCGCCGCTGGCCACCCAGAGACCGCCGAAGATGAGTACCAGCACGGTGGAGATCCCGAGCATGAAGTCCAGGGTGGGGTCGAAGACCGCCCGGACCCTGGCGAGCACCAGATTCTTGGCGTAGTGGCGAAGGGAGAACTCCTGGAACCGTCGGCGGTCGAAGTCTTCGCGGGCGAAGCCCTGGATGATCCGGATCCCGGCGTAGCTCTCGCGGACCCGCTCGGTCATCTCCGAGAGGTCCTCCTGGACGGCCTGAAAGCCTTTGAACTCGAGGTGGGAGAGCTTGTTGGTGACCAGGTAGATCAGGGGGAGGGGAAGGAGAGCTACCAGGGCGAGCTGCCAGCTCAGGGCGAACATCACGACGAGGACGAGCACGGAGAGGATCAACGTGTCGGCGCCCACGAGGATCGCCGGTCCGAGGAGCATCCGGATCGCCTCCACGTCGGCGGTGGCGATGGACATGAGCTTCCCCGACTTCGCCCGGTCGTAGAAGGCCTGGCTCTGGGCCAGGAGGCGGCTGGAGATGGATCGGCGAATCCGCTGGCCGATCCGATGGGAGGGCACGGCGGTCCACATGAGCATGGGATAGCGACAGACGTTGGCCACGACCTGGAGCCCCAGGTAGACCAGGATCGACAGGGTCAGGGTGAAGGCCGACGCGTCGAGGCCGACCATCAGGAGCGGCGGGGGCGCATCGGGGGCGGTGGCGGTCAGCTCCGCTCGGGTGAGCTCCACGGCCAGGGCCAGAAAGAGGGGGGCCGCCACGTCGGCGACGTTGAGCACGAAGAGGGAGGTCAGCCCCGCGGTGTAGCGCTTGCCTTCGGGGCGGAGGAGCTTCAGGACCCGTCGTATGTCGGAGAGGAGACTCAAACCACTTCCAGGGAGATCGGACGCCCCCGATGTATCACATTTGCTGGAAAGTGGGACCCTGGGTTTGGGGCGTGGATCAACGCTATGGTGGAGGCAGTGAGCTGGGAAGGCCGGCGAAGGCGTCGACGCCGGCTGTCGCCTGTGATAGGATCGAAATCCCCCCCGGTGGCTCAGGGTGTTCCCATGAAATGTGAAATGAATTCGCGATGGTCCATGAGCCTGGCGGCTCTGCTGGGAGTTCTCTTGATCGTGGGAGGTTGCGTGGGGGACCCACCAGAAGAACCCGCTGCGGGAGATGCCGGAGCAGACACCTCAGCAGATGCGGGAGATGCCGGAGCAGACACCTCAGCAGACACCTCGGAGGACGCGTCGGAGGACACCTCGTCGCCAGAGGATGCCCATGAGAACAGGGACGTGGAGGGCCCGGCGCCCGTTGAGATCCTTGCCATCGACGTCGAGCCGCAGCCGCTGGGGCCGGGGCAAGCGTTTCAACTTTCCTGGGAGAGCCAGGGGGCCGAGGAGTGCGCCGTGGTCCCGTCGGACGACGCAGTGGACCTAGGGTTTGAAGGCACGCTGCCGGCGACGGGGACCTTTGATGGAGTGGCCCCCTATCGGATTCATGACTACCAGGTAGAGCTGACGTGCACTGGCGAGGGTGGCGAGCAGACGGGGAGTCTGGTGGTGGAGGTGGGGTGCGATCAACGTCCCCCGACACCGGGGTGGACCCCACGGTTCTTCGACTGGGGAGCTGTGGGAGGAGTGACGCCGACGGTGCACGAAGGGCCCACGGAGTTCACCGAGGTCTTCGGGGGTGATGCCTTCCCGGGGACGTCGGCGAGCCGCCGACTCAGCACCCTGGACGGGGAGTACGTCTCCCTGGTGTTCGATGTGCCCGAGGATCTGACGGGCCAGGGCACCCTGGCCTCCGATGTGTTCCAGCCGGGCCAGCTCGAGCACGCTCGTATCCACACATCGACGGTGGATGGGACCATCAGCCTTTGTCCCGGGGACTTCTCGGAGCAGGAGCCGGGTCGGGGACAGTGCGGCACGGTGGACGCATGGGGAGTGCCGGGATGGACCATCAATGAACAACCGTTCCGGTGTCGTCTCGAACCCGGTGGAAGGTACTACATGAACCTCCGTTTTGGGTTTCGCGATGACTCGGGAGAGTTTGAGTCCTGCCACGACGTGGCCCTCATGGACTGTGCCGAAGAGGGGGTCGGCGAGATGTTCTGTCACTGTGGGCGGATCTTCATGAGCACGTACGCACCCTGAGCCATGGGCGTTGCGGGTTGAAGCTGTGGTCGTGGGGGACTACTCTTGGGCGATGGACTCCTACTGCCCAGAATGCCAGACGCGGTACGAGGGGGATGTGACGGTGTGTCCCGAGGATGGGACGCCGCTGTTGAACGTGGACTCCACCCGGTCGGGGACGAACCTGCTGGGGGTGGAGATCGACGGGCGTTTTCGGATCGACAGCATCCTGGGGGCGGGAGGGATGGGGGCCGTGTTTCGGGCGACCCAGCTCTCGGTGCAGCGGGAGGTGGCGATCAAGATCCTGCGTCCGGAGCTCACGGATCGGGAGGAGTTCTTCGCCCGGTTCTTTCGGGAAGCCCGGGTGGTCTCGGACCTGGAGCACCCGAACGTGGTGCGGCTGATCGACTTCGGGCAGGACACCGACCGGGACCTCCTCTTTCTGGTGATGGAGCTGGTCCGGGGGGTGGCTCTCGAGGAGCTCGTGCAGCAGGGGCGGCTGAGCCAGGCGATGGCGCTGGAGGTGGTCCATCAGATCAGCGGGGCCCTGACGGAGCCTCACCGCCGGGGGATCATCCACCGGGATCTGAAGCCGGAGAACCTGATCGTGGTGCCCGTCTCCGATGGGAGCGTCCAGGTGAAGGTGCTGGACTTCGGGATCGCCCAGGTGATGGAGGCCGAGACGAAGCTCACCCAGACGGGGGCCACCTACGGGACGCCGGCGTATATGGCGCCGGAGCGGTCTCAGCAGGGGGTCACGGACGCCCGCAGCGATCTCTACTCCCTGGGGGTGCTCCTCTTTGAGATGCTCACCGGAGAGCAGCCCTTTGTGGCGGACACGGGGATCCGGGTGATCTTCCAGCATATCTTCGAGGAGCCGCCGTCGCTGCGGGGGATCTTCAGCGACGACGAGGTCCACCCCGAGGTGGTGGAGCTCGTGGAGGACTTGATGGCAAAGGATCCCGACCGGCGGCCTCAGACGGCGCGGGCGGTGCGGGATCGGGTGGACGAGCTGCGGCGAAAGCTCGCCAGCGGTCCCGCGCGGATCGATCCCGACGCACCGGCGCCGTTTGCGGCGGCGTTGCTGCCCCGGGTGCCCCTGCCGCGACCGGCGGCCCCCGACGGGGAGGCTGTCGACCCCCACGGGACCACTCGGAGCCAGTGGGAGGTGGCCACCCGGAAGGCGCCGTCGCCGATGGTCACCGCCGAGGTCGCTCCCGAACGCCGCGCCGAGACCACGGCGCAGTCCTCGCCGGAGGTCCCGAAGCGGCGCCGGGGGCTGTGGATCGCCGGGCTCGGGGCGGTGCTCCTGTTGATGGGCTGCGGTGGTCTGGTGGGCCTGACGTGGCTTCTGGTGCAACTCTCCAGCCCCGAGGAGCTCCAGACCGAGGAAGAAGCTGTGGCCGTGGAGGTCGTCGACGACGAGGAGCCTGGGGAAGCCCTGGTCGAAGAAGAGCCGGAGCCGGAGCCCGCGGCGCCGGCTGCGGAGTCCCGGCCGGCCCGCCAGGAGCCACAAGAGCGGCGGCCGACGCGGGAGCCGCGGCGAACCCGGGAGTCCGAGCGGGAATCCCTGGAGCGGGAGGTGATCCGGGAAGTCCTCGACGAGATTAGCGGACCGCCCGGTCGGGGTCGGGGGCGCGGTCGAGGTCGTTGACCGGGCGCGGTATTGATCGCGGCGTCGGGGTTCACGGCGGTGTTGATCGCGGCGTCGGGGTACGCGGCGGGTCATTTCCGAGCATAGTACAGGGCTTCCACGGTCTACCCCGGGACAAGCCCCGGGGCTATAGGTAGCGGGGCTTCGCAGGGGCCAAGGCCCCGCTCCGCCTGAGATGTTCTCCGCATAATCGACCAATCGAAAACCAACCCGGTGCGGAGTTCGACGGTGCCGGAATGAATCCGGGCCCGGTTCGGAACGACTCCGTTCTCCGAAACATCTAAGGTGGAGCGGGGCCTTGGCCCCTGCGAAGCCCCGCTACCTATAGCCCCGGGGCTTGTCCCGGGGTGGACCGTGGGGGCCCTGAACTGTGTTTGGTAACGATCCGCCGCGAACCCCGACGTTCCGGTGTCCTTCGTCGCCAACCCCGACGCCCCGATCGATGCCGCCGCCAACCCCGACGCCGCGACCAATACCGCCGTGAACCCCGACGCCGCGATCAACACCGCCGCGAACCCGACGTTGCGTTGTCCTTCGCCACCAGCCCTGATGATTCAGAGCTGTCCCCTCGTTGACCGCGCCACCTCCACGGGACTAGACTGCTCGCCAACCTTGGGCTGGAGGCTTCATGTGGTATTGCCCCCAATGCAAAGAGCTCTTTGAGGGGGAAGACCTCCGAAATTGTCCCGATGACGGGGCTCGGCTTCTGGCGTTTAGCAACGACGAGGCCGACAGAGATCCTCTGCTGGGGGAGATCATCGACGAGCGGTTCCGGATCGAGTCTCTGCTGGGAGCCGGCGGGATGGGGGCCGTGTACAGGGGTATCCAGCTCTCGGTGAATCGTGAGGTGGCCATCAAGATCCTGAAGCCCGATGTGGCGAATCGGGCGAGCTCCCTGGAGCGGTTTTTTCGGGAAGCCAAGGTGATCTCCGAGCTGACCCACCCCAACATCGTGCGGCTCTTTGAGTTCGGGCAGGACCGTCAACGGGACCTCCTCTATCTGGCGATGGAGCTGGTCCCGGGAGGCGACCTGGGGGAGCTGCTGAAGAGAGGTCGCTTGCGGACCAACGTGGCGCTGGAGGTGATCTATCAGGTGTGCGGCGCTCTGACGGAGCCCCATGCCCGCGGGATCGTTCACCGGGACTTGAAGCCCGCCAACCTGATCCTCCTGCCCGTCTCTGACGGGACCTTGCAGGTGAAGGTCCTGGACTTCGGGATCGCCCGGGTGTTGGAAGGGGGCACGCAGTTGACCAAGACGGGGATGATCTGCGGGACGCCGGCTTATATGGCGCCCGAGCAGGCCCAGGCTTTCACCCTCGACGTGCGCACCGATCTCTACGCACTGGGGGTGATCCTCTACGAGATGCTCACCGGCGGGGTGCCCTTCGCGGGGGAGACGAGCCTGCAGATCATGATGAGTCACATTCAGAAGCCCGTTCCGGCCTTGAAGGAGGCCCAGCCGGGGATGGTGCCTGATGAGGTGGACGATCTGGTGCGGGAGCTCCTGGCCAAGGATCCCGACGAGCGGCCGGCGTCGGCCCGCGCGGTCCGGGATCGGATCGATGAGATCCGTCATGCCCTGCACCTGAAGCCGGTCCGGCTCGACGCGGGAGCGGCGTCGCGGGAAGACGTGTTTAAGGGGTGGATCATCCCGGTGGAGGAGCGGCAGGCCAGCGGCCCCTGGTCCGATCCAGTGGAGAGCGACCTCTCGTCGTTGGGGCTGGACGGGTTGCACACCAGCGACTCCTATGAGGCCCCGGCGACGGGGATCCGCCAGACCGTGGAGGAGTCGGCGGCGACGGCGTTGGTGGAAGAGCCCGGACGAGAGAAGGTGCGAGCCGGTCAGGCCGAAGGGGGGCGGATCACGGAGGTGCTCCCCTCGTCGGGAACGGCGGCGTCTACGGACGCCAAGACCGGCGTGGCGGAGTCCGTGAAGTCCTCCCTGGCGGTCGCGGCGGCGAAGCCGACGGAAGTAGCGAAGCAGGCGACGGAAGCGCGGGCGCCGGCCCCGGAGACACAGACCCGCGAGGCCGCCTCGCAGGGGGTGCCCGTGCCGATGTTGATCGGTGGCCTGGTGTTGGCCGGGCTGCTGGTGGCGACCCTCTTTGGAGCCCGGAGCTTTCTGATGAGCGCCGGGGAAGAGGAGGTGGTCCCCGGTGACGAGACTGTCGCCGTCGTGGAGGAGGAGGTGGAGGAGGCCGAAGAGGTCGTCGAGGAGGTGGAGGAGGTCGAAGAGGTCGAGGAGGTCGAGGAGGTCGAGGAGGAGCCCGAGCCGGTGGAACCTCGGGAGCCCCGAGTGCGCGAGGAACCCCGAGAAGACCCCGCTCCGGCCCAGGAGGTAGAGGAAGTCGAGGAGGTCGAGGAGGTCGAGGTCGCTGAGGTGGAAGAAGAGGTGGACACCGACGAAGCCGACGAAGACAGCACGGAGAGCGCGCCGGGAACTACGGATCGGGCTCGAGAGCTCCTGGAGCAGCGGCGCCGGGAACGCCAGCGGTGAGCTTGGACGTAGAGGCCGAAGCTGCTCGGGTGGTGGGGTCATTGTCGACCACCCGTGGGGACCTGTGGGCGGCGGTGATCGACGACGTGGCGCTCCGGATGGGGCGACGGCGCGGGGTTCCGGAAGACAAACTAAGGGAGACTACCTGGCGAGGAGAGCGACGAGAGGCCCGAGAGGCCCTCGACTCCCTCTCGTCGGCGGCCCTCGAAGATCCCCATCTGTTGGGATGGCTGCACCAATCCTTCGGGGAACCCGACCGGGACGACGCTTTCGCGAGCCACGTCCACGACGGGGCTCGACACAGGAACGCTACGGCGACGACCCGGCTATACACCCCTCGGTGGGTCGCCGATGTCCTGGCGGAAGGGGCCCTGGAGCTCTGCGAGGGGCGTCCCACCGTGGTGGATCCCGCAGTGGGGGGCGGGCAGATGCTCCTGGCCGCGCTGTCGGCGCTTCACCGCAGGGAACCGGAGGCGGAGCCGGCGGATCTCTTGACCCGGCTGGCCGGCGTCGATCTCGACGGCCGGGCCGTCGAGGTGGCTCGACGAACCCTAGCCCTGGAGACGGCCCGGCTCTTTCCGTCGAGGGTAGGCCGAGAGTGGGCTCAGTGGTTGGAGATCCTGGCCGGGCAGATCGAAGAGGGCGACGGGTTGATGCTGCCTGGCGAGCGGTTCTCCGTGGCGTTGACCAACCCGCCCTACATGGGGTGGCGATCCATGCCGGAGGCGATGCGACGGGCTTTGAAGCCCGAGTTTTCGCCATACCACGGGGATCTTTTCGCGGCGTTCATCGCTCGGTGCCACGATCTCGCGGAGTCCGCCGTGGGGGTGCTGGCCCAGCAGTCCATCTGGTACCTGCGACGCTTTGAGGAGGCTCGCAGGGATCTCTACTCCCGAGGTGGGATCACCCACTTCTTGCACCTCGGGGCGGGGCTCTTCGGGGGGCTCTCGGGGGAGAAGGCCAGCGTGGTGGCCTTCGTGCAGCGCTGTGACGGAGAGGAGGAGACCTCGGCGGTGTGGGATCTGCGGGGCGTGCGGGGGGCCGACGAGAAGCAACGACGGTTTCGGGAGCGCTCTCCCGAGAGCCTCGACGTGGGGGCACTGACAGTGATCCCCGGGGCGCCCTTCAGTCACGATCTCCCGGGGCCGCTTCGGGAGCTTTTTCGGTCCCTGCCGAGGCTCGAGGACTTCGCCGATCTGCCGTCGCAGAATAAGACCGCCGCCAATCGCACCTACGTTCGGGGCTGGAAGGAGGTGCCGCCGGGAGATCTCCGTCGGGTCGAGGAGTTCGGAGGACGAGGGCGGCCCGATGGCCCGTGGGTGTTCTACAGTAAGGGTGGGAGGTTCGCGCCCTGGTGGGGGAATTGGGAGTGGGTCGTGGACTTCGGGGCCGAGGCCCGGGAGTTCTACGCCGCGAAGAAGACGGCCAACCTCCTGGCTCAGGAGCATTGGTTTCGGCCCGGTCTGGTGTACACCGACTTCGGAGGTCGTCGGTTCGGAGCTCGGCGGATGCCTGCGGGGTGTGTGTTCGACATGACGGGCCCGGCGATCTTCGCCCGAGAGGAGGCGTTCTGGGGGCTCACCGAGGAGGAGCGCTCCTACGGGCTCCTGGCGATCCTGAACAGCTCCGTGGCCCGGCGTCTGCTGAACGCTCTGAACCCGACGCTCCACTATCAGGTCCGGGATCTGCGTGCCCTACCGATCCCCGAGGTGGAAGAAGCGGTGTTCCTCGAACTCGCCGCAGAGGCCCGGGTTCTGACCGAGAGGGTCCGGGAGCTCCATCGGTGGGTGCCGGGGGATCCGCTCTACGAGGGAGAGGTCTACGGGGGAGAGGGAGCCTGTGGGGTAGATCTGGAGGAGGTCTTGGAGGAACTACGGCGCCGGGAGGCTCGGCTGGATCGCCGGGTGGGAGCACTCTACGGGGTGAAGGCCGAGCCCGTGCCGTCCTGCACGATCGCCGATCATCACCGGCTCTCAGGGCTCCGGATGTCGGCCAAGGCGAAGTAGATCTCGCCGGTGAGCTCGTCGAGGCGGGTGGGCCAGGCCGGGACGGCTTCTTCGAGCTCGTCGAGGAGGATCTCGAAGTCGCGGAGCAGACCCCGGTGTTCTGAGAGACGGTCGATCACCTCTCCCCAGCCGGGGCCGCTGTAGAGCGCCCGGCGGCGGGCCAGGTCGGCCTCCAGCCGTCGGAGAGTGGCCCGTTCTTCGACGATGAAGTCTCGGTGTTCGTCGATGGCCCGGGGGAGTCGAGCCAGGCGTCGGCGCATGCTGCCGCGGAGGATCCGGACCTGATCGACGACGTAGAGGAGCTCCAGGGCCTGATCGCGATCGGAGGCCGGTGCTTCGGCCAGGCTCTCCTGAAGGCGGGCGAAGTGAGCTGGGCGACAGCTCAAGGGCATCCCTTCCAGGGCGACGACCTCGGTGACGCCGTCGCCGTACTCGGTGTTCATGCAGTTCATCGCTACGAGCCGCAAGAGCGGCAGGGACCTGTCGTTTCGTTCCACTGACTCGATCACGACGGTCAGGGAGTCCATCAGCTCCTGGAGTCGGTCCAGGTCCGCTCGGATCGATCGCTCCGCGGCGGAGACCGAGAGCATTCTGGTCTCGGTCTCCTGCACGGAGCCGCTGAGGTCAGGGGGAGGCGGGTCGGGGGCCGTGGCGCAGCCCACGGCCCCCAGCGTAAGGGCGACCGCCACCAGGACGGTCCAGAACCGGAGGATCACGTCAGCTCTCTTCGAAGAGGGTCTCCGGCATGGCGGGCAGCTCTTCGATGTTGGGCATCAAGATGATCTCGATCCGTCGGTTCAACGCCCGGGTCTCGGCCTCCTCGTTGCTGGCGATGGGATCGAACTCCCCGTAGCCGGCAGCGGCCAGGGTGGTGGGATCCACGCCCTTGTCCTGAAGGAACCGGACCACCTGGACGGCCCGGGCCGTGGAGAGCTCCCAGTTGGAGGCGAACCGGCCGGATCGAATCGGGATATTGTCGGTGTGGCCGGCGATCAGGAAGTTCCGATCCGGGATCTCCGTGAGGACTTCAGCGAGCTCTTCCAGGGCTCGCTGGCCGTCGTCTTTGATGTCCGTGCGGCCTGAGTCGAAGAGGATGTCGTCGGCGAGGTTGATCACCATGCGACCGTCCCGGATGGTCACCGAGAGCTGTCCGGCCTCGATCATGCCGGCGAGCTGGTTGGCGATGTCCCGGTAAGCTTGGAGACGCTCTTCGGTCTGGCGTCGGGCGCGGCGGAGCTCATCGAGCTCGGCCCGGCTGGCTTCCAGGGCGTCTTCCAGGGACCCGGCCCGGTCTCCGTAGAGCGCCAGGTCGGCCCGGGCTTCGGCGAGCTCCTCTTCCAGGGCGGCTTTGTCTCCTTCCAGGGCGGCGATGGCAGCCTCCAGGGTCTCGATCTTGGAGGTGAGCTCGTCCTCCATGTCGGCCTTGGCCTTGCGGGTCTCGGAGAGCTCGATCCGGGTGTTCTCCAGATCTTGAAGGGTCTCATCGTGGATCTCCTGAGGGACCCCGCAGGCGGAGACGGTCAGGAGGAAAGCAGCGATCAATGGGAGGGAAAGCAGTCGTCGCATAGTACAACCTCTGGACGGTAGTATCTTGGGTCGCCGTGGGCGACAGCGTGGGGGGAACGATAGCGCCTTTACTGGGGGCGGCGAAAGGGGCGGGGGGCGACCTTTACGACTCTTCACTGAGGAGGCTCTCCACGGTGGTCCTCAGGGTGTCGGGACAGAAGGGTTTCTCTACGATCGGGATGTCCCGATCGATGCCTCGCTCGTTGTAGAGGCGCTGGCGATCATGACCGGAGATAAAGATCGCCCGGGCCGTGGGGTGCCACTCTCTGAGCTTCTGGAAGAGCTCGGGGCCCGTCAGCTCAGGCATCACGACATCGGCGACCAGGAGGGCCAGGGAGTCGAGAGTGCGAGCTTTCTCCAGGGCGTCGACGGAGGTGCTGGCGCTTAAGATTTCGGCGTCCAGGCCCTCGAGGACCATCGAGGCGAACCGGCGAAGCTCCGGCTGATCGTCGACGACCAGGATCGTCCGCCGGACTGGCTCGTCCTGGGGCGACTCGCCGTCAGCGACGGGGAGGAAGACACGGGTCTGCCCGGAGGCGACGTCGAACTCGATGGCGCCACCCCGCTCGTGCAAGAGGGCTCGGGTGGTGGGAAACCCGAAGGGCTCCTGCCGGTCTCGTCCATCGGCGTCGGTGGCGATGTTGAGGATCACATACAACCCCGGCGTCAGGCCCAGGTCGGCGGCCTTCGCCGCGTCGAATTCGTCGTGGGTGGTGACGAGGACTACCTCCTCGTGGACGTTGATGGAGTCTCGGGCGGTGATCAGGAGGTTGATCAGCACCTGCTGGAGGGTCGCCGCGTCGATAGAGGTGCGCAAGACCGACGGTTTGAGCCGCAGCCGTAGGACGGCGTCGCCGCCGACGACACGCTCCATCAAGGGTCTCATGTCGATCAAGAGATTGTTCACGTCCAAGGGGGGCTCCCGGGCCGGGCCGGAGTCCCCGAAGACAAGGAGCTGATCGATCAACTGGGAGGCTTGTTGTCCGGCCCGTTGAATCTGGTTGGCGTGGAACGCAAAGGGGTGATCCTCGGGGAGTTCTTTGATCGCCAGCCGGCTGTATCCGAGGATCAGGGTCAGGAGATTGTTGAAGTCGTGGGCGATCCCGCTGGTGAGGCGGCCCAGGGCTTCCATTCGTTGGGAGTGATGGAGCTTCTCCTTGAGTTCCTGGCGCTCCTGGTGGGCCAGGACCCGCTGCGTGATATCTCGGACCACCGCGGTGAGCCGTGAGTTCTCTTCGGTGATCTCCCAGACGGTGATCTCCAGGAACCGGGCCCCGCCGTCGGTACGGCGAAGCTCCACGGTGCAGGTTCGGCGGAGCCCTTCGGAGAACCCATGATGGAGGAGGTGTTCAAAGTCCCGAAAGGACGTGGCTTGCAGACGGTCTCGGAAGAGCTCTCCGATCAGGTCGTCGCCGGTGCCGGTGCCCTTCAAGAGAG
This sequence comes from Myxococcales bacterium, assembly GCA_007120035.1. Classification (GTDB taxonomy): domain Bacteria; phylum Myxococcota_A; class Bradymonadia; order Bradymonadales; family Bradymonadaceae; genus SKON01. The sequence continues at coordinate 21,070 of SKON01000262.1, forward strand.
TTTCGGCCTTCTCGTTGGCGCTCAGGATCTCCCCACGAGGGGCGAAGGTGATGAGGCCGAACGGGGCCTCCTGGAGCCTCGTACGCAGGCGGTGAAGGTCACGGTGTTCGCTGGTGGTTGCGTTCGATCCCTTCTGGATCGGTGTTTCCGTGCCGAGCTGGTTTGACATGGAGTTCCGTTGGAGTTGGTTGAAACAAAACACAAACATTCAACATGAGCCTGTTCGGGCAAGAAATGATAACTCGCGAACACTGCAGGTCACCCAAAGTACCACTGACTAAGTTTGGGAACTTTGGAGGATTTCGAGGGAGGCGACAAGCTTGGAGTTGTTAAGACTTGAACGAGGCAGTGTGGTCGTGGTGGGTGACGCGGGGCGCGGTGCGTTCGGCGTGGGTGACGCGGGTGGTCGGTCGCGGTGGGTGACGCTGGTGGTCGGTCGTGGTGGGTGACGCGTGCGGTGCGTTCGGCGTGGGCGGCGTGGAACCTCCCCACGGGGCAGAGCCCCCGTGGCTGGCACAGTCGGGCTGCGCCCGAGGGCTCCGGCGGGCCAAGGCCTCGCCTCCGCGAGGTCATGTTGGTTGATCGGTTGGCCCGCAGGCCGCGACGGACCTTGGACACCGGGACGTCGGGGTTGGCGGCCAAGGACTCGGAACGTCGGGGGTTGGCGGCCAAGGACATCGGAGCGTCGAGGTTCGCGGCCGATCATTTCCAGGCATAGTTCAGGGCTCCCACGGTCTACCCCCGGTTGAAACCGGGGGCTGTAGTGGGCGGGGCTCCGCTGGGGTCATGACCCCGCTCCGCCTGAGATATTCTCCACATAGTCGCCCACTTGAGAACCAACCCGGTGCGGAGTTCGACGGAGCGGGAGAGAGCGCGGGGCCTGGTTCGGAA
>SKON01000207.1 GCA_007120035.1 Myxococcales bacterium
GGCGTCGGAGAGGGGGCCGCAGATGGCGAGGGCGCTGCCGAGGAGGTGGGTGGTGGGGCGGAGGGTGGGGCTGGGGTGGAAGAGGTGGGCGGAGGAGGGGTCGTCGGCGTCGCCGGCGCAGTAGACGGTGTCGTCGATGCGGGCGCAGGTCTGGGAGGTGGAGGTGGCGAATTCGTCGACGTAGGCGATCTCGGGGATGGCTTCTGGGTAGTGGCGGGCTTGGAGGTCGCCGAGGCCGAGTTGGCCGTAGGCGTTGTTTCCCCAGCAGTAGAGTTCGCGGCGATCGCCGAAGAGGGCGCAGGTGTGTTGGAAGGAGGCGGAGAGGTCGGAGGCGGGTCCGGGGACGAGGCCGACGCGGTGGGGGCGCATGGAGAGGAGCATACTACGGGAGCCGGAGCCGAGTTGGCCGCGGCTGTTGTCGCCCCAGCAGAAGATGCCGCCGCCGCGGGCCAGGGCACAGGTGTGCTCGGCGCCGGCCTGGATCTTGCGGATCGGAGGGAGGTCTTCGACGAGAGTGGGGTGGGTGCGGGAGTCGGCGGAGCCGCCGAGGCCGAGTTGGCCGTCGCGGTTGCTGCCCCAGCAGTAGACCTCCTGGTCGGTGGTGAGGGCGCAGCCGTGGTAGGCGCCGAGGGTCACGGATTGGACCGGGGGGAGGTCGAGCTGGCGGGCATGGGAGGACTGGGAGCGGGAGCCGAGGCCGATGGCTCCGCGTTGGTTGTTGCCCCAGCAGTAGAGATCGCCGTCGGCGTTCCAGGCGCAGCTAGTGTCGAAGAAGCCGACGGCAACGCCGACCATGTCGGTGAGGCCGTGGACCCGGACCATGGTGGAGTGGTCGTCGGTGGTGCCGTCGCCGAGTTGGCCGGACTGGTTCTTCCCGGCACACCAGACCCTGTGGTCGTCGCCGAGGGCGCAGGAGTGAAAGGTGCTGAAGTAGAGCTGGGTGACTCCGGGTCGCTCCAGGGGAGGCTGCTCCTGGGAGCAGCCGTCGCAGGCGGTGGCGAAAAGGGAGGAGACGAGCAGGAGCGGGAGGAGACGTCGTTTCATGGGGCGAATGATATCACGGAGGGATCTGCTCGGCCACTTCTGCGGCGTAGCGGCGGACGGCGTCTAAGACCACCCGTCCGGAGCTCCCCGGGGGATCACGGCGGCGGAGGGCGCCGAAGAGGGGGATCGGGTCGAGGAGATCGAAGGGGAGGCGGCGGAGCTCGCCGTTGTTCAGCGCCTCGAGGGCGACGACATCGGGGAGGACGGTGAGGAAGCGCCCCTGGCGGCAGATGGCGAGGTTCGTGGTGAGGAGGGTGATGCGCATGCCGATGGAGCGATCGAGGTGAACGGGCCAGCCGTCCATGACCTGGCCGCTGTCGCCGATCTGGGGGATGGAGAAGGGGTGGGTGGAGAGGTCGTCGAGGGTGAGGTCGGGGCGGTCAAAGAGGGGGTGACCCCGGCCGCAGTACACGGAGGCGGTGATCTCGCCAATGGATAGGATCTCGAGGGCCTCGTCGGTGAGGGGCTCGTAGTAGAAGGCGGCGTCGACTTCGCCGCGGCGCAGGGACTCGTTGGAGAGGAGAGGCCGCTGGGTGAGGAGGTGGGGGATGAGCCGGGGGTAGTCGTCGAGGAGGCCGAGGATGGCGGGGAGGACGAAGTAGTCGGTGAGGACGCCGAGGCAGGAGACCCGGATGGAGCCGGAGAGGGGATCCTCGCAGACCCGCTCCACGGCTCGATCGAGGTCGCCCATGGCGCTCTGGAGTGTGGAGAGGAACTCCTGGCCAGCTCGATTGAGGACGAGGCGTCCGCCGGTGCGGTTGAAGAGCTCGGCCTCGAGGGCTTCCTCGAGAAGCTTGATGCTGCGGGAGACCGCGGGGGGCGTGACGTGGAGGCGCTTTGCGGCCGAGGGGAGGTGTTCCGTCTCGGCGACGGCGCGGAAGGCGGGCAACCAGTTCCAGACTGCTCGGAGGGTGTCGTCCATCAGTCAGCCGAGATCCCCCAGGTGATGACCACGTCTTCGGGGTCGCCGAGGTCCTCGGAGAGGATCAGGGTGGGGGTCTGCTCGCGGGAGGCCTGGCGGGCCTCGTTTTCTACCCGGGGCGTCACATAGGTGGCGAGCTCGGCGAGGCTGATCTGGCCGTCGCCGTCGATGTCAGCGCGGCCGCTTCCGAGGGCCTCGATGAGGTGGTGGGTGAAGAGCCCCACGGTGTTGTCGTCGGGGCGGTTGCCGCTGATCTGGTTGGCGCCGGAGGCGGAGAAGAGGGCGACCCGGGCGGGAGCCTCGGGGGTCTCGACGGGGACGAGGGGTCGGGTGCCTTCGGGGAGGAGGGACCGCCCGCCGGTGCCGGAGAAGCAGGCGTCGACGAAGGCGACGACCTCGCGAGAGCCTATGGTCTCGAGGCGGGAGAGGATCTCGCCGAGGGAGATGCCGGTGTACTCCAGGCCCTCCAGGGATGCCTCGTAGGGGAGTAGGAAGGAGGTGCCGTCGGAGGTCTCGGGGGAGCCGTGGCCGGCGAAGTAGAAGTAGATCCGGCCGCCGGAGGAGACGTTGTCCTCGAGCCATCGGAGCTGGGTGAGGATGTCGCCGCGGGTGGCGTTGGCGTCTGTGAGGAACCGGACGTTGCGCTCGGGGACGCCCATGCTGTCGGTGAGGAGGTCGCGGAAGCGCTCGGCGTCGCGGCGTGCGCCGGTGGGGGCCGGGAGGTCGCGGTAGTCCTCGACGCCGATGATCAGGGCGTAGGAGCGAGGTTGGGGCGTGGCGGAGAGAAACTGGTCGGCGGAGCTGGTGTCAGGGACGGGCTCGGGGGTCGCCTGCGAGGGTTCGGGAGCGGCGGCGGCGACGGGGGCGGTGCGGGGCTCGCCGCCGTTCCAGGCGACGGGGCGGCTGAAGAGGTCATTGGTGGCCAGGGGGGCCAGGTAGTCGAGGGGGACGTAGCCGAAGGAGCGGTCCTGGAGGTCGTTTCGGACGGACTTGCGACCGCTGGAGCCGCGGGCGATGACCTCGGCGCCGTCGATGAGGTCGACCTCGACGGTGATATGCTTGTCGACGGGGAGGACGCTGGGGCCGCTCTCGACGGTGACGGTGGTGCGGGCCCGGAGGTGATGGGGGGCGGAGGGGTCGGTGACGATGCGGAGGTTGCGCTCCTGGAGGGAACTCTCGACGTGGCGGTGGACCCGGTCGGCGAGGTTGTTTCGCTGGGCGAAGGAGTCCTGGGATCCCGTGATGTTGGGTTCATCGACGAGGACGATGGCGCCCTGCACCTCCTGGGGGGCGGTCTGGACCGGGGGGGCCGAGGCGCAGGCGGCGAGCAGTAGGAGCGGAGCGGCGAGGAGGAGGCGCATGATCAATCCATCGTTTCAGGTAGGTCGAACCATGTAGAGATAGCGACCTGTGGACGATGGATCAATGGAGATTATTCATAGGGCACCGGAGCGCTATTCATGGCGAACGGTGAGCTCGCCGCCGTCGGCCTCAAAGCGAGGACGAAAGTTCATCGACCACGTTGATGTCTTCCTCCGGCCAAGTGATGGTCAGAGCTTCCCAGAATTGCCCGACGACCATCATCGGTGATTGTAGCTCGGTGTGCAGTTCTCCATAGAGGAACACCCGGATGGTGGCCCGACTTGGGCCGTAGCCTCGGTCGGTGAAGTAGTTCACCCCAACCCGATAGGTGGCGCCCGGTTCAGGGTCGTTCATGTCCACGTTCTCGGGACCCCAGCCTTGAGTGGAGTCGATGTCCATCCGGGGATTGCCGGCATCGCTCTCAGGGTCGCCCCAGATTGGCGAGCGATTTTGCCAGAAGCAATCGTAGGGCACCTCGCCCCATTCGCCCAGGGGATGGAGGAAGTGCAGGTCCATGTCGGTCCCGTGGTCGTTGTGGCGCTCCGGATCTCCGGGGGTATCCCAGACGAGCTGGACGTGGATATCGGAGCCGCTCACCGCGTAGATCGTGAGCACCGCCGATTCGCAGGCCTCCACGTCGTCTTCCGCGGTGACGTCAAGAGCGACTTCGTAGATCCCGGCGAGGTCAAGGAAGAGCCCGTTTTGCTCGCTGTCGGCGTCGTCTGTGAGGAGCGCACCGGAGTCCGCCGGGGTCGAGAGCAGAGTCCATTGGACCTCGACGATAGAGCGGCCCTCGGCGTCGTAGCTACCGGAGGCGTCGAGGATCACCTCGTCGAGCGGTTGAGCGTTGAAGATGGAGCTGTCGAGGTTGCTCTGCGTGTCGCCGCCGAGGACGCTGCCGGTGATCACAGCCACAGGACACCCAGCGGGAACGGACTCGGCTGCGAGCGATACCTCGACGATGGCCCGGTCGGGATCATCGGTCTCGATGATCAGGACATCGTCAAAGGTCCCGATGGTGTCGGTGGAGAACTCTACGAGGACCAGCGCTCGCCCTCCTGGCGAGAGGGTCGCAGTAGTCCCGCTTGCGTCGGCGATGCGGGCCTGAAATTCGCCATCGACTGGTGGCGAGAGCTGGACCTCCAGATCTGCATAGGCACTGCAGTTCTCCAAGACCACCACCTGTACACGAGACCCACCACGCGGGACCTCGCCAAACCACAACCAGTAGGGCTCCACGGAGGCGCACGGTCCATGGCCGAGGGCTGCCAGGTGGACCGCCGCCTCGGGTTGTTCGGGATCGTCGCTGAGGATCACCACCTGACCCTCGATGGGCCCCGGGTCTTGGAGCCACACTTCAAGGACGACCTCGACAGACTCGTCGGGTCGAAGCATCAGGGGCTCGCCGCCAATCTCAGGCGCAACCACTGCAAAGGGTCCTTCCGCGGCGATGGAGTCCACATGAAGGCGGGTCCGCCCATCGTTCTGCAACGAAAACGTAGCTTCCAGTCGATCTCCGACGGCGCCACTACCGAAGTCCACGGACTCGGGAACCGTGAGCTCCGGCTCGCCATCAAACTCGTGTTCACCCATATCGCGGTTGTTGAAGAGGTCAATGGGGTCGGGGTCGGGCTGCTCGGGCCCGCAGGCGGTGAGTGCAAGAGCAGCGATGAGAAGGAGCGCGAGTGGGGCTTCAGCCAAGAGGCGTGAAAGGTGGGTCATCGGGTTCACTCCTCGCTGAGAACGACCTGCCTATGACATTCCGTTCCAACACATTCGTAGGGCTCGTCGCAGTCCGATGAGTCGTAACATCGGTCGTAGGGGATATGGCAGAAGGTGGTACCGAGGTCGTAGAAGACCTCTTCGGGTTTGCAGTAGCTTTCAGGCCCGGTTTCATAGGTCTGACAACGGCGAGTGAAGAAAGATGTCGCCGGCAGAAAGAGGTCCACGCAGTCTCCAGTTTCACAGTCCGCCGTGGTCACGCAATAGTCGGAGGTCACGCACTCCGAGGAGGAGCACACCATGCCGTCAGGGCAACTCTCTCCGCCGCATTCCTGCCAAGGGCGGCACCCGTTGTGATCAGGTTCGGCAGAGACCACGCAATGCTCGTCCGAATGATGGCAGTCGCCATCGTGCAGGCACTGCGAGGCACAAATGCCTTCACAGTCGGGCTCTTCCGGATCGCAACGGAGGTGGCATGTTCCGGAGAAACAGTCCGAGGCGTGTGTACAAGGTGAGCCGTCGGGAAGTTCGCCAGCCATCTCACAGTTTGAACCATCGCAGTAGAAGCCTTCTTGGCAACTCCAGTTGGAGGAGCAGCTCGTCCGAGGTCCACAGACTCCTTCGTCATGGGAACAGCTCATGCTAGCCGCCGGGCAGTCCGCGTTGCTTTCGCATGCGATCCCACATTCGTCGTCGTCGCCGTCACAGCGACAGTAGTATCGGTTTCCCACTGATGTCTGGACACATTCATACCCGCTCGGACACTCTTCTCCGCCGGGGCCGCAAAAGATGCCGGGGCGGCCACATAAATGGGGTGTGCACATATCCTCAGGATGAGGGCAGTTGCACTCCGACCAGTTATCGTGAGGCGATGGCTCGGGGAGAGATGGATCGACGTCTGGGCCATCAGTATCTGGCCCAGCGGAATTTTGATTCGCGTCCGGGTCAGCACCAGTCTCCTCCAGGTCACTGGTGTCATCGGCCTCGCTATCTCCAGGTTCGTCGGTATCCACTGCCCCTGCGTCGTAGTTCAGTTCGTTGTCCGAATCACCAGGGTGGCTTGTGCACCCAAGCACCAGGCAGAGCAGAAACATAGAGGTGAGGCTTGCAATGGTGTTCAAAGACAATCTCATCGCCTCAGTAGCAGTAGTCGAAATGGTCATCAAAGCCCACCTCCTTGCATTCCAAGCCCCACTGCAGGCAGTCTGAGTCGTCCTCACAACGAAGGTGATCTTGGCATCGTCGTCGCTCATCACCTTCCGCGATGCTTGGAAAGCCACTACAGTCAGTGATCTGCTCGCAATTCTCGTTTCCAGAAAGTGTATTTGCCGTTGTAAATTCCGGCACGGTAATCGAGATGCGGGAAGCAGTATTCGTTGGGTCCCGCAATTCACCAGATTGATGGTAGATGCCAGTAGGATCCCAATACGCTTCAAGGAGATAGTTTCCTGGCTCCAATATGTTTCCGAAACCACTTGGTGTGCCGAGATGAATCGCTTGGCCATCCCAAGAATTTCCATACCGATCTTTCCAGCCCGGCGAGATCCGCTGCTCCGTATTACACGAACCGCCTTGCTGTGCTCCGCCTGCGTAGAGCTCAATGAGTTCGTCATCGAACTCATCTGTGTTCAACGCACAGAACGAGATCTTGCCTCCCGATGCGACCACACAGTTCGAGTTTTGATTCGTGGGGTGTACATTGCAGCCGGAGTTAGCTTCCAGAAGGCGGAGTTCCACCCAATCTTTGAGGTGGAAGTGCCCGTGGCTGCTATGATCGATAAAGGTGTCAGAGGGCAGAAGATACTGTGTAACCCCGGAGTTGCTGAGATCGATCTCTTGATAGACGATGGGTTGGCCACCGCTCTCATCAAGAATTACGCGGAATTCACCGTTCCCAACGTTCACAAGTCCTGTGGCGGCCCGAAGCGTAACACTGTCGACCTTCGTGCCGTCTGGAACAATTGCGCAGTCAAACTCGTGGTCGTCGAGGTCGCGGGGGTCAGGCATGATGTCGGGGCCGTCGGTACCGTCGACCACGGCCCCCTTAGTACAATCCATGGAGACGAGGACGATCAAGAGGATGGCCACTATCAAAAGAAGGCGAAGATTGGCTACGTGTTTCGGGGGGGGGAGGGGGACATGAATGACCTCACTAAAATAATGAAAAATCAAAGCGCGTCGCGCTTACAGTACTATTCCCACCGTTCAGGATAGCTAGAGTTGTCAGAATAACAGGGACGTGGAAGAAACGCAAATCAGTTAACGTCGATTAGGCTGGCTCGTCCTCTCCGTTGAGTTGTTGCTCCAGCGCGACGATCTGTGGCTGATACTCGAGCTGTGAGTGTCGTCGCCGCTCGTTGAAGTACACGAGTCGATCGTCGACGACTTCTTCGAGTTCTTACAGCGACTGAGCTTCTTGGAGCAGCGAACAGTTCTCTACCTTCGGGCGGCCCCATATCGATTCGATCCACGGGTTGTCCTCCGCTCTGTTCTGCGAGTACGAGACTCGCACGCCGACAAAGAGCTGCATAACCGATCAATCAATCAACCAACGTGGATCACACCCAATTCACAGGGCTCCGGTGGAGGAACGTCTCGGACGTGGGCGTGGTGAGCGTAGGAGTTCCTGGGCGGAGGCTGCAGGGCTCGGGCGCGTTATTCATGGCGGACGGTGAGTTCGCCGCCGTCGGCCTCGTAGCGGGGGCGAGGGGTGTAGTATTCGTAGGCCCGGGCCGGGGGGACGATGAGGTCGCCTTCGAGCATGGGGACGACCTCGTAGTGGAAGGTGATGGAGTCCCCGGCGTCGATGCCGTCGAGGTAGAGGCGGACGTGGGTGGGGATGACCTCGAAGTGGTCGACGGTGGAGTGGCGATCTCGCCAGGCCTCGAATTGGTGTGGGGAGGCGAAGGCGCCGGGGGGCAGGGGGAGCTCGGCGATGAGGGTGTGGAGGCGTTGATCGGTGTCGTTCGTGAGGGTGACCGTGATGGTGGAGGTCTCGTGGAGGCCGGGGGTCCGGTCGTCGACGTCGACGTTGAGGGAGAGGCCATCGGGGAGATCGACGGGGGTCGTCCAGGGGAGGACGTAGGAGAGGTTGGCGCGGAACATGGCGGGGGAGGTCTGGTCGGGGACGATGGAGACCTGGCGATCGCCGGAGTCGAGGGGGCCGGCGGTGAAGGTGTGGGTCATGGTGGCGCCCGGTTCCAGGGAGAGGGTGCCGGCGGGCCCGGGGATGTTGGGGGCCATGGGCTGGTCGTCGACGCGGAGGGTGATCTCGGAGCCGGTGCGAGAGGTGTAGAGGGCACGGAGGGCGCGGAGGACGAGGATGGTGGAGCGGGTGGTGCCCCAGCCGCCGCGGGCGTCCCGTTGGGTGGCGAGGAAGCGGATGCCTCCGAGGGCCAGGTCGCGGTGGGATTGGGCGAGGGCCTCGGTGGCCAGCGCGGTGGTCTCGACGTCGAGGAAGTGACGGCGGGCACCCATCCAGCCGGGAGATGAGGCGGACCAGGTGATGACTTCGCCGTCGGCCTGGGCGATGTCGGCGAGGCGTTGTTCGATTGCCTCGACGTGGGTGCTGCCGGTGCCGCGGAGGACAGGGAGGGCCATGGAAAGAGAGGTGGGGTCGTCGAGGCCGTCGAGGCGACCTTCGAGGAAGGTCCTGGCGTTGGTGAGGACTCTGGGATCGACGAGATCCTCGGGGAGATCGAGGAGGGTCTCGGCGACCATGGCGGTGGCCCGGAAGTCTCGGAGGTTGGTAGGGGTGTTGAATTGGCGGCGGATGTCGGACCAGGAGCCGTTAGGCCGCTGGCGACTGACAAGCCATCGGGCGATGCCGTCGAGGAGTTCTTGATCGACGCCGTAGACCTGAGAGAGCTCGCGGAAGGTCCAGTGGGCGTAGGCGGTGAGCATGATCTCGGGGCTGCCGCCGGCGTAGAGGGAGAAGCCGCCGTCGGAGGTGCGGAAGTTGAGGAGCTGCTGGTAGCCGAGGTGGACCATGGCGAGGGCTTCTTTCTGAGCGTCTTCCCAGGCTTCTGGTCCGTCGGGCCACTCGCCACGGGGGGTGTCGTCGAGGATGGCGAGGATCATGCGGTTGACGTTGTGGATGGTGCTGGTTTGCTCGAAGCAGCCGTGGGGAGCGCGGAGCATGGAGTCGAGGCCGTCGAAGACGTCGGCGGTGACGCCGGGGAAGAGGGTGACGTCGAGGTGGCCGGAGTCGTTGATGGCGTTGGAGGGGATGGAGAGGGCCTCGTCGAAGCCGTCGCCGAGGATGGCGGAGCGGGTGTCGTCGATGATGCGGCCGCGGGGGGCGACGGTGACGGGTCGTCGTTCGCCGTCGACGCGGACGCCGTCGCCATCGCGGGCTTCGATCTCGAGGGTGCCCTCGCCAGGTTCGATGGCCCGGACGGGGACGGAGTGGACGACGCGGCGTCGGGGGGCGATCTCGATGGCCTCGGTGGGGGGCTCACCGGTGAGGGAGAGGCTGCCTTCGGCGCGGGCTGAGAGGGTGACGGACCGGGTCTCGGAGGTCTCGTTGACGAGGGCGATGGGGACGGTGAGGTGGTCGTCGACGGTGAGGTGGGTGGGGAGGTTAAGCTCGACGAAGAACTCACGGGCCACGGTGAGGTGGCCGACGCCGTGGCCGAGGTGGCCGTCGTCGTCGTGGGCCCAGGCGTCGATGCGCCACCGGGTGATGCTGTCGGGGATGGGGAAGGAGATGCGGGCGGTGCCGTCGTCGTCGGCGGAGACGGCGGGGCGCCAGATCATGGTTTCGGGGAAGTAGGAGCGTACGGACTGATCCTGGGGTGGGGGCTCAGGAGCGGCGCCGAGGGCGATGACCTCAGGGGGTTGCTCGGCAGCAGCAGCGACTTCGATAGGAGCGCCGGAGTCGAAGAGGTCGATCACGTCGCGGCCGCGGCCACCACCGGAGGCGGCGGGCGCCGGGCGTTCACGGACGCGCGCGGAGCGTTCTAGGTTCGCGAATTCGCCGTCCCGGCCGAAGGCGCCGCCGCGCCCGATCGCGGGAGCTTCTTCGGCGATCTCTTCGGACTCCACGGTGGGTGGCTGGGGACTCGGCTCGGCACGGCCGTACTGGCGGTTGCCGGCGCTGCCGCCGTGGGCGACGGTGCCGTCAGGGCCCTGGATGGAGATGCGATTGACCTCGTCCTGGGCCTCGGTGAAGAGCTTTTCGATCTCTGCGCCGAAAAGGGCGGCCATGGTGAGGACGATGAGGGCCAGGATCGCAAGACCTGTGGCGCTGACCTTGAGAGCGGCGTGGAAGGAGTAGGGGTCACCATCGGTGCCGTCCGGCAATGTCGTGGTGGTCGTGGTGGTCGTGGTGGTCGTGGTGGTCGTGGTGGGCTCTTTGGGCTTCTTGGGCTTCTTGGGTTCTGCGGGCTGATAGAGGATCAGGGCCCAGCAGATAAAGCCGAGGACGATGGCGCCGAAGGTGAGGAGGGTGGTGATGGTGAAGAGGGTGGAGGTGAAGCCGGCCTGGTCGGCGAGGTGAAGGGTGTTGATCAGGTAGCGGAGGGCGCCGAAGAGGATGGCGAGGAGGACGAGGGTGACGACCCAGGGGCCGAGGGGATGTTCCCGATGAGAGGCGGCGCCGGGGACGACGAATGCGAAGAGGGAGACGCCGATGGCGCCGAGGATCGGTGTGAAGAAGGCGGGTGTCAGGGCGTAGACGACGCCGAGGAAGAGGAGGGTGGAGAGGGAGACCAGGGAGACGAGGAAGACGTAGCGCTGGGGGAACGCAGCCTTGCGGGTCGCGTCGATGAGGGGCTTGAGGTGGGCGGCGGAGGTGGCGAGGAGGAGGAAGAGGAGGAGCCAGATGGCGATGACGGCGCGACGTTGGCTCTCGCGGAGGGTGAGCTCTTCGCCGACGGAGCGGTGGCTCCAGGAGTCGCCGACGAGCTCGACGGCGGAGGGAGTCTCGGGCTCGACCTCGAAAAGAGTCTGGAGGATGCGGGAGGAGATGATGGCCCGTCCGAGTGAATCCTCGTCGTCGAAGCCGTCCATGAGGGGGACGAGTCGGGTCAAGGCCGGGCTGAGGTGTCGCAGGAGGGTGTTCATGGAGACGTCGGCGCGCTGACGAAGCTCGTAGAGGGCTTCGTCGACGGCGACGACACCGAAGGTGACGTGGTCGGCAGTTTGACCGTCGTGGCGAGTGAAGGCGAGGTTGAGCCAGCCGGTCTCGCCGGGCTCGTAGCGATCTTGTTCGGGAGCGACGGTGACCTCGGTGCCGCGCTCCTGGCGGATCCAGACGGGGACCTCGTCGAGCTGCTGAGCGCGGCTGATGGCGGTGAGGTAGATCAAGCCCTGGGCGTCCTCGGGGAGGGTGAAGGTGTGCTCGTAGGAGTCGGAGGACTCCGGGAGGTGGTGGATGTCGAGGACCCGGTCAGTGGTGCGGACCAGGAGGGAGATGGGAAGATAGTGGGCGTTGAGATCGACGGTGAGATCTTCGCCGGCTCGTCCGATGGCTTCGGGGACGGAGAAGAGGGGAGGGGAAGGAGGGGCCTGGATGTGGACCTGGGCGCGGTGAGTGGTGGCGCCGGCGCGGACGAAGAAGGTATTGTGGCCCCGGTAGTAGCCGGAGGGGGTGAAGTCGAAGGTGGCGCGGCCTTTGTCGTCAGTGGTGAGGCTCCACTGCTGGCTGCCGATGCGGACGGTGAGGTCTTCGCTGGCGACGGGTTCCCCGGCGGCGTCGTGGACGATGATGGCGACGTCGCTGGTGGTGTCTTGGAAGAAGGTGGGGCGGCCCAGGGGGAGGAGTTCCACGGAGTAGCCGTCGTCTTGAACGGCGATGGAGTGAGAGGTCTCGCGGCGTTCGCCGGAGGGGGTGGTGACCTGGGCGATGATATCGACGCGGCCGCCGGCGGTAAGGGGGCCGGGGGCGCGGAGGGTGGTCTGGAGGACGCCGTCGTCATCGAGGTGCCCCTCTTCGGTGGTAGAGCGTTCGGGGTCGACAGGCCACCGGACCTGGAGTTCCACGGGCTGTCCGGAGAGAGGCTCGCCATGGACGTAGTGGGCGGAGAGTTCGACGTCGAGGGAGGAGGAGGTGGTGGCGAGGGAGGTCTCGGTGGTGGAGAGGGAGAGGGTGAAGCGGGGGAGGCGGAAGGGCTGGACGGCGACGGTCTCCTCGGTGGTGACGTCGCCGATGCGGGCGCGGACGGTGTAGTCGCCCTGAGGAGCGGACTCGGCGATGGGGAGTTCGGCGTCGGCGACGCCCTGCTCGGAGGTAGTGGTCTCTTCGTCGAAGATCAGGTTGCCCTGAGGGTCGTAGACCTGCCATCGGAGGGAGGTCTCACGAGGGGTGCCGTCGGCTTCGGCGACGACGAGGGCACGCATCAGGATGGGTTGGCCGGGCTGGACGAGGGGTCGGTCGACGTAGAGGCCGACCTGGGAAGGGCCGTCGTCGTCGGCGACGTCGCCGGTGAGGGGGGAGCCGCCGACGAGGATGGCTCGTTGGCGACCGGCCTCGACGACGGCGGCGAGCATGACGGACTCGGCGTCTTTGAGGGTGTCTTCGGGGAGGTCCCAGTCTTCGGGGGGAGGGAGTCGGAAGAGGCCGTGGGACCCGGAGGGCAAGGAGGCCTCCTTCAGCGGGTAGCTCTCTCCGTCGAGGAGAGCCCGGGCTGCGAGTTGGGGGGTGGGGTGTTCGACGTCGGGGAGGAGGTAGAAGGTGACCCGGTTTCGGGCGAACCGGCCCAGGGGGGGCGTTTGGATGGAGAGGAGCATCTCAGCGGATTGGCCGGAGCGGACCTCGGCGGGCCACATGGCCTGGGTCTGGAGGCTCTCGTCGTGCTGGATCGGCTGGGTCTGGTTGTAGGTCCAATAGCTGATGGCTGAGGCGGCGACGATCACGACCAGGGAGAAGATGGTCCACCGGGTGAGGGTCGATTGGATCTGGTGCTCGGTCATGGGGTTCTCCGCCCGAATGATGGGATGTTTGGTGTTCGAGTGTAGGTGGCTTAGAGGATGGCGTCCATAGTGGTTTGGGTGAGGCGCAAGAGGCCGCAGGGTGTATAGACGGGGTGGAGGGAGGATGGATCTAATTTTTCGAGCAGCCATGGTGGGGAGAGTGTGATCCACGTTGATCGGTTGGCCGCAGACCACAGCGGGCCTTGGCCCGCGAGGACCCTCGGGCGTAGCCCGACTCGGCTCAGCCTCGCGGCCTTGGCCCGAGGGGAGGTTCCGCGCCGCCCTCTATCTCCGTTACACAAATCGGTCCTCCTCGGCGGTTCGTCCTCCAGCGATCCCAGGAGGCGAACCTGGCACCTCTCCTCGGGCCAAGGCCGCGAGGCTGAGCCGAGTCGAGCCTGAAACAGCGGCCCGAAGGTCCTCGCGGGCCAAGGCCCGCTGCGGAGTGGCGACTGGTGGGGATGGTGGATTGAAAATCTGGAGGCCACTGATAGACTGTGGCAAGTGATCACTTCCCAGCCCCTCTGAGGACCGAATGGCCCGAGGCGACGACAACAGCCCGTCCAATCGCGAAATCGAAGCGATGCTCACTCAACTCGACCGTCGAGTGGAGCAGCTCAAGCAGAACTTTGAGCGGTATTTCATCGGCGTGGACCGGCGGCCTCCGCTGCAGATGCGTCGGGACGTGGTGCGGGAAGTCTTCGAGATGGAGCAGGTGTATATCAACAGCACGGCCTTGCGATTTCGGCTCCGTAGCCTGGTCCAGAAGTTCAACACCTATAAGACGTACTGGACCCGGACGATGCGCCAGATCGAGGAGGGGACCTACCATCGGGATCGGAGCCGGGCGGATCGCCGTCAGGGCCGCCGAGACCGCATGGAGCAAGCCCGTGATGAGCAGGGAGCATACGAGTTGGACTTGGAGGCGGACTTCCTCGAAGGCATCGACGAGGTGGATCTCGAAGAGGTTCTCGGGGATGGATCGGCCTCTTCACCGGCGGGTCTCTCCGACGATGAGAAGGAGCGGCGAAAGCAAGAGAAGCTCGCCGAGATTCAGGCCAAGTTGGGGATTGCTGGGGAGCCCGAGCCGGTTCAGCCGGCGAAGCCCAGTCAGGCAGCGAAGCCGGCTCAGCCGGCGAAGCCCATGACGGAGCGAGAGCGAAAGCTGGCGGCCATGCAGGCCAAGCTCAACCAGCGGGACACCTCGGGGCGGGTGGAGAAGCTCCTGCAGCAGAAGCAGGGCGGCGACGAGCGGCAGATCAGCCGTCCTGCCACGGGACCGGTGAGGGTTCCCCCCGGGGCCCGAACCTCTGGGAGTCATCGGGTGATCCGCCGCGATCAGGTGCCCAGGGCCGGCGGTGGCGGCGACGACGAGGCCCGACGGGTGTACGATAAGCTTTTGGAGGCCAAGCGGCGGTGCAACGAGCCTACGGACAACCTCTCCTACGACACGGTGAAGCGGTCCATGGAGAAGCAGCGCGAGACCCTCCGGGCGAAGCGGGGCGCAAAGGACGTGGACTTCCAGGTGGTGATCAAGGGCGGCAAAGCCTACCTGAAGCCTGAGACCAAAGACTGAGGGTCAGAAGGGGAACACCACGGGGATGATCAGGAGCGCCGTGGCTCCGACCAGGACGCTAAGGGGGAGCCCGATCCGCAGGAAGTCGGCGAACCGGTAGTTGCCGGCGCCGTAGACCATCAGGTTGGTCTGGTACCCCAGGGGAGTCGCGAAGCTGGCCGAGGCGGCGATCATGGTGGCCGCCGCGAAGGGCAGGGGGCTGACCTCGAGGGTGTCAGCCAGGGTCAGTCCGAAGGGAAACATCAAGGCGGAGGCGGCGTTGTTGGTGATGCTCTCGGTGAGGAGGACGGTCACCAGGTAATAGAGGGCCAGGGTGATCAGGGGTCCGGCGCCGAGGACCAGGACGGCGGCTACGATCTCGGCGGCGACCCCGGTCTCCCGCAGGGAGTGGGCGATGCCGAAGGCAGCCGCCACGGTGAGGAGGACTTGCCAGTCCAGGCTCTGGCGCGCCTCCATAGGGGAGAGGATCTGCAGGAGCACCATGAGGATCGCCACAGTGAGGGCGGCCTGAAAGATGGTGACCACCCCCACCACGGCGGCGAGGACCATGGAGGTGGCCAGGACCACGCTGATCCGAGCGCCTCGACGAGGGGTGGTGTCCTGGGGCTCGTGGTCGGCGACGATGAACACCTCTCGCCCCAGGGCGCCGGGATCGAAGTTTTCGCCGGCCTCCAGTAAGAGGACGTCACCGGCCTGCAGGCGCCAGCCGCCCTCCTGGGTGGCGTCCACCATCTCCCCTTCTCGGGCTACGGCGAGGACAGCGGCGCCGTAGTGTTGTCGAAAGCTGCCGTCGCCGACGACGGTGCCCACCAGGGGACACCGGGCGGAGAGGATCACCTCATAGACATGGCCGGCGTTGGTCCGGGCCTCGGCTTGCCGTTTGCCCGTGGCCGGGGAGAACCCCTCGAACCGGTTCACCTTGAGGACCGCCGCGGCGGGGGCGGAGAAGATCAGGCGATCTTTGGCCGCCAGAGGCATGGTCGGCCCGGGGGCCGGCAAGAGCACCCCCTTGCGAGAGATCGCGATCGGGGCCAGGCCCTCCATCTCGCCGAGAGTGATCTCGCCGAGAGTCTTGCCCACGTGGGGGCTCTCCGGGGGGAGGACCACCTCGGTGGTGAAGAGGGAGACCGCGGGGAAGATCTCGGTGTCGCGCTTCTCGCGGGGAAGAAGCCAGGGGCCCAGGAGGAGCAAGAACGCGATCCCCGCCAGGGCGACGGGCAACCCCACGGCCCCGATGGCAAAGAAGCTCATGCCCTGGTGGCCGGTCTCCCGTAGCATTCCGTCGACTACCAGGTTCGTGGAGGTGCCGATCAGGGTGCAGGTGCCTCCGAGGATCGCGGCGTAGCTCAGGGGGATCAGCAGCCGGGCCGGGTCGATCCCGTTGTTGCGGGCCCATTCGGAGGTCCCGGGGATCAGGAGGGCCACGATGGGGGTGTTGTTGAGGAAGGCGCTCGACAGGGCTGTCGGCAGGGTCAGCCGGGCGATGGCCCGGCGAAGGCCGCCGACGGGGGAGAAGAGCCTCCGGGTGATCAGAGCTACTCCGCCGCTGCGGTAGAGCCCGGCGGCGACCACGTAGAGGGCGGCGATGGTCAACACCCCTTCGTTGGAGAACCCGGAGAGCCCGTCGCTCACCGAGATGGTCCCGGTCAGGAGGAGGACCGCCAGGCCGCCGAGGCATGCCACGTCCGGGGGGGCTCGATCGGTGACGAGGAGGCCTAAGACGACCACCAGGGTGCCCAGGGCCAGGAGGCCGGGCAGGCCGATCTCCATCCAGGGCATCAGTCCAGCGCGGTGGCGCAGGCGGCGACCGATTCAGACCCGGAGTCCCAGGTCACGGTCACGTTGGTGTCGCAGATGCCCAGGTCGTGGTTGGGGCTCTGGCAGTCGCTGTCGCCGTTGGCGGGGTTGCAGAGCTCGCTGCATCGGTTCTCGGAGGTGACCTGGGCGCATCGCCGCTCCGAGGTCAGGCAGTTCGGGTTGTCCATGGGACATTCGCAGGTGAACCCGGCGTCGCAGTTGGCGTCGATGGAGCAGGTGGTCTCCGTGTATTGCCCGTAGGACATGGTCAGGCAGAAGCCGGAGTCACAGTCCAGGGGGCCGGTACACTCATCACCGGTGGCCCCTGTTCCGAGGGTGCTGTCGCAGTAGGTCTCAAGGGCGTTGGTCTGCTGGTTGATCGTCAGGTGGCAGACGTTGCCGCCGGGGCAGTCGGCGTTGTTGTCGCAGCTCGACAGGCAGGCGCTGATGTTCTCCGTGAAGGCCACGCAGACCTGGCCGGCCCCGCAGTCGCGGGCGGCCTGCTCGCAGAAGACGGAGCACTCACCGGTGGTGCCGTCGTCGCTGGCCCAGCAGAAGTTGCTCTCGCAGACGTCGTGGTCGCCGCAGGCCGATCCCAGCCCGGACTGTCCGGGGTTTTCGAACCCGCAGGCCGGGTAGAGATCTTCGTTTTCGTCTTCGAAGACGAGGTTGCAGGTGGAGTCTGTCGCCGTGCAGTCGACGGGGGAGCTGCAGATCGGGACCTCGAAGCAGAGATCCAGGTCGTCTTGGACTCCGTCTTTTTCGGCTTCTTGCTCCAGGCAGAGGTAAAATTCCCCGCAGTGAGAGCCGCTGTTGCACGGGCTTGCGCAGAGGCCGCCGTGGCAGAGGCGAGATCGGCAGTCGTCGTGGTCGGAGCAGGCGGCGCCGAGGGACCCTTGAGCGTTGTCGGGGACGCAGACCGTCTGGAGCCCCGACCCGGCGCCGTTCACCATCACTCCGCACATCTCGCCCTGGCTGCAGTCGATGTCGGCCAGGCAGGGGTCGCCCGGGGGCTCGACGCAGATCCGGACCCCGGTGCCGTCGTCGACGCAGTCCATCTCCGGGGAGGGGCAGTCCGAGGGGTCATCGCATTCGTGCTGGGCCTGGTTCTGGTTGGCCTGGTTCTGGTTGGCCTGGTTCTGGTTGGCCTGGTTCTGGTTGGCTTGGTTCTGGTTGGCCTGGTTCTGGTTGGCCTGGTTCTGGTTGGCCTGGTTCTGGTTGGCCTGGTTCTGGTTGGATTGGTTCTGGTTGGATTGATTGCCCCCCTGGTTTACCTCGGTGAGGAAGGGGTCGTCGCCGCCGGCGCAGGCGGTCAACGCGAAGATCAGGGCGGTGATGAGGGTCAGAGGAGTGTGTCGCAGTCCAGGCATGGCGTTGTCCCGGTGGAGGGGGTAGCTCGGTCACTTGGGGGATAACCTACCGAAGTTGGAGGGAGGATGCCAACTCTGGAGGTGCCAGGTTCGCCCTCGTGGGGTCGCTGGTGGATGGTCCGCCGAGGAGGACCGGTCTGTGAGACGGAGATAGAGGGCGGAGAAAGGTGCCAGGTTCGCCTTCTGGGGTCGCTGGTGGATGGACCGCCGAGGAGGGCCGGTCTGTGAAACGGAGATAGAGGGCGGCGCGGAACCTCCCCTCGGGCCAAAGGCCACGAGGCTTGGCGAGTCGGGCTGCGCCCGAGGGTCCTCGCGGGCCAAGGCCCGCTGCGGGCTGCGGGCCAATCGATCGCCGTGGATCATGCGCAATGGAGCAGTGGGGCTCGAGCGTCGGTGGGTGACGAATGTCAACCGGGCCGAGAAACTGGCACTGAGTTTGCATTGCTTGTCGGGCAGACGCGGTACAAGAGAACGAGGCAAACGCCGAAATCGGCTTCTACGCTGGAAAAACCCGAAAACGTCTCATGAGAGACCCCACAAATTCCTGAGGTTCGACGATGAAGATCACGAAAAAATTCGACCACCCCTTCTGGCGCCCGGCGGCCATCGCCGGCGCGCTCCTTCTGACCGGCCTGGGCTGTGGGCTGGAGCATACCGGCCCGGGGGGTCCCTCGGGGCCGAGCCAGCGGGTCTCGGAGATCGCGCTGAGCCCCGCCCAGAGCTGTGACGAGGTGAAAGACCACCTGGCCGAGGCTCTGACGGAGAACTTCCTGCAGGAGTATTACTCCGGCTGGTACGGGTGGGATATGGCGGAGCCGGCGGCCGACGAGAGCGGTAGTGACAGCGGCGGCGGCGATGATCGGTCCGATAGCCCCTCGGAGTACACGGACACGAACGTGCAAGAGGTGGGTGTCGACGAGCCGGACATCGTTAAGACCGACGGGGACTATATCTACGCAGTCCTGGACGGATCGCTGCAGGTGCTGCGGAGCTGGCCTCCGGAGGACACCGCGCGGGTGGGACAGTTCGAGTTCGACGACTCGGCCTGGCCCCGCTCGATGATCCTCAAAGACGATCTTCTGGCGGTGTTCAGCCACGTATGGAACGGGTACTACTACACTCCTGAGGGGGAGTGGGTGATGCCGGAGGAGCGGTTCAGCGGGACCCGGATCTCTCTCTTCGACATCAGCGATCGCACCAATCCCACGCCGGTCCGGCAGCTCGATATCGAAGGGAATATGGTGGACGCCCGGGCCATCGACGGCCGGGTGTACGCGGTGACCAACACGTGGCTGCGAGATCTCCACATGTGGAACTACTGGGATGAGATCGAAGGCATCCCGGAGGCCGACTACGAAGACAGCGACGAGGAGCGAGACGCCAAGCGGTTGGAAGCGCGTCCGCTGGTCTACGAGCACATCCGGGCCGATCTGGACGAGCGGGACGTCTCGGACTGGATGCCCCGGCAGCGGATCGTCGACGCCGAGGGAGAGATCGCGCTGTCGAGCACCCTCTACGAGTGCACGGATCTCTATATCCCGGCGGTGGTCGCTGAGCTGGGAGTGTTGAACATCTCCTACTTCGAGATGGACGATAAGACGACGATCGACTCTACGGGGCTCGTGG
This sequence comes from Myxococcales bacterium, assembly GCA_007120035.1. Lineage (GTDB taxonomy): Bacteria > Myxococcota_A > Bradymonadia > Bradymonadales > Bradymonadaceae > SKON01. The sequence goes on from SKON01000207.1 coordinate 19,334, forward strand.
CCCGGGGCTGGCAGCTCTACGCCTCTCGGGACAACCTGTACATCGCCATGAGCAGCCGCTCCTGGTGGTGGTGGTGGGGTTGGGGTAGCAACCAGCAGAACGAGGCCCACATTCACCAGTTCGCTCTGCCCGCCGACGACAAGCCTCAGTACATGGCCAGCGGCCGGGTCGACGGCTGGATCCTCAACCAGTTCTCGTTCAGCGAGTACGACGGACACCTCCGGGTGGCCACCACGGACAACCGGTGGAGTCACAACCCGGAGACCGGGGAGTTCGAGGATGAAGGTGGAAACCACATCATCGTCTTGAAGCGGGAAGGCGGAGAGCTCGTGGAGGTGGGTTCCGTGCGGGATCTGGCGCCCACGGAGCGGGTGTACTCGGCGCGGTTCATGGGCGACAAGGGATACGTGGTGACCTTCCGGGAGACCGATCCCTTCTACTCCATCGACCTCTCGGACCCCACGAACCCCCAGATGACGGGTGAGCTGAAGATCGAAGGGTTCTCCAGCTACATGCACCCCCTGGACGAGAACCACCTCCTGGCCATCGGTCGTGACGGCGATGAGTTCGGCAACATGACCGGGGTGCACCTGCAGGTCTTCGACGTCTCCGACATGAGCGACCCGATCCGGACGCATCACCACGTGATCTCCACCGGCGGGTGGTCCTCGTACAGCGAAGCCATGTGGAACCATCGGGCCTTTACGTACCAGCCGCGGCTGGGCGTCCTGGCGATCCCGATGAGCATCTGGGATCAGGGCGACCAGTTCTCGGGTCTGATGCTCTTCGACGCTACGGCGGAGGGCATCGAAGAGATCGGCCGGGTCGACCACAGCGATCTCGTCGCGCAGGAGTGGTGCCTGAACAACGGGTACGCCATCGATTGCGATCCCGGCTTTGAGCCTCATCACCCCTGGTGGTCTCATATGCGGCGCAGCGTGATCATGAGCGACCACAACACGGGCGAAGAGTTCGTGTACTCCCTGAGCCGCACGGGCATGAAGGTCAACGATGTCTTCGACACGGAGCACACCTTCTCGTCGGTGCTCTTCGCTCAATGAGCCGGTGATCGGCTGGTAGAGTAGTCGGTTTTTCAGCCGCGGCGTGCCCGAATTCTTCGGGTACGCCGCGGCATTTTGCTTTTCTGGAAAACTGATCGGTTCTCCCATAAGGTGTTATCACCAAACCATTATCCGGCCATTTTGAGAGAGTATCCAGCAGGCCGGATTTCTGTTCAGGAGGAAGACATGAAGTTGAAGACCCTTTTCGCGCTTCTGGCGATGGCATTCATGGTGTTTGCGCTGGCCTGCGGCGAGAGCGAAGTAGCCAACCAGAGTGACAACCAGAGTGACAACCAGAATCAGAACCAGAACCAGAACCAGAATCAAGGCGACAACGGGAACGGGGACAACGGGAACGGAACTGGAGACAACGGAACTGGAGACAACGGAACCGGAGACAACGGAACTGGAGACAACGGAACCGGAGACAACGGAACTGGAGACAACGGAACCGGAGACAACGGAACCGGAGACAACGGGACCGGAGACAACGGAACCGGGGACAACGGGAACGGGGACAACGGAACCGGAGACAACGGAACCGGAGATAACGGGAACGGAGACAACGGTGATCCGCCCGAATGTAAGGAAGACTTCGGTGCCGACGACGCCTGCGGGGGCGACCCCGAGGGCACCTGGACGTTCTCCGACCTCTGCACTGACTTTGACTTCGAAATTCTTGCCGCCTGCGATTTGCTTGGCGGCGCGGGATATACGGTAAACACCTTCGAGCTGTCGAATCCTTCGGGGACTCTGGTTATCAGCGGGGATTCCTTTGCTCGAGATATCTCCATCGACGTGGAGATCGACCTCGAAATCTCCAGCACGTGCCTGCTGACCCTGAATAACAGTTCCTGTGACGACGTGGGCGACCTCTTGGAGGCGACCTTCGGAATCGAGCCGACCTGCGAGACCTCGGGGATGGGCGCCATGCAGACCTGCAATTGCGAGGTCGATGGGACCGCCACGGAAGAGAGTTCAGGCACCTTCACCGCCGAAGACGGCGTGATCACCGTGAATACTGGCGCGGAGTACTACTACTGTGTCGAAGACGGTGGAATGTCGGTCCGATCCATGGACTTGCCTGTGACGGAGGTGTACACGAACTAAATCTGTTCGGAAGACAACCGAGCGAGCGCCGCTGCCTTCGGTCAGCGGCGCTTTTTTGGGTTTTCGAAGGGATGCGCCTTGCCCCGTGGAAGGGGGCTTCATGTGTCTTTGTTCGCGCGTTGGGGTTCGCGTGGGGCTGGCGTCACACCTCGGAGAGGTACTCGTCCAGAAGCTCGACGGACTCTTCTAAGAGCTCCTCGGTGTCGTCGTCGAATTCGTCGGGGGGCATGGAGAGGACCCCGGCGACGGAGACCAGCACGGTGTGGAGCTCCTCGACGCGAAACTCCATGGGCTGGTCGGCGAACTCCACCATTTCCCAGCCTTCGCGGAGGGTGTTCCA
>SKON01000034.1 GCA_007120035.1 Myxococcales bacterium
GCCCCCGTGGCTGGCACAGTCGGGCTTCGCCCGAAGGCTCCGGCGGGCCAAGGCCTCGCCTCCGCGAGATCACCGACCACGTGGGGTGGCGCGTTGTGGTGCGGCCGTGGTGGTGACGCGCGTGCGGCGCGGGCCAAGGCCCGCTGCGGAATGGAGACAACCCACCGACGGAAACCGATCACACCCAGGGGAAAGTGACGGTTGGACGAAACCGGGTAGCTGTCATACCATGATCGGTGTTCCGAGTGATGAACCTGGCGGGTCCTGGGGAGGTTGGGATGTGTGGTCGATATAGCCTGATACATGGTGCCTCGGAGATCGCCGCTCGCTTCGACGTGGAGGAGATGCCGGGGTGGTCGCCGCGATACAACGCAGCGCCGACGGACTCGATGCCTGTGGTGGTGTGGGAAGGGGGGCGTCACGTCAGGAGGCTCCGGTGGGGGCTGGTGCCGTTCTGGGCGGAGGATCTGAAGGTGGGGGCGAGGATGATCAACGCCCGGTCGGAGACGGCGGCGAAGAAGCCGGCGTTCCGGGCGGCCTTTCGCAGGCGGCGGTGCCTGGTGGTCGCCGATGGATTTTATGAGTGGGTGAGCCGGGATGGCAAGAAATGGCCGATCCGGGTGACCTTCGGGGAGGGGGAGCTCTTCGCGATGGCCGGCCTGTGGGAGCGGTGGAGCCCCGAGGGGGGCGACCAGGTGGAGACGTTTACGATCCTGACCACCGACGCACAGGGGGTGATGGAGGAGGTCCATCATCGGATGCCCGTGTGGTGTGATCCCCGGCGGTGGGAGGACTGGCTCTGCTGTGATGGAGCCGACGCCGAGGGGGTGTTGGAAGAGATCCAGGGGGATTTCGATGACTCTCAGGTGAGCCTGACGCCGGTGAGCCGACGGCTGAATCGCCCCGGGGTCGATGAGCCCGAGCTGTGGGAGCCCGTTGACGAGCCGGGGTTACCCCGTGTGCGACCGCTGAAGTAGTTGATTTTGGGAGGGAGTAAAGATGTCGACGAGTGAGCGAATCCTGACCCGGCTACTGGCGCTGGTGGAAGAGGCCGGCGATCCTCAGGGGGGGTTGGACAACCTGTCGGAGGCCTGGGAGTGGGTGGAAGAGCAGGTGGAGGCCCAGGAGCGAGAGATCCAGGTGCTGAAGCGACACCTGGGGCAGTATCAGGTGCTCGTGGAGAGCCTCGGGGAAGGGGCGATGGTACTCGATGAGCAAGGGAGAGTGAGCTTCGTGAACCCGGCAGGGCGGCAGATCCTGGGGAAAGGGGGGGAGCTGCGGGGGCGGGTCCTCCACGACCTGGTCCACCCCGAGTCGGTGTGCGAGGATCCTTCGAAGTGCCTGCTTTATCGGGCGTTTCAGGCGGGGGCGGAGATCTATTCGGCGGAGGAGCGGTTCGCCACGGTGGAGGGGGAGGTGATCCCCGTGATGTTCACCCTGACCCGGGTGGTGGGGCAGGCCCTGGATCGCGGGGCGGTGTTGGTGTTTCGGGATCTCTCGGACTTCCGAGAGATGCACGGGCAGCTGCTGGCTGCAGACCGGCTGGTGGCCGTGGGGACCCTGGCGTCGGGGCTGGCTCACGAGATCAACAATCCCCTGGCCTATGTGCAGTCCAACGTCCGGTTCGCCTGGCAGGCCATGGCTGAGGAGGAGCTGACGGATCGACGAAGAGAGCAGGTTCAGGAGGCGCTGGAGGACACCCTGGAGGGGGTGTCGCGGATCCGTCGGATCATTGATGGGATGCGGACCTTCACCGGCCAGGGGAGCGATGGTCGACGAGTGGACTGCGAGGAGGCCCTGCAAGGGGCGCTGGCGATCTGCGCCGGGGCGTTGAAGAAGTTCGCCGAGCTGGAGCGGCAGGGGCCGCCGCTGGAGTGGGCCCTGGCCGATCAGCAGCTCTTGACCCAGGTGTTCGTGAACTTGCTGGTGAACGCCTCGCAGTCCATCGGGGAGTCCATCCAGGGCCGGGGCCGGGTGGAGGTCCGCACTGTGGTCGAAGAGGAGGTCCAGAAGGTGGAGGTGATCGACGACGGGGTGGGGATCGAAGAGGAGCTGTGCCGGCGGATCTTCGATCCTTTCTTCACAACCCGGGAGACCGGGGGCGGGATCGGGTTGGGGTTGTATATGTGCCGGACGATCCTGCGGAACTTCGGGGGGGAGGTGACCGTGGAGAGCGAGCCGGGCAATGGCGCGAGGTTCGTGGTGACCCTGCCGCGGTTGTCCGAGGGGTCCGGCTGAAGCGGGTCAGGGTGGCTACTCGAAGGCGTAGACGGCGGCTTCTCCGTGCTCTTCGATGAGGCGGTCGACGTGGTCCAGAAGCTGCTGGCGTTGCTGCCAGAAGACCTGGAGGCGGACCTGCTCGCGGCTGTTGGGGTTGGGGAAGAGGATCGGGTCCACCACGTCGGGGTGGAGGAGGCGAAGGGAGTCGATCAGGGAGCGGCTGAACCGGCCCACAAGCCGCAGTCGGGGTTCCATGCGGTCCAGGGGGCGAAACTGGAAGGCGGCGCTGTTGTCGATGGCCACGAACCGTCCGTCTGCGAAGTGGGCGTTGACGCCGTAGTAGTCTTCGATGCGGCTGAACCGGTCGAAGTTGTTGATCAGGTAGTCGAAGACCATCAGGTTGGAGACCTGGCGAGCCAGATCGTGGACGGTCTCCTGGTGGTACTCCTGATGGAGGCCGGAGGCGAAGCGACCTCGTTGGTAGGGGCGGATGCGATCGAGGAAGTCCGAGAAGGGCTCGTTCAGGGCGGTGTGGTCGGTGGGGTCGAGCCAGGCCGCCCAGGTCTGGGTGTACTCAATGGGGAAGTGGACGTACCGGGGGACCCACTCTTTGAGGGTGCCGTAGAGAAACTCCGCGGGGGTGCCGTCGAGGCCGGGTTCCCGGGTCCAGATCAGCTCGTCGAACCGAGCCTCGGCGTAGGCGAGCTGGCGGTTGGTCTGCAGGCGGCCGTAGAGCTCGTCGAAGTGGTCGCGGGAGATGCGGGCCGGTTCGTTGACGGGGACGTTGAAGTCGCAGGAGAGGAGTTGGCAGAGGTAATAGGCGGCGACCTCGACTCGCCAGCCGTCTTCCCACTCCTCTCGGTTGACCTTGTAGGCGTAGCGGGTGTCGCCGTCGAGGGTGAGGCGGAGGGTGACGGAGGCGCCGCCGCCCAGGGCCCGGATCAGGTCGGCGTCGACATCGGGGGTGAGGGTGCGGGGGTGTTGGCGCAGGCGGGGATCCTCTGTGACGGCACGGTCGAAGGCGGCCTGGAGGGCGTCGGGGTCCTCGGCGGTGGGGAAGAGGGTGGTGGCGAGGTGGCGAGCCTCGCGGTGGTGGCCGGCCTGGCGGGTCTGGTCGACGAAGTCGGCGGCGGTCAGGGCGGCGGCCTGGTGGACCAGGGTGCGGGCGTCGTCGACGACGGCGGTGATCTCATCGGCGGTGGGCTCCGGGAGGGGTTCGGTGGGCTCCGGGCTCTCGATGGTCGGCGGCGGCTCGGAGGTGTCGAGGAAGGTCGGGGGGCCGGCCAGGGCGTATGCGACAGCCATGCCGGCCACGGCGGCGCTGGCCACGCTGGTGGAGATCAGGGCCAGGGTCCAGGGGAGGGTCGTGGAGGGCGGCGTCGGGATCGTGGGGGCTTCCACGTGGACGTGGGCCAGGGCCTGATTGGTGGGGGCAGGTGGCGAGTGCTCGACGAGCTGCCCGTGGGTCATCAGGAGGCCCGTGAGGCTTTCGGAGATCACATCTCGGACCCGTTCGAAGACGGCGTGATCCTCGATGGGCATCCAGGGGCCGTCGCCTTCGGCGATCTCGTCGGCCAGGACCCAGACGCCTCGACGAAAGAGCTCTAAGAGGCCCGCTCGATCGATGCCGCCGTAGATCTCATCGCCCACGCGGAGACGGAAGGTAGCCGGCTCTTCCAGGGCGGTGAGGCCGTCGATGGGCAGGGGTTCGGGCTCGGGCTCAGGTTTGGGTTCGGGCTCCGGTTTGAGCTCGAGCTCCGGTTTGAGCTCGAGCTCCGGTTCGAGCTCGGGCTCCGGCTCCGGTTCGGGTTGGGGCTCGGGTTCAGGGTTGGGCTCGGGCTCCGGCGGGGGCAGGTCCGAGGGGAGAGGCGGTGGTGACGTGAGGAGATCGTCGACGTCGTCGTCGGTGATCCAGTCCGGCTCGGGAGCGGGGAGCTTGTCGAGGAGCGCCGCCGCCAGCGGACGGAGAGCTTCGGTGGCCTCGGAGGGCTCTGTGGGCTCGGGCTCCGGTGTCGGTGTGGGCTCCGGTTCGACGAAGAGGCCGAGGCGGGGCCGGGCCTCGGTCTGAAACCGATGGCTGGGCGGCGCCGGCTTCGGAGCCGGCTGTCGCGCCGGCGGGGGGGCGACGGAGCCAAAGAGAGCTCCGGGCTCGACCCGTTTCCACCCTGGAGGGGTGAGCTCGTCGGCGGGGGTGACCGGGGCCGGTGCGGCGTGGATGGTCAGGGCCTGGGCACACCGGGGGCAGGGGACCTCGACCCGGGGGGGAGCGTTGGGACTCAGACGCAGCCGAAACCGGGCGGCGCAGCGGTCACATTGAATCTCTTGGGACATGTACAAACTTCGCGAAAGGAAACTCCCTTGGCCCGTGGGAGAGTGTAGCAGGTGGAGGAGAGAACGAAAGTTCTAGGCTCGGGAAGTGATGTGGACTCTCCGGCTGCGATCTGGAAGGATATTGCGGAATGAACCTGGACGAAGGAGTCTCTGATGCCTCGAGTTACCACGATGCCCCTGCGAATCCTCTTTGTGTTGCTCGTTGTTCTGGCCCTGGCTCTGGCCGGATGCCCCCGCTCCGAGGAGCCCGAGGTCGACGCCGGTCCCGACGACGTGGGCGTCGATACGGATCAGCCCGACGCCGACGAGCCGGCGTTGACCGGGCCGGCGCTGACCTATCCCGGGGAGGGGCTCTTCGGCCTGGGGACCCGGGTGGATCTGGTGTGGCAGCTCTTCGGGGAGGCCGAGCGATACGATATCGACGTCGCCTTAGACGAGGGGTTCACCAACCTTGTGGTCAACGAGCGGGGATATCGGGGGCTGGACTACCCACTGGTGGGCCTGGCCGCCGGAGAGACCTATTTTTGGCGAGTGCGGGCCCATGATGGGGATCGCAGCGATTGGAGCGAGGTCCGGCGGTTTACGACGTGGCGGGAGGGGCCCCGGCGGGATGTGTACTACCAGTTGATCGTTCGGCACTTCGGGAACACCACGGGGGCAAATATCCCGGACGGGACTCTGGAGCAGAACGGTACGGGGCGGTTTGCCGACATCGACGACGTGGCGCTGTCCCGGATTCGGGCGATGGGGGTGACCCATATCTACCTGACGGGGGTGCTGCAGCAGGCGACGTTGACGGACTACTCCGACATCGGAGAGCCCGCCGACGATCCGGACATCTTGAAGGGCAAGGCCGGGAGCTTCTTCGCGGTCCGGGATTACTTCGACGTGTCGCCGGACTACGCGGTGGATCCCGAGCGCAGGCGAGAGGAGTTCCAGGAGCTCGTGGATCGGATCCACGCCCATGGGATGAAGGTGCTGATCGATCTGGTGCCGAATCACGTGGCCCGGTCCTACGGGTCGACGGTGCGTCCCGATCTGGATCTGGGGCGGAACGACGATCAGAGCCAGTTCTTCTCACCGCAGAATAATTTCTTCTACCTGGAGCAGGGGATCCCGCTGGTGCTGCCGACGCAGGACTCTCACTGGCAGGCCGACGGCATGGATGGGTTCTTTGGGCCCGAGGACGGCACGCCTGGGAATACGGCGCGGGTGACGGGGAACAACGTGGCGTCCCATACGCCGTCGGTGAACGACTGGTACGAGACGGTGAAGCTGAACTATGGGTACGACTTCATCAATCACACCACCCACTTCGATCCGGTTCCGCCGACCTGGGAGTTCTTGCGAGACGTGATCGACTACTGGATGGGGGAGTTCGGGGTGGACGGATTCCGGGCGGACTTCGCCCACTACCTGCATGAGGATGTGTGGGAGTGGGTGATCGATCAGACCCGGCAGGTGTACCCGGAGGCCCATTTCGTGGCCGAGGCCTACGAGAACCTGGAGGCTCTGGTGCAGGCCGGGTTCGACGTGGTGTACGACGACTTCATGTACGACGGGGTCAAGGGGATCTACAACAACGACAACGATAAGTACGGGTTGGATGGGTACTTCGCGTCTGTCTCTGATGAGATGCGGCCCCGATACGTGCGGTACCTGGAGAACCACGATGAGCGGCGGATCGCCTCGCCGATCGTGTACGACACCTATCCAGGGGCGTCGGGGTTTGGAGACGCCGAGGCGGGGCGGCACGTGGCGCCCATCGTGTACTTGTTCGGGCCCGGCTCGGTGATGCTCTACAACGGGCAGACGAAGGGCGAGGAAGGGCGGGGAGCGAGTGGGTTCTCCGGGGACGACGGCCGATCCACGATCTTCGATTATTGGACCGTGCCGGCCCTGGCGGCCTGGAACAACGAGGGGCGGTTTGATGGGGGCGGTTTGGAGCCCTGGCAGCGAGAGCTCCATGAGTACTATCGGCGGCTGGTGAACTTCTCCCATCATCCGTTGGCGACGGCTTCCGGGTACTACGGGTTGGACTTCTTCAACCGGGAGCAGGGGTACCCGGAGGAGCTCTTCGCGTTCGCCCGGTTTGAGCCCGGAGCGGGCAAGGCGATGGTGGTGGTGACCAACTGGGGGGTGTCCGAAGTGGAGGGTTCGATCCGCCTGCCCGGGGACCTGATGGCCGGCCACGCCGGGCTGGGCTCACGGGTGGAGGTCTACCTGGTGCTCGATGAGACGGGGAACAACGAGGCCCGGCTGTCCGTGGAGAGGGATCGGTCGTCCTTGGAGTCCCAGGGGTTCACGGTGCGGATCCCGGCGGGGGCGAGCCGGGTGTATATGTTGCGGTGAGTGGTACTGGGGGCCGATGTGTTGAGGATCTGTGGTGACTTTTGACGAAGGAGAGTGTCGATGCAGGATCTGGAAGGAGAGATCATCGTGGTCACCGGGGCGTCGGGAGCGCTGGGGACGACCGTCGTGGAGTTGTTGTTGCAGCGGGGTGCCAAGGTGGTGGGGTGGGATATCAGCGCTCCGGGTCCGGGCTCGTTGGTAGAGGATGAGCAGCAGCTCTTGCTGAAGTGGATGAACGTGGACGTCACCGACGGGGTCGCTGTGGAGGGGGCCGTGACCACCGTGGAGGCCGAGATGGGGCCGATCACGGCGGTGATCCACTGCGCCGGTGGGTTTCGTTGGTCCCGGATCGACGAGATTTCCCTGGAGGATATCGACTTTCTGGTGGACCTGAACCTGCGGTCTAGCCTTTATCTTTCGCGAACCGTGATGAGGCGGTTTCGAGAGCGAGGAAGGGGTCGGCTGATCTTTGTGAGCTCCCGGTCGACCCAGGGGCCAGGCGTCGGCGAGGGGGCGTACGCGGCGGCGAAGATCGGGCTGAACGCTCTGACGCGGTCGCTGGCAGCGGAGGTCAAAGAGCTCGACGTGACGGTGAACGCCGTGTTGCCGTCGATCATCGACACGCCGGCGAACCGTGGCGAGATGCCCGACGCCGACTTTGAGACCTGGGTGCCGCGCACGGATCTGGCGAGGGTGATGGAGTTTTTGATCGGCCCTGAAGGGCGGTCCGTGAGCGGAGCCGAGATCGTGGTGTCCGGGCGAACTTGATGCTTGATGGCTGAAATGGCTTGAGATGAGGAGCGGAGATGAGTGAGAAGAGCGTGACCGTCGTGGATCACCCCCTGGTGCAGCACAAGCTGTCGTTGATGCGCTCCAAGGAGCGGAGCACCGCGGGGTTCCGGACCCTGATGTCCGAGGTGGCGTTGCTCCTGGGGTACGAGGTGACCCGAGACCTGCCGCTGGAGATGACGACCATCGAGACCCCGCTGGCGAAGATGGAGGCTCCCCAGTTGGTGGGTAAGAAGCTTGTGATCGTGCCGATCCTGCGGGCCGGTGTGGGGCTTGTGGACAGCCTGCTGCAGCTCGTGCCGTCGGCCCGGGTAGGCCATATCGGGTTGTATCGGGATCCGAAGACCCTCCAGCCCGTGGAGTACTACCTGAAGCTTCCGGACAACATGGAGGATCGGGACGTGCTGGTCGTAGACCCCATGCTAGCGACAGGGCACTCGGCGGCGGAGGCGGTCCGCAGGATTCAGGACTTCAAGCCCCGATCGGTGAAGTTTTTGTGCCTCCTGGCAGCGCCGGAGGGGATCGAGCACTTCCACTCGGTGCACCCCGACGTGCCGTTGTGGACGGCGGCGATCGACGAGAAGCTCAACGAGAAGGGGTATATCATCCCCGGGTTGGGCGACGCCGGGGATCGGCTCTACGGAACGAAATAAGGGCCAGGCCGACCAGGGCCACAAGGAGCGCCAGGGGGGAGGGGTAGCTCGGAGCCGTGGAGCAGCCTCCGGAGGTCACGCCGGCGGAGCGGGTCACCAGGGCTCCGGGAGGCGATGAGCCGGCGGGATCGCCGTCGGTGCCGGGGTCTGCGGGGTCCTGGGGATCCTGAGGATCGTGAGGATCGTCGGGGATCACCGTGTCGTCGACCACGCATTGGCCTTCCTCGCAGCCGTCGGCGCAGTCGAGCTCTTCGCAGGGGTCGGTCTCGGGCTCCTCCGGTGGGGTGAGGCACTCTCCGAGGAGGCAGCCGGCGGAGCAGTCCTCCACGGCGGTGGCCTCGTCACCGTCGCAGATCACCCGCTGGGTTTGATCCACGCAGTGGGAGGGATCGTCGTGGCGCATGCAGTAGGCGTCGTAGTTGGGCGGTTCCGTGGAGACGCCGCCGCAGGAGCCGGTGGCCTGGCGGATCTGGATGTCCTCGCCATAGTGAAACCGCTGCATGTCCTCGTAGAACCATCCCCGGCTGGCCAGGCAGCTCTGTCCGTTCTGGGAAGCGCAGCCCCGATTACGGGGGTTGCGGTTGCAGTCGCCGTCGTCGGGGACCCAGCCGAGGGTGGTCATCTCGATAGTACAGCCCGAGAGACCGAGGTTGTAGGTGACGAAGCGCTGGGTGGTGGTGCTGTCGTTACCCCCGGCGCCGTCGCAGGCTTCTTCGGGAGCGCCGTCGTTGGGGTTGGCGGGGATCGCGCCGGCCACATAGAAGGGGGCGATGATGTTGTCGCCCCAGGTGAGGTACTGCCCGCGGGTGGCCCGGGCGGCCTCGAAGTGGCGAGGGCCCGCGGTGGCGTAGGGGCAGCTAAAGACCTGATCGCTCTGGCTGTCCCCGATGGTGCTCTGCCCGTTCACGAGCATCACATAGTAAAGGTAGCCACGGGCCTGGATGGCCTGTGCTTTCAGAGCCTCCATGGGAGCGTTGCCGTTCTCGCAGGCGACGACGTTGGCCACGTAGGAGTCTTCGATGTGGACCTGCCCGGTGCCCTGGACGTTGACGTGGCAGGGCGCTTCGAGGGGCAGCTGCAGGGTGCGAGGCTCCTCGGGGGGCGGGCCGGCAGCCCCCTGGCGAGGAAGCGGCGAGGTGTCGGCGTGGCAGCCGGTGGCCAGGAGGAGTGCTGCTGCCAGGGGGAGGAGCAGGAGGGCCAGGGGTCGGGATCGCATGGTCTTCTCGGGGGGGCCGAACGAGTGATTTTCACCATTGTGGCATATGGTAGGGAAAGGTGCCAGAGGTGGCCATCGTTCAGCGGCGTCCGAAGTGCTTCACCCAGTAGCGTCCGAAGTTGCCGTCGCCTTCGAAGTAGGCCACGCCCAGCTCGGTGTGATGGGGGTAGAGGAGGTTTTCTCGATGGCTCGGGGAGTCCATCCAGGCGGCGACGACGGACACCGGGGAGCTCTGGCCACCGCCGACGTTTTCGCCGGTGCAGGTCCCGCCGTAGCCGTTGGCGGCGCATCGCTGGAAGAAGGTCGTCCCGTCCAGGGAGTCATGGGCGAAGTAGTCGCAGAGGCTCAGGTCCATGGCGTGGATCATGGCGGACTCCGCCAGGGTTCCGTCGTAGCCAAGGGCGTGAAGTCCCCGGGAGGTGCGCTCCTCGTTGACGAGCTCCCAGACCTGGCAGGGGAAGCTGGGGTCGCCGGGGGGGCACTCCGTGACCACCCCCTGGGCGGGTCCGCAGAATCGGCAGACGTCGGGGTCGTCGGCGCAGTCCAGGCTGAGGAGGGGTTCGTCGGGCTCGGGGTCCTCGAGCGTCTCAGGTTCTTCCCATCGTTGGGCGGTCTCGCGGTTCGCTGGATCGTGGGTGGCGTTCTTCTCGTTGTTCGCCGGGCGAGTGCCCCACATGGGTCCGCCACCGGAGCTGTCTTCTTCGGAGACCTCGTCCCGCGGGTTCTCATCTTGATGATGGGGATAGCGGTCGTCGTCGCCGAGCTCGTCCATGTCGCCACAGGCGGCCCAGAAGAGGACCGCGAAGAGGGTGAGTGTAGCTGCCGTTCTTCGGTTCATCTGTGCTCCTCGCCGGCCGCACTATGCGGTTCTTCGGCGAGGCGGGTGTAGCGTAAAAGGTTTTGTTTTTCAATGGGTTATGGGGTTTTGGTTTGTCGGGGTTCGTGGTGGGCTGGACGTTCGGGCGGTGCGCCCGACCCCTCCGCCCTTCGGGCACCTCCCCGCAGGCGGGGAGGGGGTCTCGGGCTTCGTTGTTTCCTTCGAGGTTCGCGGGGGTATTGATCGTGGCGTGGGGGTTTGCGGCGGTCATTTTCAAGCATAGTTCAGGGTTCCCACGGTCTACCCCCGGCTAAACCCGGGGGCTGGAGTGGGCTGGGCTCCGCTGGGGTCATGACCCCGCTCCGCCTGAGATGTTCTCCACATAGTCGACCAATCGAGAACCAACCCGGTGCGGGGTTCGACGGTGCTGGAGTGAATCCGGGCCTGGTTCGGAACGACTCCGTTCTCCGAAACATCTCAGGCGGAGCGGGGTCATGACCCCAGCGGAGCCCAGCCCACTCCAGCCCCCGGGTTTTAGCCGGGGGTAGACCGTGGGAGCCCTGTACTATTTTCGGAAATGACCGCCGGGAACCCCGACGTTGCGGTGCCCATTCGCCGGGAACCCGGACGTTGCGATGTCCATCGCCGGGAACCCCGACGTTGCGGTGTGAATCGCCGGGAACCCCAACGTTGCGGTGTGGATCGCCGGGAACCCCTGCCCACTTGCGGGTTGGCGGTGGGTCAGGATCGTCAGTCCAAGAAGAGCTCACCCTCGAAGGCGGCTTCGAGGATCAGGAAGCCCTCACGGACCTCGAGGGGGCGGGTCATGCGGATGTCGAGGTCGAGGTCGGCGAGCTCGGGGGAGAACTCGTCGAGGCCGGCGAGGTCGGGGATGGGGAGGCTGAAGGAGAGGCCTTCGCCGAGGGCATCGTCGATCTGGGGCCAGAGTTGGTTTCGGATCAGGCTGATCAGGCCGCCGGCGTCGAGGAAGGGGGACTCCTCGGTGGAGTCGATGAGCCAGAGCTCGATGTCGGGATCGTCGCTGATCTCGATGGCGATGGCATCGTCCTGGATCAGGAGGTTGGCGCCGACGGCGAGGCGGGCGCCGAAGCGGTCGGTCTGGGTGGCCCAGCCGAGGTCGAGCTCAAGCTGTCCCAGGTGAAGGAGGAGGTCGTAGGGCTGGTTCCCGACGGGGGGAGCGGCCACGGGGGGGAGCATGCCGGTGGCGTGGCCGGTCTGCAGGAGGGGGCCCAGTGACGGGGGCACCATGGTGGAGATGTCGAGGTCCAGGAGGCCTGCGTCCCAGAGGTTGTTGAAGATGGCGTTGATCAGCGCCAGGTCGAGGCCGATCTGGATACGGCTCTCGTCGAAGAGGGGCAAAGGCCGAGGCCCGGAGGTCATGACGGCGACGCCGGGGTTGTCGGGGAAGGACCGGGCGGTCTCAATGGCGAGCTGGGCCTCGACGATGCCCTCGATGCCCTGGAGGTAGGTGGGCAAGAGCTGGCTGATCTGGCCGTAGAACTCCAAGAGGAGGGGGTCGCCGACGCCGACGTCGACGTCGAAGGGCTGGTAGGCGATAGCCTCCTCCAGGGAGGTGAACACGTCGGTGAGGAGATCCGGGAGGGTGTCGATGAAGGAGAGGTTCACGCTGTCCAGGAGGATCGTCTCCAGGCTCTCTCGCAGGAGGCTGTCGGCGAGCTCGAAGATGGCGTTGGCTTCATCGCTGGCGAAGTTGCCGGTGGCGTTCTCGATGGCGATCGCGAAGTTGACGAGCTCCACGGTGACGGGCTCGTTGGCGGAAGTCTTCTCCACGTCGACCTCGGCGAAGACGGCGAGCCCGGCTTCGATGGAGCCGTCGAGGTTGAGGAGCTGATCGGCGAAGTCGAGGTGGCCCGAGGTGACGGCGTGGATGTCTTGAAGCTGGGCGAAGATCTGAAGCCCCGTAGAGGTGGTGTCGATCTCCACGCGGGGCTCGCCGATCTGGACCTCGGGCACGGAGAGGTAGAAGCCGCTGGAGTCGACGACGGGGTCAGGGAGCTGGGCGCCGAGGTCCAGGAAGAGAAGCACCAGGTAGATGATGTCCGCCAGGTCCTCGGTGAGGATCTGGGAGTCGGAGATCATGGTGGGGTTGGATCCGTCGTCGAAGAAGTTTTGGCCCAGGCGCATGATCAGCGCCGTGTCGAGTTGGGTGTGCAGGGAGGTCCCGTCGTGCTCGGTGGGGAGGAAGTCGGGGGCCCAGATGAAGCTGGCGGCGTCGAGGCCGTCGAGAGGATGGAGGCCGTCGAAGGCCCGGACGATGATGGTGTTGACCCCGAAGTTAGGGGTGTATTCGTAGGAGAACCGGCGATCGGAGTCGATGGGGACGTCGATGCCGTTGATCTGGACCCGGTTGATGTCGCGGGCGGAGGTGACGACCCCTTCGACGAGGACTGTGTCGGAGTTCTGGCCGGAGAAGTGGTCGCCACCGATGGGGGTTTCGAGGGTGACCGTGGGTCCGTCGGCGACGTGGACGGTGTGGCTGGCGCAAGCCGGGTGGGAGGGCAGGGCGTCGACGGCGCAGGCCTCGAAGGTGACGTCGCCGTGGTCTCGGAGATACCACCGGTTGGACTCGCCATCTCGCTCCACGAGGTCCTCGGGGGTGACGGTCCACTCCACGGGGACCTCGCCGAGGGGCTGCCACTGGTAGTTGTAGGCCCGGGCCCGGGGGGTAACCCGGGTGTCCAGGGCGTAGGCGAATCGGGTCGGGGAGACGTCGACGATCAGGTAGGCAGGGATCACAGAGGGGTCGAAGGACTGGTTGTGATCGGGGTCCTGAATCTGGTTGCCGGGGTCCTGATTCTGGTTGTCCGGCTCCTGGTTGAGCTGGTTCTGATTGTCGGGCTCGTCCTGTGGGGGATCGCCGCCGCAGCCGATGAGGCCGGCGGTGGCGAAGAGGAGCGCGAGGGCGAGGGCGGGGAGGCCGCGGGATGTGGTGATCTGGGTGGCGATCATATCACTGGACTCCGAATTCGGCGCGAAGGATCAGGTGGCGGAGGGTCTGCTCCATGTCGGCGTCGACGAGGCCGAGGGAGCCGCCCACGGGGAGGCCGTACTGACCCAGGTCGGGGGTGATGGTGAACGACGGGATCGGCAGCGCCGGCAGGGCGGCGTTCAGGGATTGGTCGATCACGTTCTGGAGGAGTACCTGGAGGAAGTTTTCCAGGACGTCCCGGGCAGCCTCGGTGATGGATGCCTCTTCCGGGGAGAAGTAGAACTCGTCGATGACCACATCGGCGAAGCTGATCTCGTCGCCGTTCAGGGCGATGCTGGTGTCGGCTGTGGCGCCGACGACGAGGGTGATGGGGTTCTCGAAGAGGCCCGGGTAGGCGATGCTCAGGCGCATGGCGCCGAGCATCAGGGTGGCGGTCTCGTCGGAGTTGAGGACCACCACCGGGGGCAGGCGGGTGTCGAGAGAGACCGAGGTGCCGGCGGGGGCATCGTCGCCGAAGAGGGCGTCGCCGACCTCGGCGTGGAAGAGGCCTCCTCGCCACAGGGAGTGGAGGGCCTGGTTGAGCAGAGCGATATGAACGGCGGCGGCGGCGGTGTCGCCCGTGGGGTTGAGTAGGAAGTTGCCGGCGGGGTGGATGATCCCCTGGGTGGGGATGGAGTGGGCGGCCCCGGAGGCCGGAATCAGTCGTGGCCCGAGTCCCATGAGGAGTCGGGAAGAGTTGGCGTTGGCGTGGGAGAAAGTAAACCCGAAGTCCAGGGAGAGCTCGCCGGTGCCGTCCAGGCGGGGGACGTCGATCTGGGTGCCCAGGGCGTCGATGTCGAGAGATTCGAAAAGGCTGGTGAAGAGGTCGTCGAAGTTGTCGACGATGGCGCTCTCGAAGGCGCCCTCGATGGCGCTCCCCAGGGATCCCTGGAAGAGGGAGGCGATGGCGCTGTACATGGCGCTGGAGAACCAGTTGCCACCAGAGAGGCTGACGCTGCCGCTGTCGACGCGCTCTACCTCGCGCAGGGAGATGGAGGGCAGGCCGCCGGAGAGGCCGATGTCGGCGGTGAGCTCGAGCTCCAGGTAGGAGATGGTAGCCACCGGGTTATAGGTGCCAGGGCAATACCACCGACCGTCTCGGATCGTGGTGGGCACCCGGATGTCGTTGAGCCGTGCAAAGAGACGCAGACCACCGCCGATCAACTGCAGGGAGGTGATATGGGGGTCGCCCACGTATTGGAAGCCGTTGACGTAGAGGTCGAAGCCGCAGAAGTCGGGGTCGTAAGGGTTGCCAGCCGTGATCTGGGACTCGATCTGCTGGCGGAGACCGTCGCTGTTGAGGACGGCCAGGAGGAGGTCGTTCAGGCTGCGGATATTGCCGTCGAAGTCGCCGTCGTCGATGGCGTCCTGGCTGAGGCGGAGGGCCACGGCGTCGTTGAGGTACGAGGTCGGGGAGTGCCAGTGGTTGGAGACCAGGAAAGCGCAGGTGCGGACGCTCTCCTCGCCGAAGACGTCCTGGGCGACGATGTCGACGAAGTTGATGCCGTACCGGGGTTGGACGGTGGCCGAAAACTCACCATCGGAGTTGAAGGAGACCGCCGAGCCGTTGACGAAGACCTGATCGAGGCCGTTTTCGTCGGCCGCCGTGCCCTCGAAGGTGAGGTTAGAGCCGGGGTTGTGGACGACCATGGCGCCGTCGGCCGGGCTGGAGCAGCTGATGCTGGGGCCGGTCTCGTTGACGACGATCTGGCGCTCCTCGTAGAGGATCACGTCGTCGTGGGTGGCGCCGGTGACCTCGGCGGTGAGGGTGTAGGTGCCCTCTTCGGAGAATCGGAACCGCCCGGAGCCGAAATACTCGCCATCGGGGGTGGCCTCGAAGGCGATGGGGGCGTCGGCGATCTCGTTTCCGAATCGGTCCTGGACCAGGGTCGCCAGGGTGATGATCTGGCCGGTGCGATAGACGGTCTGGAAGGGGACGAGGTCGACGATCAGCTCGTAGGGGAGGTCGGGGAGGACCTCCAGGGTATCGGGGAACATCTCGTAGACGCCAGGGCTCTGGCAGCTGAAGGTGTAGATGCCCGTGGTGGTGATGGAGATGGACTTGGCGTCGTTATCGATAGCGATGCCCGAGCCGGAGGTGTCAGCCAGGACGTTGAACTCGGCGTCATGGATGGGGTTTCCATAGCTGTCGAAGGCTTCGCAGCTCACCTGGATCTCGCCGCCGGCGACGGTCTGATAGTCGCTCAAGGTGGCGCGGGTGGTGTGGACCGGACCGGGTTGGATCAGGATCTCCAGGGGATTGGGGTCGGTGAGGCCCAGGTCCGGGGCCTGGCAGTTCACCGAAGCCGAGCCGGTCCGGATGGCCCGGAGGCCGCCGGGCGCGGAGTTGAACGCGTTGTTGGGGTTGCGATTCAGGCGAGAGGACGGAGGGGAGTCGCCCTCTTCTTCGTCGTACTCGATGGCGGAGCCCCAGGCGTCGAGGAAGACACAGCGGTGCCGGAGGATGTCACCGGTGGTCATCACCTGGGGGGTGAGAAGTTCCGTGGTGATCGCCACCGGTATGGCCGGCGGATCACCGGTGCCCGGTGGGAGGGTTTGCTCCGGGGGCTCGGTCTGATTGTCGGGCTCGGACTGGTTGTCGGGCTCGACCTGGTTGGCGTCCTGGTTCTCCTCGGAGGTGTCCCAGTAGGGATCTTCGCCGGTGTCGTCGGCGCCGCAAGCAGCCAGGAAGAGCAGGAGGAGTATGGCGAGGGGGGTGACCGCGCGGGAGAGAAGAGCCATTGGTGATCCCGGGGCGAGGGATGAAGATGGAGGCAATCGATCGTGGGATAGAGAGTACCTGGATCGCCGGAAGGCTGCAAATTCCGGGAGGTGTCTACTCTCGAGCTTCGAGGGTCTCGATGGCCGTGGCGAGATCGCCTCGGATACAGCCGATGCAGTCCTGGCGGCGGAGGAGACCGCAGCCGCTGCGGGGGGTGGCGCTGACGGCCCGAAGGGTGGAGAGGGCGTCGGGGTTCCGGAGGCGTTCGATCTCCTGGATCTTCTCTCGGAGGTTGGTGCAGCCCGAGGTCTGGCGGAGCTCTAAGGCCAGGACCTCCCAGCGGTCGAAGTGGCGGATCTGGTTGTGCTCTTCGAGGAAGGCGTAGGCTTTGTTCCGACGGGACCGCTGGGAGGCGGTCCGGGCGATCTCGGAGAGGGCGGCCCGGGCCGTGGGGGTCATATGGGCGGCCAAGAGCTCGGCGGCGGCCTCTTCGGTGCTGGATCGATAGAGGTCGTCGATGATCAGGGAGATCAGGGTCTCGTCGTGGGCGTACCGGCGGTCCAAGGAGAAGATGGACTCGATCTCGTCGAGGATCTTGACGTCGTGGCCGGACTCGATGTCGGCCTGAAGGACGAGAAAGCGCAGGTGGGCGTCTTCGGGGTGCTCCTCGAGGAGCTCTTCGATGGCGGTCCGGTCTCCGTCGCGGGCGTCGTCGAGGGCGGCGGTGACGGCGGCGTCGTCGAGGCGGTTCTGGCGATCCACGGCGAGCTCTTCTTGAGGGTCCGAGCTCTGGAGGACGATCAGGAGGAGGACTACGGAGAGGACGGCGGAGACGAAGAGGGCGGCGCCCGTGGCGAGGAGGACCACCCGGCGGTGATCGGGGCGCAGGCCCTGCCACCATCGGAAGCTATGATCCACGGCGGTGAGGCTGGTGCCGACGACGCGCTCCACGGAGCCAACGGTGGCTTCTCCGGTGGTCATGGCGCCACGGGAGATGGACTCCATGGTGATCGTCGCCGGGGAGGAGGTCTGGACCTCGGGCTTTTCGGGAACCGGCGTTGGGGGAGAGAGGAGGGTCTCGATTCGTTGGAGGACCTCGTCGGCGGTCTGAGGTCGAGCCTCGGGGGCTTTCTCCAAGAGGTCGGCGATCAGGGCTTCGAGGTCTGGGGAGAAGTCTCCGTCAGGGTAGCTCTCGGAGAGGGTGGGCGGGGCCTGGGTGACGTGTTGCCCCATGATCCGGGCGATGGTCTCGCCGTCGAAGGGCAGGACCCCGGTGAGCATTTCGAAGAGGACGCAGCCGAAGGCGTAGAGGTCGGTGCGCTCGTCGACGTCTTCGCCGGCGACCTGCTCGGGAGACATGTAGTGGGGGGTGCCGTAGACCATCCCGGCCCGGGTCAGGCGGGTCTCTGGATCGGCGGGCTCGTCATCGGGGGCCAGCATCCGGGCGATGCCGAAGTCCATGATCTTGATACGGTCTTCCCCGTCGTCCCGGGGGACGAGCATGATGTTCTCGGGCTTCAGATCCCGGTGAACGATCCCCTGTTGGTGAGCCGTGGAAAGGGCGGAGAGGATCTGCTTGGCGAGGCGGAGGGCCTGGTCAACGGGGAACCGTTCGAGGTCACCGATGGCTTCCTGGATGGTCTGGCCCTTGAGGTACTCCATGACCAGGAAGAAGGCCCCGTCTTCGGTTTGGCCAAAGTCGGTGGCCTGACAGACGTAGGGGCTCTCGAGGGTAGCGGCGGCCTGGGCTTCTCGCTGGAAGCGGGCGACGATCTCGGCGTTCTCGGTGAGCTCCCGATGAAGGACTTTGATGGCGACGGTCTTCTTCATCAAGACGTGTTCGCCGCGGTAGACCAGCCCCATCCCGCCTTCACCGAGCTGTTCGATGAGACGGTACCGACCGGAGAGCAGGGGCTCGTCGGGCTCGGGCGCCTGGGTCTGCACGGCGGTGGGATCACCGCTGGTAGTCTTCTGTTGCATCGGAGTGTCAGCCATGGGGTTACCGACTGCGACAGAGGCAGAGAAGTAGCAGGGCAACGAAGAAGAATCCGCTAGATCCGTCGGGGGTTTGGGAGCAGGAGCACCCCGAAGTTCCCGGAGAAGGATCATTGCCGGGACGGTGAGATTGTGACGCATCGCGGCGATCTTGACCAGCGTCTTCGGAGGGTGGTGGCTCGGCAGTGTCTGGTGGGCTCGGCTCGGGTTCCGGCTCGGGCTCGGGATCGGGGTCCGGGGCCTCGGCTTCCGAGCGCCGGAGCTGGATGAGGGGAGCGGGGATCATCTCGCTGGTGAGCCACAGGGAGTGATCACCTCGATCGTAGGTCAGGGCCTCGCCCTGGATGGTGGCGGGGAGGACCGTGGTGGTCACCGGCTCGCCGGCGAAGGCGGCGGCGACGTCGTCGGGATCATCGATGCAGAAGGTGTAGACCTGAGTGTAGGTGCGAAAGCTGAGCTCCGAGGCGTCGGGGGCGATGTCGCCGCCGGTGACCATCCGGGTCAGGGCTAAGGCGCCCGGGATGGTGACCGTGGCCACGGAGCTGACCACGTGGGGCTCGGGGTGATCGAAGTCCTCGGGGATCTCGAAGATGGCGACCTCGGGTTCGCCGGTCTTCTCGATCACCCATAACCGGCGGTCTGTAGGGTGAACAAGAAGGGTCTCGGCGTCCCGGGGACCCGTGTCGTAGGCGTAGTGGAGGGTCTCAAAGTCGTCGATCGTGATGGAGGCCGGCGGCTCGTCGCCGAGGTCGGGCTCGGGGAATCGGTAGATGGTGACGAAGTCCCGGACGGAGTTGTTGTCGCCGAAGTCCGCCATGTAGATACAGGGTGAGGGATCGTCTGCGGAGCAGGGGGCGATGGCCATGTCCTCCCAGTCGATGTTGTCGGCGCCGTCGAGGTGTACCACGGTGGTGACCTGGCCGAGCTTGTCCAGGGCCCAGAGCCGGGGCTGGTCTCCGGAGTCGTTATGGGTCCAGAGGCGATTTGAGGAGAGCCAGC
This sequence comes from Myxococcales bacterium, assembly GCA_007120035.1. Classification (GTDB taxonomy): domain Bacteria; phylum Myxococcota_A; class Bradymonadia; order Bradymonadales; family Bradymonadaceae; genus SKON01. Next base: position 19,105 of record SKON01000034.1, read on the forward strand.
TGTCGGCGAGCCCCGAGGACTCATCGATGGTCTCGTCGGAGAGATCGGCGATGTGCTCGCCATCGCTGAAGGGGAGCGTGCACGGGCGAGGCTCGGCGCTGAGTGGGGCGCTCACCAGGAGGGTGATCGAGGTGATCATGAGGAGACCGACAGTGCCCTGAGGAGCCACGATCAGTCCTCGAGGGGGACGAGTTCGTAGGACGGGAGGCGGCGGTCCAGAAGCTCCATCCGGGTCAGGACGTTGAGGTTGAACCGGGCCGTGGCCAGGTCCTCGATGGTGTCGCCGACCCGGCGGCGAGCCGTGGTGTTGCCCTGGGTGTCGAGCTCGAATCGGCTGCGAACGACGCGGCCCGTCTCGTGGTCAAAGAGGATCCACCCCGAGCTGGTGCCCACAGAACCGCTCCGTGTCTCGAAGTCTCCGTCGGTGAGCCGGCCGGCGGCCTTCACCTCGAGGTCGACCTCGATCAGGGCGCAGTACGCCATGTCGCATCGGCCCCATCGCTCGAAGCGATAGGTCAGGGTGACGTCCTGGGTCTTGACCACGTTGCCCTCTTCGAAGGCCAGCTCGATGGAGTCCGTCCAGGTGTCGCCGGGCTCGACGGGCTCGTCGGGGAGGAGCGGGTGGCTGCCGGTGATCAGGCGCTGCAGATCCTCGAGGCTGGCTCGGGCCAGGGGGTTGGTGGGTGGGTGGACACGAAAGTCGTAGACCTGCCCCCGGGGGGAGATCAGGTAGCTGAAGGCGGCGTCTTTGAGGATCTGGTGGGTCCGGGCGGAGTCGGTGAGCTCATGGGGGGACTCGAAGGTCCCGGAGAACTCGTAGATCGTGACCAGCACGGGCACGGCGTCGTCGGGGGCTTCCCGGTCGTCGGAGGCGATGGGCCAGGCCCGCAGGGCGTCCCGCTCCTCGTGGGAGATGGGGGTGTACTCCAGGGCCATCCCGGAGTGATAGATCTGCCGGAGGTCGGGGCGCTGATCAAAGCCCATACGGGAAGAGTTGTTCACGTCCATCCGCATGGGTTCGTCAAACCGAAACCGCAAAGCCACGGGCTCAGAGGGGGGCTCCAGGTCGTCGACAGGGGCCCCGACGAGGGGTCGGAGGACCTCGGAGGTCTCGGGGTCTTCTCCTAAGGGAAGGCGCTCGCCAGGGGACTCGCCGAAGGGAGACTCTCCGAAGGGATCGACGAACTCCTCGGCGTCGTCTTGGAGCTCGCCGTCGTCGGTCTCGGGATCGTCGGCGAGGCTCGAGAGGGGGAGTAGGAGCAGGCCTGCGAGGAGGAGGAGGGCGGCCAGAGGGAGGCGCGATTTCATCGGCGGCGAGTCCTGAAGAAGGGGAGGTGTCGCTGGGCCAAAGGGTAGCAACGGGGTGACGAGGGTTCAAGAGAGGGGGAGCAGCGGACCGCTTTCTTGCCTGTCAGAGGGGAAAGAGGTAAGATGTCAACGTCTGTAAACGGGCCGGCGATCCTCGGGGTCGTGGCCTGACGTTCCACCGGAAGGGTGTCCGTGAGAGAGCTGGATTCGTTTCGTCTTCCGAAGTTGCGGGGTATTCTTGGGGCTCTCCTGATCGTGGCCGTGGCGGCCGCGGGGTGTGATCAGGGCTGTGAGGGGCTCATTCCGGAGCGGGAGGCCCCGGAGGAGGAGCCCGAAGAAGAGGTGCGGGAGCTCTCGGAGGACGTGGTGGCCGTGGCCCGGCTGCTGCGGTTCAGCGAGCGGCATTTCGATCTGAGGCTCTGGCGAGAGCAGGGCCGGGAAGCGGGATACCTGAAGGAGAGAGAGGACAGGGGACACCTGGTAGAGGGGATGCCGACGGCGGAGTTTCGGCTCTTCGTGGAAGACGTCCTGGGGGAGGTGCAGGGCGGCGTGCGGTGGGATGAGCACGTGGACGTGGCGGTGTGGGCGCCGAAGGAAGAGCGGGGGGAGTGGCGGTGGGCCGTGGTGGTTCCCTGGGTCTCGGAGGAGTCCCTGGCGGCTCAGGAGTGGCCAGCCCACGGCCGGCAACGAGTCCGGGGCGAAGAGGGGGGAGAGCTGGTGTCCGTGTATGAGCGATCGTCGGCGGTGGGAAGTCTGGACACCTATTATGTGGCGGAAGTGCCGATGAAGGCCGCCGAGGGGAGCCAGTTCCGGGGCCGTGGCGTGGGGATCTCCAACTTTCCGGAGGGGCCCACGGCGGTGGCGGAGGCGGTGGAGCAGACCGGGGTCTCGGGCCGCCGGGAAGTAGAGCTCTACCTGTGGCCTCGCCGGTGGGGGATCGCCGAGCGGTATCAGGTGGCGGCGGAGTTGATGGAGCAGCACATGGCGATGAACGCCCACGACGTGCTGCCGGCTCGGGTGTCGCTCTTGCAGCTTCATACTCAGATCTACCGAGCCATGGGCCGGGACGAGGCGTGGCCGGAGGTGATGCGATTGACCCTGCAGTCCCATCGGCCGGGGCCGTCGGAGCCGGCGCGGCGGGTCGAGCTGACCGTGGATGTGACGGCGAACCAGGGGACACTCCTGCCGGCGTTGTGGCGAACCATGAGAGAGACCAATCTCCATGGTGGACCCGTGGTGGAGGGCGCCGTGGGGCAGGTGGGGCTTGTGCTTCGGCCCCGGGAGATGGCGGACTTCGCGGAGGCCGTCTTGCCAGAAGCCTGGCTGCAGTTGATGAGTGTACGGGGGGCGGGGACTCGCCAGCTCTTGGTCCGCGAGTTTCAAGAGGTGCTGCTCCACCACCGGGGACCGACGACGGTGGCGTTCTTTGAGAGTCCACGGCCGCTGACGGGAGAGGTCTTCGTGGGGTGGCAGGCCCTGGATCGGGACATGATGCCCGCCGTGGTCAACCGGTTCTTGAACCGGTTCTTTCGGGACTACTGGATGCCACTGCACGACGTCCGGGAGTTTGCCCGGCGTGAGAGCCGGGAGGAGGTCTTCGCCGAGGAGGAGGTGGAGATCCACGAGATGACCTTTGTGGTTCATGGGACCGGTGAGGTGGGGGTGTGCTGGGTGATCCGGGGATCGGAGTTCCTGAGCTACTTCGGCGCGCGGCCCTGTGACCGGCTGCGAGAGGTCGCGGAGTTCCCGGAGCAGACGAGGTCTGCGCCGGCGCTGGCCTACGCGGGGAGCCTGAAGGGGCTGGTGGACAAGCTCTTCGTGTTCCCCGGGGACTCCTCGGGAGACCTGCTGGAAGGGGTGGACGTGCGGTTTCGGGCCCAGAGATTGTCCGGGGGCCGCCTGACGGTGACCGCGGAGTTCGATGATCTGGGCCGGGTCGCCCAGGTGGCCGACGAGTTTCCACGGTTGAGCCGGAGCTGGGCCCCGGGGGCGATGTTCGAGCCGGAGCTCTTCCTGCTCTATCTAGGGCTGGATCAGGCCACTTATCAAGAGCCGGGCCTGTCGGCGTTGGCCGTGCCGGGGATGACCGGGGTGATGCCCCCGAGCTTCTTGTTGGGGATGCCCTTCACGTTCCCGCCGACGTCGCCGACGCTCTTTCGGCGGATCTACTTGGACACCGGCGATGACGCCGACGACCACGATCATCACCACCATCAGTAAGGACTTGCGATGAAGACAGTAAGAGGGCCTGTGAAGATGGTCGATCAAACCCTGCGAGCGCTCGTGATGGTGGCGTTGGTGGGTCTCTTTATGAGCTGTGGAGACTGCGGTGAGGTCGCCGGTCCGCCGGTGGAGTTCCCCGATGTCGGTGGGGATGTCGAGGAGGATGTCGACGATCGGGACACCGATCCCGATGCCGACGTCGATGAGCCCGATGTCCCCGGGGAGCCCGACGCAGACGCCGGGGAGCCGGAAGAGCGGCTCTGTCCGGAGAGCATCCAGGACAGTTGTCTGGCGCCGGCGCTGAACTGCCTGGGCGACGCGGCGGCGATGAGTCAGTGCGTGGAATTCGGCGAACCAGGAGAGTCGGGGCATCGGATCAGCGCCCTCTTCTCCAACGGCGCCGTGGTGGAGTACCGGGAGATCAACACCGACGATGGGCCTCGAGAGTTTCGGGCCACCTTCGGGCCCGACGGAGAGCGATGCTACAACCTGAGGGCGTTGGAGGCGGGCTCGGAGCCCCTGGAGTGGAACCTGTCGGAGGCCCAGTTCGGATCCTTCGACATGGTCTTCGAGGGGGACTCGTTGGAGGTCGAGTGTTCCGGTGACGGAATGGAACGGTGTACGGTCGCGCGATACGAGAACGCCTTCGCCATGCCCTGGGAGCGGCCCGAGGGGTGTGAGCCGGCCGACTCCAACGATCAATGTGAGCTGGACAGCGAGTGTGGTGAGGGGCTGGCCTGTTGTCGTCCCGACGGTGATTCGGTGCGGCAGTGCCTGGACCTGGAGTTCTGCTGGAGCCAGCGAGATCCGATCCCCTGTGAGACGTCGGCGGATTGCGTGTCCGGCCAGAGCTGCTCCCGGTGTACTTGGAGCGGGGTTCGAGAGTGTGTCCCCGACGAGATCGTCGAGGATCCAGACAACAGCCTGGGGTGTGTGGCCGACGGCTGCGCACCTGGCGGGGGCGACTGCGAGGGGGATCGGATCTGTTGCGATATCGCCGGGGTCCTGGAGTGCATCTTCCCCACGGAGTGCTCGTCGGCGCCGGATCCGAACCCGGTGTGCGACCCCGAGAGCTCCCAGCCGTGCCCGAGCGGGGCCCAGGAGTGCTGTTTTCTGGATCAGCCCCAGCAGTTCCGGTGCCTGACCAATGTGCCCTTCTGTGTGACCGAGGTGTGCTTCTCCGACGCCGATTGCCCGGATCAGCAGGAGTGCTGTGGGGTGGACTCCGGGGGAATGACGGCGGGGTCCTGTTTCGAGAGCTGTGAGCCCCCGGACCTGAGCTGCACGGAGCAAGAGGACTGTTTCGGCGATCAGTATTGCTGTATCGCGCCGGGCTTAAGCGATGGCCAGTGTGTGAGTAATGAGATGGCCTGCGAATTCCTGTCCTGTGACGTGACCGCCGATTGTAACGACCCCTCGCTTGTCTGTTGTGACGATCCGCCCCTGACGGAGGCGATCTGTCTGGAGGAGTGCCCGTGATGAGAAACTTGAATTCTCCGGGATTGGTCCCTACTCTGGTCCAAGGTAAAGTTTTGTTTATAAGCCGTCTTCGAACCACCCCGGCGAAGAGTTTGGTCCGGGCGATCTGCGAGAGGTCCTGAAATGTATCGGCAAACGAAGAGAGTGACTGCGTGGATTCCGGTGTGTCTGGGCGTGATGTTGACCTGGTCGGCACCGGCTATGGCGCAGTCGGCCGTGGACGAACTCCAAGACAGCTTCGACGGCGGGGTGTGGCAAGAGTGTTTGTGGAACCCCTATATCCGTCAGGGGGGCTCCCTGGAGTATCACGATTGGGATGGTTCGGAGGGGGAGCAGGTTCGAGTGTCCGGGGGGCAGCTGGAGTTGGAGATCCCGGCCAACACCAACGCCGGCCAGAGCTGGGAGTTGGGGCTGGAGAGTAAGTTCTTGTTGGCCGGAGACTTTGAGGCCGAGGTGGAGTTCGAGCTGAGCTCGGCGAACTATTGGACGAACCTGAACATGAGGGGCGTCAACATGCTCTTCGTGGAGCTGATGGCCGGCGATCAGGGGACCCGGCGTCGGCACGTTCGGAGCACCGTCTTTGACACCGACAGCGATTCGTCGCAGTTAGCGGCCCACCTGTGGCTGTCGTTGCCGGGGCGCAATGCGGTCACCCAGATCAACACGGATACGGCGGAGTTCTTGCGGGAGATCTCGGTGGGAACACGACCGGGGCGGACGTCGGTGGATCTGGAAGGGAACGTGTACGTTCATAACCGGGGGCGAAGCAATCAGAATGTGAATCAACCCCATAATTCGCAGACGACGGTGACGTTCATCAAGGCGTCGGCCTGCCCGGATCCGGATTGCGATCTGGGCTCGTCGCCAGAGCATATCTACACCCTGGACTTCAGCGGTGGACAATTCGGAGCACCTGTGGCCAATGGTCGGTGGGGCGGCGGGGTGGCTGTGGACCGAAACAACGACATTTGGGTGGCCTTTCGAGAGACCCCGGAGGTGTACCACCTGAACTATCATCCCAGCGCAACACCCGGGGGCGATACGTGGACCGTAAACCGGGTGTATGACATCTCGGGATCACGGCCGGAGTTCAACGAGAACGCTCGTCCCTACGGGATGGCCTTTGCCCGGGACGGGACGCTGTGGATCGCCACTCGCCATGGGAGCTCGGCGGATTCCTTCGTGCGAATCGATCCGACGACGGGACAGAAGGCGAAGTACTACAAGCCCCCGAGCAGTTGCATGAGCCCCTACGGGCTGGGCATCGATCAAGACCAGCGGCTGTATCGGTCGACGCTGGCGAACGATAATAACTGCAGCAGCTACCGTTTCGATCCCAACGAGCCCGACGAGGATGCTCGGTGGGTTGAGTTGCCCACGGACCGAACCGTGTCGGGGCGGTCTCGGGGGATGACTGCCGATAATCAGGGGCTCGTGTGGTACGCCTCGGATGGCAACAGCAAGCTCGTCGGCCAGGACCAGGAGACCGGGGAGATCGTGTATGAGATCGACACTTGCTCGAACCCGGCCGGGGTTGCCCTGGATCGGATGGACCGGGTGTGGGTCTCCTGCCAGACGGCGAACAACAACGATCAGGTGCGGTACTATACGGCCACCGGGGACTATCTGGGGAGTGTGTACTCCCGGTCGACCTACACCTACTCGGATATGACCGGGTACCAGCTGAGAAACTTCGGCCTCGACGACTGGGAGGAGACTTTCTTGATCCCTCAGGATGAGACCATCGGGGCCTACTACACGAGCTCGGTGGAGAATAACTTCGGCGGTGGTCTGGAGTACGGAGCCGGGGGAGAGGTGGCCATCGATCCGTCGCAGGCGCCGATGACCTTGAGCCCGGATACCCTGGCGGCGACAAACCGGCCGGAGATCCATCGGATGCGGGTCTCCGCGCGGTATCATACGGATCGGGTGACCCGGATCGTCGACCATCCGGTGCGACTGGAAGGGATCTGGGGGCTGCGGACCCACTCCATAGAAGAGCTCCATGATATGCCGGTGCGGTTCACTGTAGAGTTCGACTCCTATGTATATGTGGCCTTTGAGGACATCGCCAATCCGGTGCCCAACTGGCTGCGGGCCGGACAGGGCTGGACGTCGACGAACGAGGTCGTGGAGACCACCGATCCGGATCGGAATTACACCCTGTACCGGCGATGGTTCGCGGCGGGTTCGGAGGTCACCCTGGGAGGAGCGAATAGTTACTCCGGTGCGTCGCCGTCGGGGTCGCCCTTCTTGAATTACTTCGCCTACGTGTACCCCGAGGCGTTGGATGCGGAGCCTCCGAACAACCCGGAGGCGATCATCGCCGAGGCGAGTGAAAACCTGGCGCTTCACGGGACCTTGCGGATCGCCCGTACAGGCAGCGAGTGGACCTATTCGTTCCGGGACGGCGACGGATCGTGGCGGACCCTGGAGCTCTTCAATGGGCCGACGAACAATGTGCCGATTCGGTTGAGGACTCGGATGGATCCCTTCTGGCATTCCGGGCCCCAGGGCAACCTGGGAGGGTCGATCTACGTGCGCTACAACAACTTCCAGGTGACTCACGCTGACGCCGTGCCGGGCTCGCCCTACTGTCGGGAGGGGTGTGATGAGACGACCCCCGGGTGGGGGACGCCCTGTCTGGGAGGCTCCTCGGGTCTGTGTCCGGGGATCTTCGAGTGCGTCGACGATCAGTTGGAGTGTGTCTACGTGCGGCAGCCGGAGTTCTGTAACGGCCTCGATGACGACTGCGACGGGGTGGCCGATCGGGACATCAACGATGAGCACTTCGAGATCGGGTTCGTAGACCACAACGGCTTGACCTACACCGTGGAGGACTACGGGATGCCCGGGGACGATCCCGACGGCGGCGGGGTGGTCAACCAGGGCCACACCTGTGATACCGGGATGCACGGGCCCTGCGCGGCCGGGATGTGGCGATGTGTGGGCGGAGCGATGCAATGTACGCCCTTCCAGGAGCCCCAGGCCGAGACCTGCTCCAACGAAGACCTGAGCTGTGATGGAAACCCCGGCCAGGACTTGAGCGATCCCCTGGTGCGGCTCGATCACTTCGTGCAGGTCCGGCAGCGGTCGCTGCCGAACACGCCGATGCGCCCGATCGTGCCCGACGATGGGGAAGGGTTTTTGACCTGGGCTGGCTTTGACGGGTTTAACGTGGATCCCGCCGATCCCAACGTGGTGGAGGAAGGGGTGGCCCGGGTGGTGCTCTTCCTCGATCCGACGCAGACCGGCGGCGGCGGAGGCGGACACCCCGATCTGGGGCGGTACGTGCTGTGGTTGAGCCACGGCAAGGCATCCCCCGACCAGGGCCAGGTGGGGGCTTCCTACCAGCTCGTGTACGACCATCAGCATAACGTGGGCAATGTGATCATGCAGGATGGGATCGTCAAAGAGTCGATCATCTCCAACCCGGCTCGGGCCCAGCAGGTGACCGTGACCAGCGGTGAAGGGCAGTCCGGCGGGGTGGCCCTGGGTCCCTTCGACTCCACCGACCGGTGGACGGTTCGGATCGGCGCCCACTTCAGCGGCGACGTTCATCGGTGGGAGTTCTACAACGCCGTGACCGGTGAGGGAGTGGAGCTCTCGGCCAATGAGCCCTTCTATCTCTCCAATAACCGCCTGGGAGATCTCTACGGGGCGTTGACCGCCGAGGTGGGCACGCCCTGCGATACGGGGGAGCCCGGGATCTGCGGTCGCGGCGCGACTCGATGTGTGGAGCATGGCGGCGACTGGAGTATCGAGTGCTTGATCGGGGTGACGCCACAGCTGGAGGTCTGCGATGGGCGAGACAACTCCTGTAGTGGCGAGGTGGACTCCAACCCGGACTACGGGTTCGCGATCCCCGTGGCTCAGTACCAACAGTTCAACGGGTGGGGGGCGAGCAACGACAACAACTGGGTGGACCTGACCACGGTGGACATCTCGGAGAGCGCGACGGACTTCCTGAACTTCACCCGACGTAGCGGCTCCGGATACGGGCCGATGACAGGGAGCGCCGACCTGCGAGACGTGGCCGACCCGACCCGGCAGCTTCAGGCCCCGGATCGGAGCGTGTGGACCCTCCACAGGGATACCCGGGTAGGAAACGGCACCCTGGCGTTGGTGATGGCCCATGGCAAGTACGTCCAAGAGCCCAACGACGCGGTGCCGGCCTCTTCGGCCAGGGTGTCCGTGGGGATGCGCCACCGAGAGGCCCGGGAGAACTTCCTGGCCTGGTTCGATGATATGGACGATCAGTCCGACGGCGCGGTGACCACGGCAGCGGACAGCTTCGAAGCCCAGAACCCGATGCACAACCCCGACCACGACACCCCCGGTGGGACCCCCTTCTACAACATGGACTGGGAGCTCCATCGGTGGGTGACCAGCGGTTCGGCCCGCCGGGAAGCGGACGCCGCGGTGATCATGGACCTCTTCGCCGAGCGCACCAACATGGAACCCAATGAGGTGGTTCTCTCCTTTGATGGAAACGGGATCGACGACTGGCGGTACTACTCGCCATTCCACGAGAACGACGGGTTCGTGGACCTCCAGACGAACCGTCTGGTGGGCTTCCAGGTGGTGACCGCCACGGCCCTGGAGTATGGCGACGGGCCGGAGTGCATCATTCAGGAGAACGACGTACCCGAGTGTTTGGGGCAGCCCGACTTCTACACCTGCCAGGACGGACAGATCACCTGTGGGTTGACCCGTCAGGGGTGTTGCGACCCGAGCCACCCGATGTACGACACGCCCTGTGGACAAGACGATCCGGCCTTTGAGAACACCGGGGCCTGTCAGTCGGCCTGGCGGTGCGATGAGTTCGGTGGTTGGGAGTGCCAGCAAACGGTCTTCCCTCAGCCCGAGATGTGCAGCGGACAGGATGACACTTGTGACGGGATCGTCGATGGGTTCCGGACGGGCTTTGTCGACGAGTACGGCGATGGTGAGGAATATATCTGCCCCGATGGAGAAGAGACCTGCGGCCCTGTGGAGTGCGACTACGAGTCGATCTGTCAGTGCAGCTCGGCCAACCTGGAAGAGGTGGGGAGAGCCTGCATCTGCCGGGACAGCCTCTTGGACTTCCTGGACGGACCGGGAGATCGGATCTGCGCTCCCTACGAGCGGCTGGAAGAGGACGAGTGCGTGATCGCCGCGAGCATGGAGGAGTGATGATGAGCCAACGAGGAGTCAGCTTCATGAACCGTTTTGTCGTCGCTCTCCTGGCGGTGGGCCTGCTGGCAGCGGTGGGGTGTTCCGAAGAGCCCGGTGATCCCGGGGAGAACATCATCACGCCGCCGGAGAACCGGAACCAGGACAACCAGGAGCCGGAGAACCAGAACCAGAATCAGAACCAGTACGAGGCGGGGCCCCTGGACGGGGTCTGGGACCTCTCCTGGCCGACCGAAGGTGACGAGGTCTTCGCCACCTTCACGATCGAGCATAACCTCACGGAAGGGAGGATTCGAGCGGACTTTGATACCCCCGATGACGGCGACGGCCCGCTGGACAGCGCCGTGTGGCAGAACGAGCGGTTCACGGCCACCTGGGAGCCCTATCCGGAGACCATGGAGAACGAGATGTTCACCATCACCCAGTCGGAGTTCGCCGACGGGTCGGACTCCCGGCTGGAGGGGATGATGTCGGCGATCTCGTCCTTCGACTTTCGGAACTTCGTGATGGTGAAGGTGGAGTAGGTCTCCTGTGGTCGGCGCTCTGGCCACAGGGGAAGAAGGGCTCTATGGTGGCGCGGTCAAGACCGTGTTCACGGAGCGCTGAATGTCCGATCCGGTGTCGTTGAAAATTCGCGGGGAGGGGGAGTACGAGGTGAAGGGACTCCTCTGGGACCAGGGGTTCTATCAGATCGCCCACGGCGTCGATGGGGAGGGGAACCCCGTGGCGTTTCGGGCGGCCCTCTACGAGGAGGACGAAGAGCGCGAGCCGCGGCGGCGCGAGCTGGTGCGGCAGTGGGAGTTTTTGAAGGACCTGGGGGAGACCGGCCGGGTGCCCCGACCGGTGGAGAAGGTGATCGCCGAGGAGGGGGAGCCCATGGTGGTGATGGAGCTCGTGGAAGGGGAGAGCCTCTACGATGTGGTGACCGGGCGGCGGGACTGTCGGGAGGGGATGGAGCCCACCCAGGCGCTGAGCCTGGTGGCGGAGATCCTGGAGGTGGTGACCGCGGCTCACGAGAAGGGGTGGCTGATCCGGGACTTTGATCCCCGGCGGTTCTGGGTGGACGGCGATGGTCCGGTGCGGCTGGTGTCGACGAGCCGGGTGGTGCGCCGGGGGATGCCCCTGGAGGCGTTTCAGTTGGAGACGAGCCGGGCCTATGTGGCGCCGGAGGTCCGAGACGAGATGACGGGGACCATGCAGCGGCGAAGCGCCGATCTCTACGGTTTGGGGGCGCTGTTGAGCTTCCTGGTGACCGGGGAGGAGCCCCGGGATCGGGTGGAGTCGCCTCTGTCGTTTCAAGCTTTTGAGCGGCTGCAGGCCTGGGAGTTGCCGGGGCAGGAGCTCTTGATCGCCCGACTCCTGCAGCCCCTGGCGAAGAAGCGGCTGGGGCGGGCCGAGCGGCTCAAGCCCTTTCTGTCCGTGGAGAGCCTGCCCACCCGGGAGATGAAGGGGTTTGAGATGACCATGCTGCCGGCGCCGTGGCTCGGCCTGGAGATGGAGAACCCGGAGGAAAACCGGGGATTGCGGAGCCAGCTCTCGGAGGGACCGTTGGTGAGCGTAGAAGGCGGCCAGGACGACGAGCAGTGGGGCCTGAACTGGCCTTTGGTGGTGTTTGCCGTCGTTGTGGTGGTCCTGGCTTTATTCTTCGCCCTGCTCTCCGGGGGGTGAGTCTCAGGCTTCGGCGCTGGCCTCGTCGCCGGTCTCCTGGTCGCCGGTCTTCTCGGTGGCGAGTTCCTCCGGAGAGGTGCGCACGAACGCCAGGGACTCGCCGTCTTCGGCGACGCAGACGTCGACGTGATCGCCGGGGTGGAACTTGCCCTCCAGGATCTCCACGGCAAGGGGATCCTGGATGTAGGTGGCGATGGCTCGTCGGAGGGGGCGAGCGCCGTACTCGGGCTCGTAGCCTGCCTCGGTGAGGAAGTCCTTGGCTTCATCGGAGATTTCGATGGTCATGCGCTGCTCGGAGAGCATCCGCCGCAGACGGCGCTTCTGGATGTCCACGATCAGGCGGATCGACTCCTTACTCAGCGCCTGGAAGGCGATGGGGGCGTCGAGGCGGTTCAAGAACTCCGGCCGGAAGTGGTCGCGCAAGATCTGGTTGATCTCGTCGGTGAGTTCCTCCGGGGAGACCTGGCCGCTCAAGTCCATGATGCGGCGGCTGCCGACGTTGGAGGTGAGGATCACCAGGGTGTTGGTGAAGTCCACGCGTCGGCCCTGGCTGTCCGTGAGGCGCCCCTCGTCCATGACCTGCAGGAGGATGTTGAAGACGTCGGGGTGGGCCTTCTCGGCCTCGTCGAAGAGGACCACCGAGTAGGGGCGAAGACGGACGGCCTCGGTGAGGACGCCGCCCTGCTCGCTGCCGACGTAGCCCCGGGCGGAGCCGATCAGGGTGTTGACCTTGGACTGCTCCATGTACTCCGACATATCGATGCGGATCAGGGAGTCTTCGCTGTCGAAAAGGAACTCCGAGAGGGCCTTGGCGAGTTCTGTCTTGCCGACGCCAGTGGGGCCGACGAACATGAAGTTACCGATGGGGCGGTTCGGATCCTGGAGCCCCGCTCGGGATCGCCAGATGGCGCTGGTCATGGTCTCGATGGCCAGGTCCTGGCCGACGACTCGTTGGCCGAGGCGCTGGGGCATGTTCAGGAGCTTTTCCCGCTCCGACTCGAGCATGCGGCTGACCGGGATGCCCGTCCAGTCGGCGATCACGGCGCCCACGTCGTTGGCGTCGACGTAGTCTTTGAGGAGGCGCTCGTTCTCGTGGAGTTTGTCCATCCGCTCCTGGGCGGCGGCGACCTTCTTCTCGACCTTGGGCAGGACACTGTACCGGAGCTCGGCGGCCCGACCCAGGGAGCCCTCTCGTTGGGCCTCCTGGATGTCTTTGTTGGTGGCCTCGAGCTCTTCTTTGTACTTGGTGATCTCGTCGAGGACTTCTTTTTCGGTCTCCCACCGGATGCGAAGACGCTCGGCCTCCTCTTGGAGGCCCTCGATGTCCTTGTCGAGGCGAGCTCGGGCCTCGACGGTCTCAGGGTTGGTGGCGTCCAGGATGGCCTGGCGCTCGAGCTGGAGGTTGTGGAGGCGGCGCTCCACGGCGTCGAGCTCGGTGGGCTTGCTGTCGATCTCGACGCGGAGGCGGCTGGCGGCCTCGTCGATGGCGTCGATGGCCTTGTCGGGGAGGTTGCGGTCCTGGACGTAGCGATCGGTCATCTGAGCGGCGGCCAGGAGGGCACTGTCGGAGATCTGAACGCCGTGGTGGATCTCGAAGCCCTGCTTGATGCCCCGGAGGATGGAGACGCATTGGTCGACGGTGACTTCTTCGACGTGGATGGGCTGGAGGCGGCGCTCCAGGGCCGGGTCGGCCTCCACGGACTGTCGGTAGTTCTCCACCGTGCTGGTGCCGATGCAGGTGATCTCGCCACGGGCCAGGGCGGGCTTGATCATGTTGGCGGCGCTGCCGGAGTCGCCGCCGCCCTTGCCGACGATCTGGTGGATCTCGTCGATGAACAAAAGGATCTTGCCGTCGCTCTTAGCGACCTCCTGGAGGACGGTCTTCATCCGCTCTTCGAACTGTCCCCGGAGGCTGGTGCCGGCGACGAGGGCGCCAAGATCCAGGCGGAGCAGGCGCTTACCTTTGAGCCCCACGGGGACATCACCGGCGACGAGGCGGTGGGCCAGGGCGTGGACGATGGAGGTCCGGCCCGTGCCCGGGTTGCCCAGGAGGACGGGGTTATTTTTGGAGCGGCGGGCCAGGACCTGGATAACCCGTCGGATCTCGGCGTCGCGGCCAATCACGGGATCGAGGCGGTCGGACTCGGCCATGGCCGTGATGTCCTGGGCGTAGGTGCTCAGGACTTCGGAGGTCTCGGAGCCCGAGTCGTCCCGAGAGGTGACCTTGCGGCCGCCCCGGGTCTCGCCGATGGCGTTGGTCAGGGCTTTGTGGGTGGCGCCGGCGTTGTGGAGCATGCTGCCGGCGAAGGTCCGGCGCTGCTGGGAAAAGGCCAGGAGGAGGTGCTCTACGCTGGCGAATTGGTCGCCTCGATCCCGGGCCTCGCGGCTGGCGTCCTGGAGAGCCTCCAGGAGGGCCTTGGCGACGTAGACCTCGGCGCCGGAGCGGTAGTTCTTGGGCAGGAGCTCGAGCTCCTCGATGAGCTTGCGGCCCATGGGCTTGGGATCGGCGTCGAGCTCCTCCAGGACTTTGCGGGCCACGCTGTCGTCGTCTTCGAGGAGAGCCAGGAGGACGTGTTCAATATCGACGTGGGTGTGGCGGAACTTGCGGGCCAGGGTTTGGGCTCGCTCCAATCCCTGTCGAGCTTTCTGGGTGAATTTGGAAAGATCGAATTTCTGAGGCATCGCGACCACTCAGTCAGGGGAAAAGCCAGGGCGTACCAGATAGCGGAGACAATCTCGCGCGGTGGGGGAGATGTGTCAATTGTCATCGGCGAGGTGGGCGCCGGGGCCGGGAGTGGTGGTGATCAGGTCGCGGACGCCGGGGACGGCGGCGAGGAGGTCGCGGAGGTCGTCGGCGGCGGTGGTAGGGCAGAAGACCTTGACGTGGGGGCCGGCGTCGATGGTGAAGAAGGCGGGGAGTCCGTCGGCCCGGGCCTGTCGGACGGCGTGGATCAGGGCCACTGTGGTGGGGTTGAAGTAGAGGATGCCCGGGTCGGCGCCGAGGGCGGTGGCGTGCATGCGGAGGCAGCTCCGCTCGGCGACGGCGGTGAGGGCCGGGAAGTCGCGGTCGGCGATGGCCTGCCGGGCGGCCTGGAGGTCGGCGGGGACCGTGTCGGCCCAGGGCTGAAAGAGAGGAGACGTCTCCTGGGTGCGGTTCATGCCGGCCGTGGAACTGACTTTCTTGGGGCCCACGGTGGTCAGGGCGATCAGGCAGGTGAGGTCCCAGTGATCCTCGGGGGCTACGGCGATAGCGTGGGCGTCGGCGCCGTCGGGGCGGTCGCCGGGGAGCATCTCGGCGAAGCCGCCGAAGAGGCTGCGGGCCGCCGATCCGGAGCCCCGACGGGCCAGGACGGAGAGCTCTTCGAGGGAGAGGTCGAGGCCGGCGGCCGTGGCGGCGGCCAAAGCCAGAGCGGCGAACCCCGACGCCGACGAGGCCAGCCCGGCAGCGGTGGGGAAGTGATTCTCCGTGCGGACGTGAGCTCGCTTGTCGAGGCCTACCCGGTGGCGGATCAGGTCGAGAAACTCCGAGACCCGTTGTCGGGGCCGACCGCTTCCCAGGAGCTCGCCGTCGAGCTCGATGACGTCTTCGGTGAGCTCGTCGTCGAAGGTGACCTCCGTGCGGGTGGAGATGCCCTGGAGGGTCAGGGAGAGGCTACCGGCGACGGGGAGGTTCAGCTCGTGGTTCCGCTTACCCCAGTACTTCACGAGGGCGATGTTGGGGTGTGCGACGGCGATGGCGTGCATCAGGGGGACTCCACAGGGAGAGTGACTTCGTAGACGTCGCCGGTCTCCTCGAGGGCGTGGAGGACGAAGCACTCCTCAGGGGGCCCCGGGGGCGGCAGGACCAGGATGCAGCCGCCGCCGCCGGCGCCGGTGATCTTCGCGCCCAGGGCTCCGGCTTCTCTGGCGAGGTAGCAGGCGTCCTCGAGATCCGGGGTGGAGACCCCGAGGCTGCCGAGGAGGCCCTGGTTGAAGTTCATCAGGGCCCCGACCTCCCGGTAGTCGCCCACTCGCAGGGCCGCGGCGCCGCGGCGAGCGACGAGATCGATGGTGTCGAAGATCTGGGTGGTGACCTGGGGATAGGACTCGTGGAGGTCGGCGACGGCGCCGACCATCCGGGCTGTCGAGGCCGACGGCGCGACCCGGGCGATCAACCACCGACGGGGCGGGGCCTCCACGGGCGTGGTGATAGCGGGACGTTGGAATTGGAAGAACCCGCCGTGGCAGGCGGCCTGCTGATCGATGCCCGAGGCTTTGCCGTGGAGAACCCCCTCGGAGTCGTTGACAGCGGAGGTGACCAGAGGGTCTCGCTGATCCGCGGGGATCTCTCGGAGATCACAGGCGGCCCGGGCGATGGCGACGGCCATGGCGGCGGAGCTGCCGAGGCCGGCTCCGACGGGGATCGTCAGATCCACGTCGATGGCGAGATCTTCAGGGCGAAGATCGAAGTGACGCAGCAGAAGGCGGCCGGCCCGCAGGACGTCGTCGTCAGCGTCAAAGCTGCCGCCGGGGTGGGTGACCCGCCAGGTGGCGCTGGGTTTCAAGAAGAGAGAGGCCCGGGCGCCTCCAGGGATTCCGCAGGCCACGGCCAGGCGGCCGTAGACTACGGAGTGCTCCCCAAAGAGGATCAGCTTGCCCCGGCCTTCCCCGGAGAAGGTCGCGTTCATTAGCTGAAGAAGTCGCCTGCGAATCCGGACTCGTTGATCTCCACCAGGATCTCAGGCGGGATTCTGGCGGCGTTGGCGTCGGCGAAGGCGCAGGCCGCCTCGAACTCCTTGCCTTCGAAGAGGCAGAGGTAGACCTCTCGGACGTGGGCCAGTCGGGGCAGCTCCTGAGCGGTGATCTTCCAGAAGATCTCCAAGAACCGCTCCATGGGGAAACCGGCCACGCCGGTGCCCAGCGCCGGGAAGGCGATCTGGGTGAGCTCCAGTTCGTCGGCCAGGTCGTAGGCGTTGAGGATGCAGTTGGAGATCAGGCGGTCGTTGATCTTCTTGGCGCCCACGATTGCCACGTGGATCAGGCGCTTGCAGTGAAGCTGGCCGGGCTCGGTGTCGATGGCCTTGCCGGGCTCCAGGCGGTTCTTGCGCAGGTTGCTGCGGGCCAGGTGCAGGGTCTGCTGCATGTAGGGGCCACCGCGGCGGGCGATGGCGCCGCTGACGCCGCCGCCGAGGATCATCCCCGTGTTGGAGGGGTTGACCAGGGCGCCGTCTTTGACGGGCAGGAGGGTGATGTCCCCCTGGGTGATGATCAGGTTACGCTGGGATTCTTGTTCCATCGAGGTATGTCCTGAAGTTGATGCAGGGAAAAAGAGAAAGGGACTCGAAAGGAAGGATACAGGGAGTTGTAGGGCAAATGGGGGTGAGGAGCAAGGCTCATGGCCCGGGATGACAGGAGCGTGAGCACGGGGAGCAAAAAGTCTACGAAAAAGGTGGGTCGTCGGCGAATCGAGCCGGGATGGTCAGCGCCTTTTGGAGTCGCTCCTCGTATTCGACCCGGGGGATCTCGATGGCCCCGAATCGGGTCAGGTGATCCGTGAGGAACTGGATGTCCAGGAGGGCGAAGCCCCGGTCGTTGAGGCGTTGGACCAGGTGGACGAGGCAGACCTTGGAGGCGTCTGTGGCCCGGTGGAACATCGACTCCCCGGCGAAGAACCCGCCGATGGCCACGCCGTAGAGGCCGCCCACGAGGCGGTCGTCCTCCCAAGCCTCGATAGAATGGGCGAAGCCCATTCGGTGGAGCTCGATGAAGAGGTCGGCTAGCTCGTCGGAGATCCAGGTCAGGCCGCTGTCCTCCCGGGGCTCAGCGCAGGCCCGAATCACGTCGGCGAAGGCCTGGTTGACGGTGATCTCGAAGGGGGCTTTCCGGACCGTCTGGCGCAGCCGGCGAGAGATGTGGAAGTCGTCGAGGGGGAGGATCGCGCGGGGGTCTGGTGCGTACCAGTAGATGCGATCCTCCTCCTCGGGGTGTGCCATGGGGAAGACGCCCTGCATATAGGCCGCCAGGACCAGCCGGGGGGTGGGCCGGGTCATCAAGCGTCGGCGGCGTTGGGGGCGATCATGTCCTCGGGGCGGACGGCCTGGTCGAACTCCTCAGCCGTGAGGTACCCGAGGGCGACGATGGCCTCCTTGAGGGTGGACTTCTCCTTGTAGGCTTTTTTGGCGACCTCAGCGGCCTTGTCGTAGCCGATCACGGGGTTCAGGGCGGTGACGAGCATCAGACAGCGCTGCAGGTAGTCATCGATCTGCTCGTGGTTGGGCTCCACCCCGGCCAGGCAGTTGGCGGTGAAGGAGCGCATCCCGTCGGTGAGGAGGCCGCTGGACTCCAGGACGTTGTGGAGGAGCATGGGCTTGTAGACATTGAGCTCGAAGTTGCCGTTAGCGGCGGCGAAGGTCACGGCGGCGTCGTTGCCCATGACGTGGGCGCAGAGCATGGTCAGGGCCTCCGATTGGGTGGGGTTGACCTTGCCGGGCATGATCGACGAGCCGGGCTCATTGCTGGGGATGATCAGCTCGCCGATGCCGCATCGGGGGCCGCTGGCCATCCACCGGATGTCGTTAGCGATCTTGTTCAGGGCCACCGCCAGGGTCTTCATGGCGCCGTGGACCTCGACGAGGGCTTCTTTGCCGGCGAGGAGGGCGAATTTGTTGGGCCCCGGGATGAAGTCATAGCCCGTAAGGTCGCTCAAGGACTGGCAGACCCGCTCGGGGTAGCCCTCCACGGTGTTCAGGCCCGTGCCGACGGCGGTGCCGCCGATGGCCAGCTCGCTGATCATTTCCAGGGAGTGCTCCAGAGCTCGCTCGGCGTAGTCGAGCTGGGCGGCGTAGCCGGTGAACTCCTGGCCCAGGGTCAGGGGGGTGGCGTCCATCAGGAGAGTGCGGCCCACCTTGACGATGTCTTTGAAAGCGTCAGCCTTCTCCAGGAGGGTGGCCCGCATTTGCCGCAGCGCCGGCAGGAGCTCGCCGCGGACGTCGTCGACGATGGCCACGGCGCTGGCCGTGGGGAAGCTGTCGTTGGTGGACTGGCTCTTGTTGACGTCGTCGTTGGGGTGGACCGGGGTCTTAGAGCCTCGCTCGCCGCCGAGGATCTCGATGGCCCGGTTCGCGATCACCTCGTTGGTGTTCATGTTGGTCTGGGTGCCGCTGCCGGTCTGCCAGACGACCAGGGGGAAGTGGTCGTCGAGCTTGCCCTCAATGACCTCCCGGGCGGCCTGCTGGATGGCGTCCTTCTTGTTTGCGTCCAGGAGGCCCAGGGAAGCGTTGGCCTCGGCGGTGGCGTACTTCACCAGGCCCAGGGCCTTGATCATGCGGCGGGGCATCCGGTGGCCGCCGATCTTGAAGTTCTGAATGGACCGTTGGGTCTGGGCGCCCCAGTAGGCGTCGGAGGGGACTTCAACGGGGCCCATGGAGTCGTGTTCGGTGCGGGTAGACATATTCATCGCCTGGGCAGAGGAAGAGAGAAGATCCATCGGGGAAGGGTGTAGCCGATGGACCGGAAAGACTTCAAGGGGCGGCAGGGATCAGGGCGCCAGGGACTCGGCCCAGATCAGCCAGGGAAAGGCCGTGGGACCCGAGCCGGGGTCGGCGGGGGTGTGCATCATCCAGGGCATGCCCGTCTCAAACCAGGCAGGGGCGAAGCTGGTCTGGGCGAGTTGCTCCGAGGTCCGGGGTTCGCCGCCGTCGCTGATGTCAGGGCCGATGGAGGAGTCCCAAAAGGAGCTGACGACCTCATAGTCGTATCCTGGTATTCCGTCTTCGGGCTCCGTGGATGGCGCGCGCCCCACGAGACCTCCCACGGACGCGGACGCCGAGGGATCGAGGTCGAAGGCCACGGCGGCGTAGGAGCGCTGGATCTCGGTGTCCTCGCTGGGAACCCCCCGGCCGACAAGCCCACCAAGGCCGTTGAGCGAATTCTCAGGAGAGGTGGTCTCGATCACGAAACCCCGGGCAAAGGAGTCCTCGATGGTGCCTCGGTCGTGATAGCCGACGAGGCCGCCGATGTCGGCCCGTCCGAGGAGCACGGGGGCGACGGGATCGCCGACGGCGTAGGAGCGGCGAATGGTGGCCCCGAAGCCTGTGATACCCACGAGACCGCCGAGGTTCGCGATGTTACCGGTGTTTTCGAAGGAGCTGGACGCAAAGGATTCGACGATCAGCCCCGCTGTCTGCCCGACCAGGCCGCCGAAGTTGAACCACGGATCCGCTGAGGAGGTTGTCACCGATGACATAGCGGAGCTAGAGCGGATCTCGCTGGTATTGTTGCCCACCCCGACAAGCCCACCGACGTTGTTACGGCCAGTGACAGTAGCATTGGCGTGGCTGTCGTTGAGAGTGGCCCCGCGGAGCTGGCCCAGGAGACCACAGCCTCGAGGCTGACGCCTACGAAGGGGTCGGGGAGGAGGTCGGCGGGGACCTCGAAAGAGAGATCACCGTCGGCGGTCTCGACCTCCAGCCAGGTCTCAAGATCATCGTCGACGGCGAGTTCGTACTCCAAGGGGGGGCGGGCCGGCTCGCTGTGACGGGATCGGAGAGGGGGCCGCCTCCGCCGCTCTCGAAAGGAGCGACCTGGTATACGTGGTCTGCGCCGTCGTCGATGAGGGGGGCGTCCCAGGTGAGGATCACGGCCTCCTCGAGGTCGACGGTGGCCTCCAGATCTTGAGGCGGTCCCGGTGATCCCGGCGGATCGGCGGCGGTGTCTGTGTAGGACGGATTCGTCACCTCGATGAGGAGTACCCCGTCGCGGATGACTCGATAAGCAGTAGCCCCCTCCACGGGTTCCCAGGAGAGGTGGATGGCCTCCGGGGTGGCCTCCACGGTGAGGGTGGTCGCGTCCAGCGAACATGGAGTTTCACCGGAGCACTGGACCTCGCCGTCGAGACACACATAGGTGTCCAGGTCACAGGGGCCGCAGACTTGCCCCAGGAGCTCCTCGGGGTCGTCGCAGTCGTCCTGGTTTTCGGAAAACTCCTGGTCGATATCGGCGAAGATACCGCCACAAGCCATGACGAAGAGGAGGGCGAGAAGTGAGAGAACAAGGCGAAACGCACCCATGGGCAGACTCCATTGAGGAAGAACTCGAAAATCCTGCCAGAAGCCTCTCTGAGGTGCAATGTTCTGCCTGCCGTCGTCACACCGGCGATGTGACCATGGTGCAGATCGGGCAGTCGGCGACGTCGTGGCCCCGGGCGGGGCAGTACTCGCGGCCGTAAAAGATGATCTGGAGGTGGCGGCGGTTCCAGGTCTCCTTGTCGAAGAGGGCCTTGAGGTCCTTCTCGGTCTCTTTGACGTTCTTGCCGGAGCTCAACCCCCATCGCTCGGCGAGTCGGTGGATGTGGGTGTCTACGGGGAAGGCGGGGGTGCCGAACCACTGGGAGACCACCACGGAGGCCGTCTTCTGACCGACGCCGGGGAGCTTCTTAAGCCCCGAGAGGGTCGACGGGACCTCGCCGTCGTGTTCTTCGACGAGGATCTGGGAGAGGGCTTTGATGTTCTTGGCTTTCGTGGGGGCCAGGCCGCAGGACCGGATGGCCTCCTGGATGGTCTCCACAGGGAGCTCGGCCATGTCGAAGGGGTTGTCGGCCAGGGAGAAGAGGTCCGGGGTGACCATGTTGACCCGCTTGTCCGTGCACTGCGCCGAGAGGAGGACGGCGACGAGCAGGGTGTAGGCGCATTTGTGGTCTAGGGGGACGGGAGTCTCGGGGTAGAGGTCGTCGAGGACTTCGCCGATTCGTCGGGCTCGGTGGAGGAGTTCTTGATCTTGATCCATGAGAAGAGTCGGTCTCCCAGAGGTTGAAAGGCGGCCGTGCCGGCGCGGGCGCCGGCGGCGGCGCGGTAGATGCCGATGAGGGCCGGGATATAACAGGCGAAGGCCAGGGGCAAGAAGAGGGCGCAGTTGGTGAAGGCCGCCACGACCAGGGCGGTGCCGAAGAGGTAGATGGCGCCGGCGGCCCGGGCGTGGTGGAGGGCGAAGCGGTTCTGGCGGCGAACCATGGGGACCAGAAAGAGGGGTAGGCCCACCATCACGCTGGCGTAGGTGACGATGGCCATGGCTTTGCCGACCTCCACGTCTCGGGCGAGCTGCTGGGCCCGGAGGAGGGCTTCGTCTTCGGCGGTGACCGTGAGGAGGGTCTCCAACTCAGGGTCGATCCTGTCGGTGACCGCTTCTCTCAAGGAGCGTCAGGGCCGCGGAGAGCCTTGAGGTGGCGGGTGGTGCGCTGGTCTCGCTCGAGCTGGGCCTCTTGAAGAGAGGTAAACCGTGAGACGCCGCGAGGCACGGGGAGGGGCGCTCGGAGCCGAGCGCGGCGCCAGAGCGCGTTGGCTCGGCGAACTCGCTCCTCCACGTCGATGACGCGAGGGGGCGTGGGGACCTCTGATGGAGAGGAGAACTTCTGGACGCTCATGGTTCCTCCGGATCGAAATCAAAAGCCTGCGCCAGGCGCAGGGCGTCGGACCGGTCGATGGGGCGCAGAGTATTACTCTTGAGTCGATAGAGTGTGGCCGGTGTGGCCACCCTCACGGAGACGCCGGAGATGACGATGGTCTCCGCTTGCAGGTCTTCGAATGTCGCCACATCGCCGATCCGGCTAAAGAGATCGAGGTAGAGCGTGGAGTCAGGAGGCCCGTAGCGAATCACCGGGTAGTCGCCGAGGAGGTCATCAGAGGTGATCTCGTCGAGAGAGTCGTCATTCCAGATCGATCGCAGGGCTTCCTTGAGCCCCTCCACGTTCGATGCGGTGGGCTTGAGGAAGAGGTCGATGTCCTCGGTGGCCCGGACCAGACCATGGACGTTCAGGGCTGCTCCACCGATCAGAACGTAGTCGACCCCGTGGCGATCTAGCGCCTGGAGCACGAGCAGGAGTTCGTCGAAGTAGTCCACGGTTGCCTCAGGGCGGAATAATGAGCCCGCTCTGATGATACACAGGAACGTCGATGAAGCTAGTGCGCGGCCACAGTGATCAGCGGGCGGGGCGATAGTTGTACTGGTAGGGGACCCGGTAGTGGCCCTGCACGTAGACCTGGCCGATGTGCCACAGGCTGTTGCGGTTGATGCCGCCGAGGCCGAAGGTGTCAACCCCGGTGCCCTCCAGGGTCTGAGGCACGTGGAGCATGGAGGAGAGGCCGACGCTGACGAGGAATCGCTCCGAGATGGGGAGCTCCAGGTCGAGGTTGATCTCGATGCCGGGGCGGGCGAAGAGGTAGTGGTTGGCCCGCAGTGAGGGGGAGTTGATGTACATCAGGGTGCCGATCAAAGAAGCGCCGGCGGAGATGCGGACGGGGGTCGTGACCGGAGCGAGCCCCAGGCCGATCAGGCTCCAGGTGGCGCCCAACGAGGTGGCGTTGCCGATCATCGGCGGGTTCAGGTAGAGGGACCGAGGCACCGCCGCCAGGATCCCCGGGCGATACCGGACCTCGCCGCCGCGGATGATCTGGTGGGCGTACTCTCGGGGGACCAAGCCCGGGTGGGCCCGGACCAGATCAGGGGTGATCACGGCGGTGATGTTGATGCGCAGGCCGTAGTGGAGGGGTTGATCGTCGTAGAGGGGCCCGCCGAAGCTCAGGGCCGGGAAGGTGGGGCCGGCCAGGACGTTTCCGGCGAGTCCCACGCCGACCTGCACGGGGATCTCGGCGACGCCGGCCCGTCGCTGCGGCTGCTGGGGCTGGCGAGGCTGTTGCTGTTGTTGGGGCTGTTGCTGCTGTTGTTGCTGCTGTTGTTGCTGCTGGGGCTGCTGCTGGGGCTGCTGCCGGGGAGGTTGATTGGCCCGGGTCTGGGCGTCGGCCTCGGGGAGGACGCCGCCGAGGGTAGCGACGAAGAACAGACATACGCTCGCTGCAAGCCACTTCTTCACGATCAACTCCTGAGTTCCGACGCAGATAGAGACACCTGGGGTCATCCTTTCTCTGGGACGCCTGGTGTGGCAAGTTATTCAACCTTTTGGGGGTGGAATGAAGTAACGACAGCAGCGCTCATGACGGACAGACGATTCTCGACAACTCTCGCGCCCTGCCTGGTGGCCGGGGTGGCTTTCTTCCTGGCGGAGGCACTCTACCTGTGGGCGGCGGTGGATACGGTGCGGCTGTGGATGGCGCCGATTCATCTCGGGGTGGGGGCGCCCCTGGTGGTGGTGGGAGCCCTGGTGGGGGGCCTGGGGCTCTCCTCGTGGGCGTCGTTGATCAAAGAGGGGCCGCAGCCGGCGAGTCTGTCGGCGTGGATCCTGTCGGGGGTGCTGGCGAGCGGGTTGTTTGTCGTAGGGGTGGCGGGGGCGGCGGTGACCCTGGAGGATCGGATCGCCACCCCGGAGCTCGCGGGGGCGGCGACGGCGCTGGTGGCGTTGATCTGGTTGGCAGTGTTGGGGTTTGGGTTGGGGATCCTGCGGAAGGCCATCGGGTGGGTGGTCGAGGGGGTGGCGGCCCGGCCTCGGCTGGGGTTCATGGCCTCTCCGTGGACCTGGGTGGCGGCAGCCGTGGGGGCCGTGGTGGTGGCGATCATCGGCGGGTTTCAGGTGGCCCCGGAGGTGTTCTCCGTGTTGCCCTGGGCCTATGTGATCGCGCCGGCGGCGGCCGCCGTAGCCGGGGTGGGGTCCTATCTCTTGTGGTCGAGGCGTCCGGACCAGATCGACAAGGCGAACCGGGGGTTGATGGCGGCGGTGGTGATCCTGGGGCTCTTCGCGTTCTTCCTGCCCATGCGCCTGGAGAACGCCCGGCAGTCCTTCGTGGACCGACCGGCCGTGGCGAGCCACTTCAAGGCGGCGGTCCACCCTTTCTTGGACTTTGACGGCGACGGGTCGCTCTTCTTCTACGCCGGCGGGGATTGCGCTCCCTTCGATCCCGACCGGGGGCCGAACCAGCCGGAGATCCCCAACGACGGGATCGATCAGAACTGCTCCGGGTTCGACCTGGTGGTGGACATCGCCGACTTCGAGGGCGGCCCGGCCCGGGTGGACCGCCCCGATGGGATCGTGGACCGGCCCCATGTGTTCTTGATCACCACGGACGCGCTCTCCCATCCCCACACCACAGTCGGGGGATATCGCCATGACGTCACGCCGAACCTGGCCGACTGGGCGTCCCGGGCGACTGTCTTCGAGACGGCCTTTTCCAACTCCACGTCGACCCGGCTGGCCCTGCCGGGGCTTTTGCTTAGCAAGATGAACAGCCAGGTGCATCTGATGCCCGGGCGGCGCCACCCCTACGACTACCACCCCGACGAGGTGACCCTGGGGGCGATGTTGAACCGCCAGGGCTATCGAACGGTGCATATCATGGGGGCGTCCTACTTCGACACCCGGTGGAGCGGGTATCAGCACGGCTATCAGGAGGTGGACAACCGGGCCTACCGGCGGTCCGACCACGAGATTCACACCGCCCCGGAGATCACCGAGGCCGCCCTGGACGTGATCCACGGCCATGATGAAGACCGGCCTCTGCACCTGTGGATCCACTACTTCGATCACCACGGGCCCTACATCTTTCCCGACGACGGCAAGCGGTTCGGCGACGGGGACTCCAACGAGGATCGGTTCAACAGCGAGCTTCACTTCGCCGATCGCCATTGGAAGAAGCTCCTGGGGGCCATCGAAGAGCGGTTTGAGCCCCATGAGTACATCATCGTGTTCACCTCGGATCACGGCGAGGCGTTCGACGCCAATCACCCTCGGGAGCACCACGACTTCTCGGTGTTCACCCGGCCTTTGCACGTGCCGTTGATCATCCAGGCACCCTGGGGTCGGGGACAGCGAATCGATGGACTCACGGGGCATATCGACGTGTTGCCCACCATCGCGAACCTCTTGGAGGGCGAAGAGCCCGACGAGGATTGGCTTGGCGAGTCCCTGATCCCGTCGTTGACCGAAGGAACGCCGCCGGAGAAGGCCGTGATCTACTCGCTCTTCTACATCCCCGAGGCGGCTCGGCGGGGGGAGCGACGGTTTCAGATGATCGGGGTCCGCACCGACGAGTGGTACTATTTCGAGAACCACCGGCGCGGGGAGCGGAGGCTGGTTCGGTGGCGTGAGGACGCCCTGGATCGAGATGATTTCAGCCGACGGGAGCCGGAGATTTTCGAGACCTATCGGTACGTGGCCCAGCAGAAGCTCAAGTGGCTGCTGGAGCGAGAGGTGGGGTTGACGCATATGGTCGACGATCTGGGGAGCCGGTTCTGAAGGTCAGCCGTCGTCGTCGTTACGCCCCGGCGGTGCCGGGATCGCGTCGTTGGGGGAGGGCTCGTAGTACCGGCGGTCGCGAAGCTCGTCGGGGAGGTAGTTCTCGGGGACGTAGTGGCCGGAGAAGTTGTGGGGGTATTTGTAGCCCCGGCCATGGCCCAGGCTTTTCTGGAGGGCCGTGGGGGCGTTGAGGAGGTGCTTGGGCAGGGGGAGGTTGCCGTGGTGGAGGAAGTCCTTGCGGGCGGCGGCGTAGGTGGTCAGAGCCGTGTTCGATTTGGGGGCGCAGGCCAGGTAGACCACGGCCTGGGTCATGGGGAGGACGCCTTCGGGGAGGCCGATGAACCGGAAGCTCTCTGTTGCGTCCAGGGCGACCCGGAGGGCTGAGGGGTCGGCGTTGCCGATGTCTTCGCTGGCGAAGATCACCATTCGGCGGAGGATGAAGAGGGGGTCTTCGCCACCCTCGAGCATGCGGATCATGTAGTAGACGGCGGCGTCGGGATCGCTGCCCCGCATGCTTTTGATGAAGGCGCTGACCGTATCGTAGTGCTCTTCGCCGGTCTTGTCGTAGCGGATGACCCGGCGCTGGAGGGCTTCCTCGATGTCGGCGGTGGTGACTGTCGGCGGGGAGTCGTCGCGGAGCCCGGCGGCGCGGGCGGCGAGCTCTAAGACGTTCAGGGCCTGGCGGGCGTCGCCGTCGCTGACGTGGAGGAGGGTGGCGAGGGCGTCGTCGTCGAGGGCGGTGTTCGCGGCGCCCAGTCCCCGATCGTCGTCTGTGAGGGCGGCGGTGATCACCTGTCGGAGGTCGTCGTCGCCGAGGGGCTCGAGCACGAGCGTTCGGGTGCGAGAGAGGAGGGCGTTGTTGACCTCGAAGGAGGGGTTCTCCGTGGTGGCGCCAGTGAGGGTGATCGTACCTTTCTCCACGTGGGGGAGCAGGGCGTCCTGCTGGGCTTTGTTGAACCGGTGGATCTCGTCGACGAAGAGGACGGTCTGCTGGCGGAGCATCTGCCGCAGGTCCCGGGCCTTCTCGACGGCGGCCCGGAGATCTTTGACGCCGCTGGTAACCGCTGAGAGGGGGTGGAATTGGGCGTTCGTGGCGTCCGCCAGGAGACGGGCCAGGGTGGTCTTGCCGCACCCCGGAGGGCCCCAGAGGATCAGGCTGGGTAGGTGGCCCTGAGCGAGACTGTTCGTGAGGATCTTACCCTCGCCGAGGAGGTGTCTCTGGCCTACGAACTCCGAGAGGGTCCGGGGGCGCATGCGCTCGGCGAGGGGTCGGGTGGCCGGGGTCACGCCGAGTTGGAGGTGGACATGTTGTGGCCCGAGACCGTGGGAAGGACCCGGCCGGCGACCCGGGGGGAGGCGTCGGCGCCGTGCTCTCTCATCAATTCCAGACGCATGGCCCGGCAGTCGGCGTGGTTGAAGGACTGGTCCGGGTGGGCTTCGCGGACCTTGGCCTCCAGGTGCTGGGGCAGGTCGATGAAGGAGGTCTTGTAGGCCTCGCAGAAGGGGCAGTTCTGCTTGGGCTGTCCGCCTTCGTAGACGAAGCCGCAGGACTTACAGGTCCACAAAAGAGCCTGCATGTAGGGTCGGTAGGTCATGATCACTCCTTGGTCGTTTCGTCGTGGGGTTTGTCGCAGCTCAGCTCCTGGCGGAGGGCTTCGAAGAGTTTGGTCTTGATCTCGGGGGGCATCTCCCGGGCCAGGGCCTTTTTGCACAGGGGGCCTGTGTCGCGATAGCTCTCGAGGAAGTCGGCGCAGGGCTTGCACCAGTCCAGGTGGAACTTCACCCGGGAGGCTCTGGCTTCTTCGAGGTCTCCGTCGAGGAAGTCGACGAGGAGGTCGAGGAGATCGCAACAGTCCATGGGGTCAGCTCGTGGTTCAGCGAGAAATGTAGGGTTTCAGGAAGAGGCCGACCTTCTCCCAGGTCTCGTCGGAGATGGCCTCCGGTCGGGTCATCACGGCGTGTTTTAGAGTCCTGTACACGTCGCAGGTCTCCTCGGCGCCGAGGTCGATGGCGGGGATCACCCGGCTGAGGACCTGGCGGACGTTCTCCAGGTTCTGGCGGAGGATCTCCAAGATGGCGTCGACCTCGAGCTCTTCGTCGACCTTCCAGACGTCGTAGTCCGTGGGGAGGGCGATGGTGGCGTAGCAGATCTCGGCCTCTCGGGCCAATCGGGCCTCGGTCATGGCGGTCATGCCGATGAGGGAGGCGCCCCAGGAGCGGTGGAGTTCGCTCTCGGCCAGAGTGCTGAACCCGGGGCCTTCCATACAGACGTAGGTGCCGCCGTCGTGGACGGTGACGCCCTCGTCCTGGGCGGCCTTCAGCAGGACCTCCCGGAGCATCGGGTGGAAGGGGTGGGTGAGCTTCACGTGGACGGCCAGATCCTCGAAGAAGGTGTTGGCTCGTCGGTAGGTCTTGTCGATGCAATTGTCGGGGATCACGAAGTGGCCGGGGACGATCTCCTCTTTCAGAGAGCCCACGGCGCTGACCGTGACCAACCAGAAGACCCCGAGGCTCTTCAACGCCCAGATGTTCGCCCGGTAGGGCACGGTGGAGGGGTTGTACTCGTGGAGATCGCCATGGCGAGGCAAAAACGCGACCCGGCGGCCGTGGAAGTCGCCGATGCGGATCGGGGCGCTGGGCCGTCCGAAGGGGGTCTCGATGACTCGCTCTTCGATGAGCTCCAAATCGTCGAGGCCGTAGAGGCCACTGCCGCCGATCACGCCGATGGGTACGCGTTGTTCCGGTGAGGTCATGGGGGCTCCGTCGGGATACACCGAGTGGGATGAGCGAAGTGTTGGAGAGGTTTCAATTTGACCCTACACGACTCGCTGTCGGCGTCGAGGATACATCGGCGAGCCTTGCGCGGCCAGAGACAGGTCACTATCAATGATGAGCGAAATCGGGAAGTGCCGTTCTACACCACAGGAGAGCAGACGATGACACAGAAGCCGCTGACCCATCTGTCGGAAGACGAAAAGATCTTTCAGGAGGCCGTGGAAGCCTTTGCCCGGGCGGAGATCGGTCCCCGGGTGATGGCCATGGACGAGGCTCAGAAGCTGGACCAGAAGATCATCGACCAGTGTTTTCAGATGGGGCTGATGGGGATCGAGGTACCCGAGAAGTTCGGGGGCGCTGAGAGCAGCTTCACGTCTGCGATCCTTGCGATCGAGGCGCTGGCGACGGTGGATCCCAGCGTGAGCGTCTTCGTAGATGTCCAGAACACCCTGGTGAACAACGCCATCCTCCGGTGGGGCGACGAGGGCCTCAAAGAAAAGTATCTGCCCCGGATGTGCGCTGAGTGGGTCGGGAGCTACGCCTTGAGCGAGTCCGGCAGCGGCTCCGACGCCTTCGCGCTGGCCACTCGGGCCGTGGACGCCGGGGATCACTGGGAGCTGACGGGTTCCAAGCTGTGGATCACCAACGGCGCCGAGGCGAACCTCTACATCGTCTTCGCCACCATCGATCCCGACGCCGGGTATCGGGGCATCACGGCCTTCCTGGTGGAGCGAGACTTCGAGGGCTTCTCGGTGGGTAAGAAGGAGGACAAGCTGGGGATCCGAGCGTCGTCGACGGTGGAGCTCCTCTTCGACGGGTGCAAGGTGCCCAAGGAGAACGTCCTCGGCGAGGTGGGCAAGGGGTATAAGGTGGCCATTGAGACCCTCAACGAGGGGCGGATCGGGATCGGCGCCCAGATGATCGGGCTTGCCAAGGGGGCGCTGAACGCCGCCATGGAGTACGTGGCGGATCGCAAGCAGTTCGGAAAGTCTGTGGGGACCTTCCAGGGGATGCAGTTTCAGATCGCCCAGATGGCCACGGACCTCGAAGCGGCTCGGCTCCTCGTGTACAACGCCGCTCGGCTCAAAGACGCTGGCGCGCCGTTTTTGAAGGAGGCCGCCATGGCGAAGCTTTACACCAGTCAGGTGGCTGAGCGGGTGGCATCGGGGTCGGTGGAGCTCTTCGGCGGCGTGGGGTTCACCAAGGAGTACCCGGCGGAGAAGTTCTATCGGGACGCCAAGATCGGGTCCATCTATGAGGGGACCTCGAATATGCAGCTGCAGACCATCGCGAAGCTATTGGCCAAATGAGCGTGGGAGAGGAGGTGGAGATCTATTTCTTTCACGGCCTGGAGTCGGGGCCCCACGGGCGGAAGTACCATCGGTTGAGCGAAGACTTCTCGGTGACGTCTCCGGACTTTCAGGGGATGGATATCTGGGAGCGGCTGGAGAAGGCCGAGGCACTCACTGAGGGGATGACCGATCTGGTCGTGGTGGGATCCTCCTTCGGGGGACTCCTGGCGGCGCTCTTGTACGCTCGCCACCCGGAGCGGTTTCGGGGCTACGTGTTGATGGCCCCGGCGCTTCATCACCCCGACGTGCCCGGAGAGGTGGACAAGATGCCGGAGCGGGCGGTCGTGATCCACGCCCCGGCCGATGAGGTGGTGCCCTTTGAGCCGGTCCGGGAGTTCTGCGAGTCCCACGGGGTGGAGGTCCGCGCCGTGGAGGACGATCACCGTCTCGGGGAGTCTCTCGAGGAGATGGTCGAGGCTGTGCGGGAAGTGATCGGGAAGTGAGCGGGATAGCGGTATGATCACGTTGAGCCAACTCAGCAAGAGCCACGGGGCGCGGACCCTGTTTAAGGACGCGTCCCTGCAGTTTCACTCGGGCAAGAAGTACGGGATCGTGGGGGCGAACGGGTCGGGGAAGTCCACGATCCTGCGGATCATCGCCGGTCAGGAGGAGCCGTCGTCGGGGACGGTGTCGATCCCGAAGAAGGCCCGGGTCGGGGTGCTGGAGCAGGACCACTATCGGTACGAGGACGAGCGGATCATCGACGTGGTGATGATGGGGAACCGGCGGCTCTGGGACGCCATGGTCGAGAAGGAGGAGATCCTGGCGAAGGCCCACGAGCACTTCGACGCCGATCGGTACACCGAGGTGGAGGACATCATCCTGGGCCACGACGGATACGGTCTGGAGGCCCGGGCGGCGGAGTTCTTGGAGGGGCTGAACATCCCGGCAGAGATCCACGAGGAGCCCCTGTCGGTCCTCTCCGGGGGGTATAAGCTGCGGGTGCTCCTGGCCCAGACGCTGGCCTCCCAGCCGGAGGTGCTTCTGCTGGACGAGCCCACGAACCACCTGGATATCGTGTCTATCGCCTGGCTGGAGAGCCTGCTGCGGGACTATGAGGGGTGCGTGTTGGTGGTCTCCCACGATCGTCGGTTCTTGGACGCCCTGTGCACTCATATCGTGGACGTCGACTACGAGGAGGTCACGGTCTACACGGGGAACTACCGGGCCTTCGAGGCGGCCAAGGAGCTCCACCTGGAGCAGATGGAGGCCCGGATCGCCAAGCAGGAGCAGGAGATCGCCGACCACAAGGCGTTCATCGACCGGTTCAAGGCCAAGGCCACCAAGGCCCGTCAGGCCCAGAGCAAGGTCAAGCAGATGGAGAAGATCGAGATCGAGGTGTTGCCCCAGAGCTCCCGGCAATACCCGCTCTTTCGGTTTTCGCCGCAGCGACCGCCGGGCAAGGAGGTCCTCTCCGTGGAGGGGATCGAGAAGTCCTTCGATGACCCCGTGCTGATGGGGGTGGATCTGACGGTGTTTCGCGGGGATCGGGTGGGGTTGATCGGGCCCAACGGGATCGGGAAGTCGACGCTCCTGAAGATCATCATGGGGGAGCTCGAGGCCGACGCCGGGACCGTGGAGTGGGGCTACGAGACCTATCCGGGCTACTTCAGCCAGGGTCACGAGGAGCTCGAGGAGTCGCCGGAACAGTCCATGCTCGATTGGCTCTGGACTTACTGCCCCGACCGAGGCGGCGGGTACGTTCGGGCGAAGCTCGCCGAGGTGCTCTTCAAGAAGGACGATGTGTTCAAGAAGCTGCAGAACCTCTCGGGAGGGGAGGCGGCGCGGCTGATCTTTTCGAAGCTGAGCATCACCGAGCCGAACGTGCTGGTCTTGGATGAGCCGACGAACCACCTGGATCTGGAGGGGATCGAGGCGCTGTTGAAAGGGTTGAAGGAGTACGAGGGGACGATCCTCTTCGTGTCCCACGACCGGTGGTTCGTGTCGGAGCTGGCTACCCGGATCGTGGAGCTCACGCCGGAGGGGGTGAACGACTATCGGGGGACCTATGAGCAGTATTTGGAGCATCTGGGGGAGGATCATCTGGGGCGGTGAGGACCGGTGCTGGCGCACTCCACAGCTCAGGGGCGTTTTTGGTGGTGCGACGATCTCGTGGCGTCGGGGTTGGCGGCGGCATCGTTCGTGGCGTCGGGGTTGGCGGCGGTATGGATCGTGGTGTCGGGGTTGGCGGCGGTATGGATCGTGGCGTCGGGGTTGGCGGCGGTTCATTTCCAGGCATAGTTCAGGGCTCCCACGGTCCACCCCCGGCTAAAGCCAGGGGGCTGTAGTGGGCAGGGCTCCGCTGGGGTCATGACCCCGCTCCGCCTGAGATGTCTCCGAGAACGGAGTCGTTCCGAACCAGGCTTCGATCTCTCTCCCGCTCCGTCGAACTCCGCACCGGGTTGGTTCTCAATTAGTCGACTATGTGGAGAACATCTCAGGCGGAGCGGGGTCATGAC
>SKON01000277.1 GCA_007120035.1 Myxococcales bacterium
CGGAGTAGAGATCGGCGGGTTCGATGATTGGTATCTGCCTTCCCAGGACGAGATGTTCCGGGTCTACGAGAACCTCTACAACCAGAACCTGGGAGGCTTCGCGGCGGAGCACTACTGGACGTCGACGGAGAGTAGTCCGGACCGTGCCCAGTCCTATGGTTTTCGGACGGGAGGGCGGATCGCTGCATCGAAGAGTGAAGAGCGCAAGGTTCGACCGATCCGGGCCTTTTGATCCGTCGACGAGTTGATCAGTCGACGAACTCGTGGGCTCCAATGTCCGGGGCCTCACCGGCGGTCCGGGGGTTGCCGTCGATGTCGATGCCGGCGTCGTCGACGGTGATTCCCTGATCGATGGCGTCCGTGGCGGATGCGACGAGGCGGAAGTTCAGAGCGGCGGCGTCGACGAAGAGATCGGGGCCGATGTCCTCCAGGTTGTGGTCCACCGTGGCAGTGGCGTCGTTGCGGACGCTGATTCGATCCGTCAGGTTGTTGCGAATGACCGCGTTCGTGTTGGGGAATCGGTAGTCGATGGAGCTGAAGGCTCCCGTGGCGTCCGGGGTGTAGATGGTGTTGTGGTAGACCCGGGCGCCTCGCGCTTGGGCGAGCTCGATGCCCGTGTCGTACCACTCGTGGTCGGCGTAGATGATGTTGTTGCGGATCAGCCCGTCGTAGTGGCCGATGTAGCCCTCGACGTCGGGGTAGGGATCATCGGCGTAGTCTCGCTCGTTGCCGGATTGCGAGAGCCCGAACCCCACGCCACGGGCGCAGCCGATGATGCGGTTGTTCTCTACCAGGGTGTCCCGGGAGGCCGACCAGAAGTGCACGGCGTGTTCGGCGAGTCCGGCGCCGTCACAGTAGATGTCGATGAAGTCGTTGTTGCGCACGAGCCACCCGCGGGAGCTGTGGGCGTCGATGCCGCCGGTGTAACAGCCCGTGGCCGTGGGGTCGACCTGTGGGCGGCCCTCATCGGTGAGCTCGAAGTAGGAACACTCCAGGCGGCCGTCGTCGACGAAGGCCGTCCGGGCGCCGTTGGAGTTCACCTTCACGAACTGTTGGGCGATGTCGAGGATGCGCAGGCCGTAGAGGTCTGAGCCGACGACGTCTTCTGTGGCTTCGCCACCTGGCGAGATGTGGACGGCGTGGTGGTTCGCCCGGGTAAGCGTGAGGTGGGCGATGGTCACGTCCGACGCGTTCACCAGGAAGAGGGAGTTCACCTCGTAGCGTCCGTCGAGGACCACGTCTTCGGCGTCCCCCGTGGACGACCGGAAGCTCAGGCCCGGGGAGCGGACGTGGAGGGTGTTGGGGAGGTCGTAGGTCCCGGGAGCGAAGACAAAGTGGGTGTCGGGATCAGCGGTGCGGACAAGGTGCGGGAGGTCGGCGAGGTTGGCTTGCGTGACCTCGACGATCTGGCCCGTGGGCTCCGGCAGGGTCGGGCAGGCCAGGGGGTCGGGTCCATTCTCGCCGTTGTCTCCAGCGTCGCTGTCGTCGCTGACATCCTCGGTGGTGTCGCCAGCGTCGCTGTCAGCATTCACGGCGTTGGTGTCTGTGTGGCCAGCGTCGGGATCTGGATCTGGATCCGGATCCGAGGAGCAAGCGGCGAAGGTGAGGATGGCGAGGAGTATCAGAAAGCGCAGCATCATAGGCCTCTGGCGAGTGGCGTTGCTGGAGTGTGGAGTCTTGCCGGTTGCCGGTCGGTGCGCAAGTATCGTCGTGAGAAGCCGACGGTTCCCCGAGAAGTGGAGTGAGCAGTGACAAAAGAAGAGGAGTATACGCCGCCCGACGTCTGGACCTGGGACAAGGAGAGCGGCGGGAAGTTCGCCAGCGTCAACCGGCCCATCGCCGGGCCCACACACGAAGCGGAGTTGCCCCGCGGCGAGCATCCATTGCAGCTCTATTCGCTTGCGACGCCGAACGGGCAGAAGGTCACGATTTTGTTGGAAGAGCTCGTGGAGTGTGGCGAGTCCGAGGCGGAGTACGACGCCTACCCGATCGACATCCTGACGGGAGACCAGTTCTCTTCGGGGTTCGTAGAGGTGAACCCGAACTCCAAGATCCCCGCGCTGATGGATCACTCCACCTCGCCGCCGACCCGGGTCTTTGAGTCGGGGGCGATCCTCTTGTATCTGGCCGAGCGCTTTCAGCGGTTCTTGCCAGCGCAGCCTTCCCAGAGGCCGGAGTGTCTGTCCTGGCTCTTCTGGCAGATGGGCTCGGCGCCCTACCTGGGAGGCGGCTTCGGTCACTTCTATGCCTACGCGCCGACGAAGATGGAGTACCCCATCAACCGATTTGCGATGGAGGCGAAGCGGCAGCTCGATGTGCTGGATCGGCGCCTCGCTGACCATCCCTATGTCGCTGGCGAGGACTACACCGTCGCGGATATGGCCATCTGGCCCTGGTACGGGGAGCTGGTGCGAGGGAAGCTCTACGACGCTGCAGAGTTCTTGAGCGTCTCCACCTACGAGCACGTCCGACGGTGGGCTGATAAGATCGCGGAGCGCCCCGCCGTGCAGCGCGGTGTGATGGTCAACCGCGTCTGGGGTCCACCGGAAGGGCAGCTCCCCGAGCGGCACGGCCCCGACGATTTCCAGCGCTGAAGCTAAGAGGTCCGTGGGGGCCGCGAAAATTTAGATCCAGATCGGGGGCTCTGCGTTGGAGTGGAGTCAATGGAGGTGCGAATGCTTACAAGAGCAGCGGTCTGGTGTTTCGTGGTGGTGATGTTTTGTCTGGCGGTCCCGTCGGTGGCGATGGCGCAGGCGCACGATAGCGAGCGTGAGAGCGCGAAGGAAATGATCTTCGGGCCAGCGACGGAGTTCGCCGATCGGCCCGTGTGCGGAGCGGGGCCGGCCAGGGACAGGTACCTTCAGGAGCAGTTTATGAGGGAGCGGCGGGAGGAGCAGGAAGCGCGCCGGGCGGGGGTAGGCGATGACCGGCCGTTGAGCGAGCGGTACCGACCAACTCTCTTTGTGGTGATCACCGAGGAGGGAGCTCCCTCGGAGCTGGCGGCGCTCAGAGAGCAGGAGGAGCTCTTGTTGCCCTGTTTCGTGGAGACCCTTGAGCCGCCGCGGACCGCAGCAGAAGAGAACGTGAGCCTTCTGTTCAACCTGTCGATCGCCCAGGGGGTCCTCACTGCAGAGGTCTGGGAGACCGAGGTAGCGGAGGAGATCGTGGAGTGTCTGGTGGCGAGCGTGGAGGGGGTGGAGTTCTCGGAGACTGCGGGGGATGAGGAGGAGTTCACGATGATGCTGCACCTGGAGTTTCGGTGGGTCTGGGTGCCTCAGTAGCGGGGAGCACTTGTGGTGTTAGCCCGCTCTGGTAGCCTGTTCGGGTTCCACCCTATCGCCAACCTGGAGCCAGGTACTATGGAGCCCAAGTCTCTGAAGGTGGTTGTGCCAGACCAGATCTGGGCCGTCGACCACATGCTGCGTATGATCCCCGGTGTCTACCTGCCGGCCCGCATGACCGTATTGCGCCTCGACAGCGACCACCTCGCGCTGCACTCTCCGGTTCCAATGGACGATGGGATCGCGAGCCGTGTCGCGGGCCTTGGCGACGTATCGGTCATCATCGCGCCGAATAACTACCACCACCTCTTCGTATCGCGGACCCTCGAACGCTACCCGGGGGCGGAGTTTTGGGCCGCCCCGGGCCTGCCCACCAAGCGTACGGATCTCACCTTCCAGCATCTGCTCGGCCCCGATGCAGCGCCTGACTGGGGCGATGTGTTGACCCCGTTTTTTCTGGCCGGCGCGCCCATCGCCGACGAGACGGTCTTCGTGCATCGGCCCACGGGCACGCTCGTGGTCTCCGATTCATATTTCAACCTCGTGTCGGGGACACCGGGCTTTCTGAGCCCGGTAATGCTCCGCCTTCTCGGTGCCTGGAAGCGCCCCGGGCAAGCGCGGCTATGGCGCAAGCAGGTCAAGGATCGGGCCGCTATGGTCGAGAGCACCAGTGCAGTGCTTGCCCAGCGTTTCGATCGGCTGGTAGTGGCCCACGGTGAGATTGTCCTGTCCGGTGGCCACGAGGCCTTCACCCGCGCTACGGCGTGGCTTGACGGCTGAGAAGACACACGCATGGCCCCGGTGTGGCTGTGGGGCCTTCGTGGTTGGTAGGTGCGTTAGAGGTCCAAGCTACCGGAGAGAGCTTCTACGAGGCGCTTGAAGCTGGAGTAGACCACTTTGAGCTCTCGAAGGTCGCTGTCGTCCATGTTGTAGTTGAAGAGGGAGCCCGTGAGGATGGGGCGGCCGCCGAGGCCGGAGAGTTTCGTGCCCATGTTCAGGACCCAGGCGTTGCCGTTGCTGTTGAACACGGGGAGCCAGGTCTGGACGTGCTCTCGGAGGGTCTCCTCGCGCTTAGGGTCGCTGATGAACTGGGTCACGTACTTCTGCTGGTGCTTGTACTCGCGCAAGATATCTCGGACGGGTGTGGTGGGAGTTTGGGTCAGGAGTCCGCTGAGATGCAAGGCCAGATGCAAGGCCGGATTCAGGGGTGACGGGTCTCGGCGCGGTCCCGCATGAACCACCAGTTGTCGCGGAAGGCCTCGAAGAGCTCGTCGTCTTCGATGCGCATCAGGGCCTCGTCGTTGTCTAGAAGGGCCGCCCGGGTGTAGTTGTGGGAGCCCGTCCAGACGATGGAGACCTCGCGGCCCTCTTGCTCGTTGAAGGCACGGTAGACCAGGTACTTGGAGTGGAGTTGGATCTCCTCTTCCTCGGGGAAGTAGCCGAGGTTGATGTCGCCATAGCGGACGCCGTTCCATACGAACTGGCCCGGAGAGTTGATGTCGCTGTGGCGGAGGATCACGTGGATGTCGCAGCCGGCGTCGTCGAGGTCTCGCAGGGCGAGGGCGATGTCCGAACGGGTGTCCGTGAAGAAGGCCATGGCCAGGTAGAGCTCGCCGCCGTCGTCGCAGCTGATCTCTCGGAGATCTTCTTCGACGGGGTCGCCCTGGGTATAGGGTGAGAAGTACACCGTGATGGGGAGGTCGCCGGTGGTGACGCGGTGGTAGTCGGGGTCGCGCTCGTCGGCCTGGAGGTCGAAGAAGTACTCTTCGAAGCCCTCGTAGAGAGCCTCGTCGCCGGAGACCACGACCAGGTTATCGTACTGGAACTGTTGAAAGCTGGTGACGTTGCCGGAGCTCTGGACCACCAGGTGCTCAAGACCCTCGCCGACCTCGGAGATGAGGAGGAACTTGTTGTGTTGGATGTTGGTGCCCAGACAGGCGCCGTCGGTGGTGTCTTCACTGCAGATGGTGAGGTTCGACCCGAGCCCGTCTCGTAAGGTGCCGACGGAGCTGAACTCCTGGCCGGAGCCGGCGCGGTTGGTGTTGCCCAGCACGATCTGGATATCGACGCCTCGGTCATGGGCATCGACCATCGCCTCGGCGACGGAGGTCAGGCTGAATGAGAAGAAGGCGCCGCGGACCTCGGCGCCCGCCGGGGTATCATCAAGGAGGGCGATGAAGAGATCCTCCAGGGCGGTGTCGGCCTGGCCGGGGCCGGGCTCGGTGAAGATGGCGGCCACGGCCATCTCGTCCTCGGGGATGCCCAGGTCGGGGAGGTCCACGTCGGTGTCCGGGAGAAGACGGCTTCGATGTGGGCCTGGTAGGCGTGCTGGTCGGCGCCGGCGATGAGCACGGCGACCGTCGGGGCGGGCTCGCCGCGGGTGTCGTGGTGGTGGAGGACGGTCCAGATCTCCTCGGCGATGGACTCGACTTCGCGGGGGATGGAGGCCGCGTTGAGGAGGTGGAGTTCGCGGGGGAGGAAGGTGTCGTGGTCGTGGCGAGTCGATAGGGGCGCGTTTGTGGGGGGCGTTTCGAGCTGCTGCCACTGGCGAGTGTGGTCGCGGCTGGCTGTGGCCCAGAGGTCGAGGAGCCGGGTCTCGTCGGGGTCGTCGGTGGTGGGGCGGAGGGTGTACAGGTGGACCCGGGAGCGTCGGCTGATGAGGTCGATGGCCTCGACGAAGTGGCGGGCGAGGTAGGCGAAGCCGAAGAGGTGGAAGGCGCCGGGGACGCGGAGGTCGGCGGGGGAGACCTCGTGGAAGGCGTCGGGGAGGGTGAGGAGTTTCGGGAGGTTTTGGACAGGTGAGCCGAAGATCTTCCACCAGAGGGCCTGCTGCCAGCGCTCGACGCCGTCGAGGTGGCGGGGGCCGTCGGCGCCGAGTTTGCGCCAGCGGGTGATGATGGTCTCGTAGCGGGAGAAGCTATACTCCATAAACAGGCGGCTCAGCTCGCCGGCGAGCTGGAAGGCGCGGCGTTGGCGGGCCGTGGGGTCTGCGACGGCGGTGAGGTAGTCGTGGAGCTGGGGTAGGGCCCGGAGCCAGGGCTCGTCGGTGTCGAGGAGGAGGGCGACGAGGATATGGTGGAGCTCTTCGAGGCCTATGATGCGGCGGTTTTCGGGGGCCCACTCGCCGGTGTCGGGGAGGCGGTCGCGGAGGAAGGAGCGGATGAGCTGGAACTCCAGGTTGGGGGTGACGCCCAGGAGTCGGGAGAGCTCCTGCTGGAGGTAGGTCTGGATGGTGGCGTTGGGGACCACGATCAGGGTGGGCGCGAAGAGGGCGTCGAGGACTCCCAGGCGGGGGCGGAGTTCGCTGGCGAGCTGGGCGGTGAGATCCTCAATGCTGGCGCTGCAGGTTTGTTCGATGCCTGGCATAAGTCTCCCCAGGTTTAGTGAGCTGTGTCAGGCAGTATCGAAGATGGTTGGGGTGTTTGTCAAATGTTGTTGCGGAGGTGTTGTTGGGGGGGAATCTTTTGGGTTTGCGGCAATCCCCCGCGCGCAGAAAGCGGCGCGCTGCCCCCCGCAGGCAGGGGGGCGAATTGGAGCCGGCTTGTGGTGGGGCAGCGGATCAGACCGGGGCGTCGGGGTGTGCTCCGGTTCCTAGGTTTCGATCTGAGTGGCTACGCCAATCTGGTTCGCGATGGGGGTCCAGATGTCCGTATCGACCTCGTCGGTTTCGATCGTGACCACCAGGGCGTATCGGGCTCCGTACTCGCTTCGGTCGCGCTTTCTCAGCTCTTTCCACCAACCCGTCACAGGGTACACCGCGACGGTGCCTCGCTCAGCGATGTCGGCTGCGAAGCCGGCGAGGATGTCGGAGTGGATAGAACCGCGGCGGATGCTGTCTTGGGCGACGAGGGTGACTGCGTTCGAAGCGCTCCGAAGCGCCCGGGTGAGGTCGGGCACACCGAACCCGTATCGACGGACTAGCTGCGCTCGCGCTGTCTTGCCTCCGGCCTGGGCGAGGTGACCTCGCATCGCCTCGGTCCACTCGGCCGAGTGCACGACCAGCGCGCGGATCGTCTCGGGCCACAGGTCTGGGTACTCCGCCGAGATGGCAGCGCAGAAGCGTGCCGCCTGGGCAGTCGCTGCGCTCGTCGCCCAGGTCGAAACCAGCGTCTTCTCTGCCGGCTTGTAGTACGTGGTGAGCAGGCACAGGTCATCGCAGGGGAAGTCGATATTGTCGGCGTCGTCATGTACCACGTTCCCTCCTTCGAAGACTGCCTCTGGCTTGATGGGCCAGGAGGGCTGGAACGTGACGGAAGTGGTGCTCCACGGCGATAGGTCTCCACGGTGTGCTACGGGAGACCAGCCTTTCCAATCTGGGTCGGTGATGATCACCTTGTCGGTGAACGCGCCGACGGTCAGGGCGTTCCAGGCCTGGGCGGGATCGTGGACTGGCTCGACGTCACTTCGAGAGATGTGGTCGCGTGCCAGGACCGTCCCCTCGATGTTCCCTGCGCTCAGGACGAAGAGGCGGCGGGAGGCGTCCTCGTGCTCATCGATGTACTTCAGGCCCTTGTCGTGGGGGTCGAAGCTGCGTCCGGACGCCAGCGCATCCACCGCGGCGGACCATGAGGTGGGCTGGCCTCGGTCGCGCCCATCCTTCGCTGTGACCGCCATGGAGAACACTCGACGCCTCGTTGGTGCCTGAATCTCGGGTCGGCTCGTCGCCTCCGCCGTCACGGCGCCGTAGAGGTCCGGTTTGTTCTCTCCCGACGGGGGCAGGATCTTCACGGACTCCAAGCGATGTCGAAGCTCGAGCGACGCGCTATCGGCGAGGCGGTCTACCAGGTCGCCGTAGAGCGCGAGACCAGCCATCGCCGTTCCATGCCCCTCCATTTGGGGTCCGCCACCGTTGTCGTTGAGTCCCCATGTCGGGTCGCAGGCGTGCCGGTCTTCCGGAGCAAGTGAGCCTTCGAGCAGGGGATGTCCCGCGTTCACTCCTGTATCGAGCAGGCACACCGCGGGGGCATCGGATGGTGCTGCGGTAGTCCGCTCGGCGAGGTCCTTGGTCCACTCAGCCTGGTCTCCGGGCTTCTCTTCCACGAAGAACGTGGCTGTCTCCTTCGCGCGTTGAAGCTCGGCGATGTCCCCCATCACGTCGAGCGAGCCCGCAAGCGTGTTCGGGGACGCGGAGACGAGCGTCACGATGCGGTCGTCGAACATGATCCGGCGCGGCGAGATAGTGGCGTCTATCTGGTCGCAGTACTCTTGTAGCCGCGCGACCTCCTGGCCGTCGGTGCGTCGGAGCCAAACCTCCCACCAAATCGTGTCGTCGTCGCCCCTGGGGAACGCTTCGTCGACATCCGTCCATAGCGCGCGCAGGGCCGCAAGCCGCACGCTGGCTACGCGGTCGTAAACGTTCTCGTGTCGACGTTCGCGATACTTCTTCGGCGCCGTGTCCATGTACTTCTCGAGCTGCCCCAGGAAGTGGCCGACCGCGCCATCAGGGACGAAGACCGCCGCGCGCTGCGTGCGGACGGCAGTGTCGCCCTCACCCTCGACGTGTTCGGTGACTGCGACGAGTTCGATGTGCCGACGAGGATCTTTGGCGCGCCGCTTCTCCATGCTCTGCAGCGCCAGGTCCCACCCCGGGAACGACTCGAACTCCAGGTATATCCCAGGGGTCGCACCAGCAATGTCCACGGCGGCCGCGTCACGGCGCTGCGTCGCGCGACTCGTCGCGTCTTCGAGGGCTTCCTCAAGCGACTTGCCGTGGGCAGGACGACCCAAGGATGGGGGACCAGGGCTCTTCGGTGAACCGCCGCCCCGATGTGGGGTGTAGTCTTCCCGTGTTCGCCAAGGTTGGGCAGGAACTTGGATATGCGGGCGGTCTCGCTTGGAGGCCATCGACGGGTTCCATTCACTAGTTTAAATGGTCTTACGACGCATCGTCCGACGCTCATCCAGCGCTGCGACCAGCCCCTTTGTTTCGAGGACAGTCGTGTCGTTAAGGAGAGCGTCCTTCGCCGCCTGTTCACATGCCCGGGCGATCTCTGCGTGACTCAATCCCATCGCGCTTGAGATAGCTGCTTCCCAGTCGACCGTAGAGGTGTCGAGCAGAGCGAGTCGAGCTTTCACCACTTCAAGCGCGATGTCCCGCGTCGGCAATCCATACTCCAACACGGCATCGAAGCGGCGGAAGAGCGCCAGGTCGAGTAGATCCACGTGGTTCGTGGCACCGACGACCAGGCTATCTGATTTGTCCAGTTCGAGAAACTGGAGGAAGGAGTTAAGGACGCGCCGAATCTCACCGACGTCATTGCCCATACCCCGCTGGCTACCAAGTGCGTCAAACTCGTCGAAGAGGTATACCCCGCGAGTTGCTGCGAGTGCCTCGAAGACGACACGGAGCTTAGCCGCGGTTTCACCCATAAACTTTGTGATAAGCCCATCGAGCTGGATCGTGAAAAGTGGTAGGCCCAGCTCGCCAGCGAGGGCCGACGCGGTCATGGTCTTGCCGGTCCCGGGCGGACCAATGAGTAGCAGCTTACGCACCGGAGAGAAGCCATGGGAGAGGAGGCGCTCTCGCTGGCGCTGTTCCAGGATCACGCGGTCGAGCTGCTTGTCGAGCGGCTCATTCAGCGCCATATCCGTAAGCCTGGTCTTCGGATAACTGACAGTGAGCAGGCCCGCAAGCTCGCCGCGAGGTTGCGCGAGTGGTACAGGGCGCGAGGACTGTGCCGAGGTGTCTGCTTTTGACTGAGCCTTGGCCTTGTCCACCAACTCGCGAAGCTCTTGAGCGAAGTTGCCGTGGCCAGATCGAGCCGCCTGCGCTGCGACCTGCATGGCAACAGCGTAAAATCGCGCATCGTCGCCCTCTGCGTGGCAACGGATTAGCGCCTTGATTTGGTCTGCCTTGGCCATCTCGATCACCTATGCGCGGAGGGTACGCCCGCATTCATAATGCTCCTACCCGTGAACCGTCCACGCTCCTGAGATTCTGTCACAGAGCGTGATCCGAGTCACGTTCGTATCGGCGACTTGAAGATTGAGGGTAAAGGTAGACCCGCTGATCGATGGCGCAAATCCACTTTCGAGACCTCGTCGCCGACGCGACTTCCGGCGACCGATGGGTAGTCGACGGCAACTACTCCGTAGCTCGAGAGATTGCCTGGCGACGCGCCGAAGCAATTGTCTGGCTCGACCTTCCGTTTCACGTCGTAATGGCTCAGGTCATGACACGTACCCTTCAGAGGTGCGTCTCTCGCCGCCCCTTATGGAATGGAAACCGCACCGACTTTCGCCGCGCATTCTGCAGTCGCGATTCGATAATCTTATGGGCGGAGTGCTCACGCTGCCGGGTTCGCGGGGCCCGGCCCTTCATCGTACGCCGTGCAGAGCTCCGGCGACCCCACGCGCGCTGCGCGCGCACCCCTGGAAGGGGTTCTACTTCCCCGGGCCTATCTGTACTCTTGGGTTCGCGGGGTCCTGGGCGGCGACGACCTGGAGAAAGAAACGAGAGCTCTATACGGAGCTAATTGACCCGAGTTCAGCGGTGGACGTC
This sequence comes from Myxococcales bacterium, assembly GCA_007120035.1. Classification (GTDB taxonomy): domain Bacteria; phylum Myxococcota_A; class Bradymonadia; order Bradymonadales; family Bradymonadaceae; genus SKON01. The sequence goes on from SKON01000277.1 coordinate 10,783, forward strand.
AATCGGTTCGGTTGACCACGACGTCAAGCCCGATACACTGACCGACGCGATCGAAAAGTCTTTAAGCGGATGATCCATGGTTTTGCGCGCAGGTCTGCCTGGCTGGGTTTTGGCATTTGTCGTGGTCTGTCTCTTCGCGAGCTGTGCCCACAGGGCTCCCGCCGAGGAGGAGGCGGCGACGCTGGAGGTGGTGGACGTGGGCGCCCTCGTGGAGTCCACGGAGACCGAAGACCTTCTGGATGCGGCGAGGACCGCGTTGCAGGAGGGGGATCCCGTGGTGGGTGGGGCGTTGCTGCGAGCATACAGTGATCGTCGAGACGATGAGGACGCGGCCCTGCGTGCATATCGGATCGCCGAGGAGTTCGAGGATCGAGCCCTGGCAATCGAGGTGCTCGAGGCGGCCTGGGAGGCTCACCGGTCATCGACGGTCGCGGACCACCTGGGGGAGCTCTACTGGCGTTCGGGGTACCTGAGAGAAGTGGGCGACCTCTTCGACGAGCTCGTGGATCTCCACGAAGACGATGAGGAGGTCTTGAGGTTCGCCGTCCGGTTCACGTCGAGACGATTTCTTTTGGAGTCGGCCGCCCGGCTCGTCATGCGCGGCCACGCCGCTGACGACCCGCTCCGCTATCTGAGCCAGGCGCAGGTACGAGAACAGCTCGGCGACGTCTCAGGCGCCCGGGAGTCCCTGGAGACTTTTCTCTCCGAAACGGAGGACCTGCTCCCAGAGTTGGAGCTCTCGGTCCTGATCCACCTGGAGCGCTGGGAGGAGGCCGAGGCCGTTGTCCGAGCGATCCTGGATCGCCCCGACCAGCGGTACCTTCTGGAGTGGCAGCGGTATCGCCCGGGCGGGAGGTTCGACTCTACGACGGCGGAGTACCCGCAACCCCACCTGGTCTTGCTCGGAAAAATTCTGGAGGAACAGGGGCGAGTCGAAGAGATCTCGGGGCTCTTCGAGGGGGTGGAGTCCATGGGCTACACCTTTCAGTTGGCCAACGGCCATAGCCGTTCCAACGACGTCGCGGACGTACATCGGATGCTGCGCTGGGACGGGAAGTACGAGGTCGCCCTTCGTGGCGCGATCGGGACCGGCGAGTCCTCGATGTTCGTGTGGCGCCCGCTGCTGGCTCATCTCTACGAAGAGGGTCGACAGGAAGAGCTCGAAGAGCGGGTGGCGGCGCTCTTCGACGAGACCACAGATGCGGAGACCTTGCGGCGATGGGTGACGGGCGCCGATTGGTCTCCAGAGACGGGCCTCGCGATCATTCTGAGGATGTATCGCCAGACCGGTTCGCAGGCGCTCTTTCCCGAGCTCGCTCGGCGGCTCTACGTGGAGAGCCCCTACGTGATGGAGGCGATGCAGTTGCTGCGCGAGGAGGCCAGTGCCGAAGAGCGCATCGCACTGGCGTCTCAGATCGCGTCTCGGACAGCACCAGCGTTGATGCTCCTGCAGGGATTAGAAGAGGAGGATCACGAGGACCTTCGGTCGGTCCTGAATCAGATCTATCTTCGGAGCCCGCACCGGGGTGCCCGGGGTCGCGCGTCGTTAGCTTTGCCGGAGAGCTCGCTGACTCCCGGGGAGAGAGAAGAACCGGCAGATCTTAGCGCGGTGGCAGACCTCAGGGTGGCGACACGGGGTTCGCGGGGTCCGCTCCGATCGTCGGGGCGGCGCGTGGTCGCAAAGTTCGCGGTCGACCTGAATCTTTCCTGAAGTTTGCCTGAGTCCTGCCTGAATCGTTGAGGTGAAGGTGGTATGATGGACGGGCTTTTGGAGTCCTCAGGTGGCACGAGGAGTCAGGATGAATGCCTTGCGAATGTTGGTGCTTGTTGCCGTGCTCTCGGCGTTGGGGTGTCAGGGGATCTTCGAAGATCTTAGCGAGGTGGAGTTCGACGCGGGCTCCACCGATGAGGCGGCTCGGCTGGAGCTATCGGTGAGCCAGAAGCCGCCGGAGGTGGTCGTGGCGGGCGACGTCTTCACTGTAGGGGTCCTGGTGGAGCGACCAACCAACGAGGGAGGTTCTGTGGGAGGGCTGATGATGAACCTCTCGCTGAACACCGGCTCCTTCGCCGATGGAGAGGACGAGCTTACGGCGATGACGAACGCCGATGGTGTTGCTCAGTTTCAGGCGCGACTGGAGACAGCCCGGCAGGGGGTAGAGTTGACGGCGGCCGTGGAGGATGACGAGGGATGGGTCGAGACGGTGACTCAGTCCTTCGACGTGGTCGCCGCGGCGGCCGCCGAAGGTGGGTCGTCGATCACGGCCTGGGGAACCACCGTGGCCGACGGGGTGGATGAAGCGGAGATCACTATCGTTCTCGGTGATGAGTTCGGAAACGCCCTGGTCGGGGTGGAGCCGACCTTTGAGGCGTCTGGTGGCGGAAACACCTACGGGAGCTGCCCTGCCTCGGACGAGCAAGGCGAATCCCGATGTACGATGAGCTCGACGACGGCGGGGTCGAAGGTGTTGGCGATTACGTCGCCCCTGGACATGGTTGGGGGGACCGCGAACTTCGTGGTCCCCTGCGATCCGGGGGCTGTCGACGAGTTTGGCGGCGGGGACGGAACCCCGGAGAATCCTTTTCAAATCTGCAGTGCCCATCATCTCGAGTTGGTCGGCGGTGAGGACACGGACAGGTCGGCGTCGTTCTTGCTAACCGGGGATCTCGATCTGGTGCTCGTCACGGAGTTTACGATGATCGGTGACGATGAGTCTCCCTTTGACGGGCACTTCGATGGCGGGGGTTTCACGATCCGCAATCTCCAGATCGATGACGAGGAGACCGATGGAGTGGGGCTCTTCAGGGTGGTGGGCGAAGGCGGAGAGATCGACGGGGTACACCTCCGTGATGTCGATGTGGTTGGAGGCAGCACTGTAGGGACGCTGGCGGCGGTAAACCACGGCGTGATCCGGGGTTCGTCGGCGTCGGGACAGGTCCAGGGAGAGGTGACCGTAGGCGGATTGGTGGCTGAAAACTTTGGAGAGATCGATGACTCCTTTGCGGACGTGGAGGTGACGGGGACGTCGGTGTTCGTTCCTCTCGGTGGTCCAGAGTGGAGCAGGATCGGTGGTCTGGTGGGGCGGAACGCAGGAGATATCTCCAGATCCTACGCCCTGGGGCCTGTAACCGGGCAGAACGTCGTCGGGGGCGTTGTGGGATATCACGATGCTGGATTGATCGAAGAGACGTACACCTCAGCGAACGTGAGCGGGCAGCAGCGTGTGGGTGGGTTCGTGGGGTGGGTGAACTCAGGCGGCGACGTTCGAGAGTCCTACTCCACCGGCCAGGTGGCCGGTGGCGAGTACACCGGTGGTTTCGTAGGGGACGGCCTTGGTACTATCTACCTCTCCTATTCGTCGGGGCGGGTGACTCCCGGAGGGGAGAACCGGATCGGCGGGTTCGGGGGGCGGACCTTCGCCGCTGTGAACGAATGCATCTGGGATCAGGAGTCCAGCGAGATGTCCGAAGGGGCTGGTGTGTGGTCGGGGAGCGGGATCACAGGCCTTGTGACGGCAGGCTTCGGCGACGAGGGGAGTTTTAGTCCGCTCTGGGACTTTGAGAGCGTGTGGGAAATGAGAATGGCTCCGGACGGTGAGGTGCGGCCGGTTCTACAGTGGCAGGAGGAGTGATGTCAGGTGGAGCGATGAGGAAGGGGCTCAGAGGAGGGTTGATCCTGTCTGTGGTGGTCGCGGTGGGTTGCCAGGGACTCTTCGAGGACCTCGATGAGCTGCGCTTTGAGCCCGACGCCGACGAGATCGAGATCGAACCGGAGCTCGTCGTCGCGACGCAGCCGCCAGAGGTCGTCGTCGCTGGTGAGCCCTTCACGGTGGAGATCGCCGTGCTCGACGAGGGGGAGCGTCTGCCGGGAATCGCCGGGCACGAGGTCTCGATCACGTCGAGCGATGTGGAGCTCGGGGAAGGCAGTGACCTCGTGGTGCTGACCGGCCCTGACGGGGTCGCCTCGTTTACGGTGGTCATCGAGGAGGCCGGGACAGGGCTGGTGTTGGAGGCAGCACTGAGCCGCGATGAGGTCCTCCTGGCCTCGGAGACGGACAGCTTCGACGTGGTGGCGGCCGCCGCCTCGGAGGAACATTCCTGGATCTCCACCACGGACACCCCGGTGGCAGACGGCGTCGATGAGGCCGTCCTCGTCGTGCTCCTCGCCGACGAGTTCGGAAACCCCCGGATCGGGGACATCCCCGTGGTCGATGCGTCGGGAGAGGGGAATCAGATCGGGTCCTGCTCGGCGACCGACGTTCATGGAGAGTCCACGTGCGCGATGACCTCGGAGGTGTTTGGAGAGAAGACGTTGGAGATCCTGGAGCCCCTGGCGATGACCGGCGGAACGGTGATCTTTGAGCGGTCTTGCGATCACGAGGCGACTGATGCCTTTGGTGGGGGCGAAGGCATTCCCGAGGACCCGTACAGGATCTGCAATCCCTTTCAGCTAGGGCTGATCGGCACGAGCGCGGTGACGGTGCAGCGGGCCTACATATTGCTTCGGGACCTCGACATGGATGAGGTGACTGAGTTTTCTGCCATCGGAGATCAGGACGCTCCATTCACGGGCAGCTTCCGGGGCAATGGGTTTGAGATCCGAGACCTGACGGTGGAGAGCGCCGGCGACTATGTGGGGCTCTTTGGGTACATTGGCGCGGGGGGGGAGATCTTTGGGGTGTCGTTGACGAACGTCGCGATCACTGGGAGCGACTACGTCGGAGGATTGGTGGGGTATAACGACGGATCGATCGAGGGGAGTGTGGTGACCGGGCAGGTCGAGGGAGTTCTCGTTGTCGGGGGAATGGCCGGGTTCAATTCAGGATTGATCCGTGACTCGGGGGCCTCCGTCGAGGTGATAGGCACGGGAGGAGATCTGAACACCCCCGGAGGGATCGGTGGTCTGGTCGGTGAGAATCGCGGCGGGATTTCGCGTACCTCCGCGGCGGGGGATGTGTCTGGCCCCTGGCGAGTGGGCGGGCTCGTGGGCCGAACCATGTTGGGCAACGAGATCACCGACTCCTGGGCGCGGGGAGCGGTGAGCGGCGCGCAGAATATCGGGGGCTTTGTGGGTTTTCACACGAGCGGATCGATCCAGAACAGCTTTGCCACGGGGCCGGTCACCGGCGAGGAAGCCTACGGCGGATTCGCGGGATTGAGCGACGGAGGGATTGAAAACGCGTACTCTTCTGGCGCGCTCATGAACCTGGAGGAGGGGAGTCGAGTGGGTGGCTTTATCGGTCGTGTCCTCTCTCATAACATCTCGTCGTCATACTGGGATCTAGGGACGAGCGGGCACGACGTGGCAGCCGGGGAGATATCGGGTGGGAGTAGTGAAATGACGGGTCTGGAGACCGTCGACTTCGCCGACGACGAAAAGTTCTTGGGTTGGGACTTCGAGGACATCTGGACAATCGGCAATGCGCCGGATGGGACGCCGCGACCGATCCTTCGGTGGAGCGAGGGTGGAGGTCAGCTTTGACCGCCCCAGCCATACGATGCACGGTCGAGATTTCAGGGGAGCCCGAGGTGTGGGTGGCGGCCTCGCCGGAGATGGAGGAGAGCCAGGTGCTGATGCCGTTCTCGCTTGCGATCCCGCCGATCGAGTCGGAACGGCCTGTGTTGGCCCATGAGTTTCACCTGCGATGGCGAGAGCAGGTGGTCAAGCATATCGAGGAGCATGGCCACGGTGGGTTTCTGGGGTGGCTCAAGCGGATCTTCGATCCCCAGGTGGTGATGCATTCGTCGTCGGGGCCTCAGATCTTTGTCCGCCTGGTCTTCGACGGCACCTATCTGCGGCGTCGGTATGTGGCGGCGCAGCTCAATCCGAAGTGGGCGGATTTGATACGGGTGGAGGGAGTGGATCAGGTGGTGGAGACCGACGACGGGTTTACGCGATTTGAGTTTCCCGCCGATGATCCACCGCTGAAGGTGCTCGGTGCTGGGGAGCTGAAGCTCTACCTCTGCTATGGCGGGCCGTGGTTCTACGCGATACACTTTGAGCGCCAGGATCGGCGAACGAAGCTGATCGACGTGAGCCACCCGTCGTACCAGAAGGGGCTCGGATGAAGGGAGTGGTGGTAGACACGAACATCCTGGTGGCCGCCGGCTTCAAGTCGGGGAGCTCGTCGCGTCGGATCGTGGAGGAGATCGCCGCCGGGGAGCTCCTGCTGATCTGGAACGAGGGGACGCGGCGAGAGTCGTTGCATGTAGTGGGGAAGATACCGCCCCTGGACGAGGCGTACTTCGCAGAGCTTTTTCTGGAGCAGGGGCGCTTTGATGGGTCCGTAGACGAGGAGCTATTCGACGTGATCGCAGACAGGAGCGACCGGAAGTTTGCGGCCCTGGCGGGGGCAGCGCAGGTGGTGCTGGTGTCCAACGACTCCGACTTCTTGGACGTGCGCAGAGATCTCTCGATCGAGGTGTATCGGCCGTCGGAGTTTCTGGATCAGCGAGGGGAGGAGTAGTCGTGGTCGCAAAGTTCGCGGTCGTTCGGGAGGACCCGTTGCTGGAGGTTCGGCTCGTGGAGAGGGTGAACCCCGAAGCGGTGCTCGTGGTGGCCTCCGGCGGGTGCACGGCCTTTGAGTTGAAGCGACGGTATCCGGACCTGGAGGTGTCGGCCTTTGACTTTAATCCCGATCAGCTCGAGCTCTTGCGACGAAAGGCCCGGGCTGTGGAGGCTGGTGACCTGCAGGCGCTGAAGGGGCAGGGCGGCGACTTCGAGCGGCTCTTTCGGACGTTGAAGGGGTTTGTTGAGGAGTATGTGGCGCCTTCCCAGGAGCTGGAGGAGTTCTTCGCTGCAGCCACCAGGGAGGAGCGGCGACGAGAGCTGCGCGGGCAGTGGTTTGACAGCCCGTATTGGCCGGCCGCCTTCGAGGCGGTGTTCAACGGTCCGTTCTTAAACGCTATGTTCGGCCCTGACGCCACTCGCCATGCCGAGCCAGGGTCTTATCCCGGGTACTTTCAGCGGGTCTTTGAGGAGGGGTTGTCCCGGCCAGACGCCGGAGAGAACCCGTTCTTGCACCATATCTTGTTGGGTCGGTATCTGGCGCCGCTGCCCTACCACGAGTGCGGACGACGCCTGGAGGTGGAGCTCATCGAGGGGACGCTGACGGACGTCGAGAGGTTGGAGCGATTCGGCGTGATCAGCCTGTCGAACCTCTTTGATTGGACCGACGAGGAGGTGGGGCGACGATGGGGAGAGCTCATATGTGAGAAGGCGGCCCCGGGGGCGGCGCTGTTGATCCGGCAGCTCAATAACCAGCGGAGTCTGCGGGCCTACTTTGAGCCTCATTTTCGGTTCGACGATGAGCTGAGGGACGAGCTTCGGTCGAAGGACCGGAGTCTCTTCTACGAGCGGATCGAGGTGGGGTTTCGACGAGGTGGTGGTGAGTAAATGAGTAAAGAAGAAGTGGAGATTCACTACCTGCGGCCAGATGAGCTGGGGCCCTACGTCGAGGGTCTGCGGGCCCTCGAGGAGGCCATCGAGTACCCCGTCGGCGACGGGGCCGACTACTTTTCGATCGATCATGGCGAGGACTACCACCGGTTCTTCTCGGAGATGGGTGATGCCCATTTCTTGGTCGCCACCGAGGGGGGAGAAGTGGTGGGGTCGATCGCCGGGGTGTTCAAGCGAATGCGGCGCGGCGAAGAGGAGTTTTGCGCGGCCTACCTGGGGGACATGAAGGTGGCGGAGCGGTGGCGCGGCGGGCGGTTGGGGCCCCGGATCTTGCGGCGGTGCTTGACGCAGATGCTGAAGACCAGGGAGCTGCGGCGGTGGGACGTGGCCTTCGGGGCGGGGATGCGCGGCGCTCGGGGAGACTTTACGCGGATGGCCGCTGGCAAGCCCTTTCACGTGGCCCGGCTGGTCCGCCCCGTGGCCGAGTTGGCTCTCTACTTCGAGCCCCCCGAATCGCTGGCCGGGCTGGTCGGCGATGTCGAGGAGATCGCCGGCCCGGCAGGTGTGGACTTTAGTTGGGGCGCCACCGACGGGCCCGATGACTGGACGACGACGGTGGGTAAGAAGGACCTGCGGTTGAAGAGCACGGGCAAGCCCTGGCCGCTGGTACACCTGGTGCGGGGGCCGGCGGGATGGAAGCGAGGCTTCGGAGCTTATCTGCGCCGGTGTGGAGATGAGATCCTGGACCACGGTGAGCCCGGGTCCCTGGCCTGCTTCGGGCTGGACCGAAGGATGACGGGCCATCTGGGATTTCTGGAAGAGCAGGGCTTGCGAGCCGGGGCGACCTGCACGGTCTATGGCCTTGCGAAGCCCGGGGTGATGGGCAATGCTCCCTGGGTGCACTTAGCGACATCGGAGATTTAGAGATGAGAGACTATATTCGAGCTCTTCACGAGCGGATCGACGTGGACTCCCACCCCTACTTTGAGGCCCTGAGAGACGGGAGCTTCTCGCGGGATGACTTCGTGGAGACCCAGGTGCAGTTCTTCTTCGCCGTGACGTTTTTCTGCCGGCCCATGACGGTGTTGGCCGGGCGGCTGCCCGTGGCCGAGTGGCGCCTGCGGCTGTTGGAGAATGTCGGCGACGAGCACGGCAACGGGGATCTCTCCAGGGCCCATGAGAACACCTTTCTGACGCTTCTGGACCGACTCGGCGTTCCAAGAGAAGAGGTAGAGGCCCGGGCTCTCTGGCCCGAGGTGCGGGCGTTTAACACCTGCCTGGCCGGCGTGTGCCAGCAGGACGATCTCTACACGGCGTTGGGGACCCTGGGGATCATCGAGGACCTCTTCTCGGGGATCTCGGCGCGACACAGCAAGTGGATCGTGGAGCGGGGGTTTTTGCAGGCCGACCAGATGATCCACTACGACCTCCACGCCGAGCTCGACGAGGATCACGCCGAGGACTTCTACGGCATCCTCGACAGGCCCTACGCCGAGAACCCTCGCCATGCCTATCAGGTCCAGCAAGGGTTGGAGCTGGGGGCCTACATCTTCTTGCGGCTCTACCGAGATCTCTACGAGGCTCGGGGACGGCGAGTGCGGCGGGAGGTGCGAGGGGCCCACACGAGCGCTGGCGGGTGGGGTTAAATCAGCTCGGTGACGGCGCGCAATACGTCGATGTAGCTGACGATGCCCACGAGGCGACCTTCGATCTCGTCGCAGACCGGGACGGCGCCGATCTTATGGTCGATCATGACCTCGATGACCTCGGAGATATCGGACTCGGAGCCCACGGTGAGGACGTCGGAGTGCATCACCTGAGAGATCGGGGTGTTGCAGCGCTCGGCGGCCCGCTCGGGGTTGCTGAACCGGATCATCATGGGGAGCGTGAAGTCCCGGAGATCCCGGTCACTGACCATGCCGGAGAGCACGCCGCTGTCGACCACCGGGACGTGGCGAATGTCCATGTCGTTGAGTACGTCGATGACGTCCTGGACGGTGTCGGTCACCTCAACGGTGACAGGGTTGGCGGTCATGATGTCTTGAACGAGCATGGAGGGATCTCCCTGGGTGGTAGTCTGTGTCGTGCGTCGTGCTTGAAAGCGCAATCCGCCGTCTATGGCAACGAACCGGCGTGTTGTATGTGTGCTGGGGAAACACTTAGCGCTCAGTCATCTCCGGGTTGAAACTCCTGGACTCCACCCCGGTGATCGCAGTTGAAACAGAACCGTTGAATGCGGTTGCGGTTCATGAACCCCCAGACGAGGAGGGCCAGAGCGGGCAGGAGCGCGATGGTGCCTACGAGGAGTGAATCGAGGGCAAAGCGGAGGATCAGGCCGATGGCGAAAGCAACACACATCACGAGTAAGTAGATGTAGTAGCTAAAGGTGAAGCCGGACTTCTTGCTGCCGCACTTCGGACAGGTCAGGGAGCGAGGGCCTGGGCCGGGTCCTTCGGCGTCCGTGTCCTCGCCGTCGCCGGCCCAGTCTCCTCCCGCGCTCCCCATGGCCTGATGGGTGAGGTCCGCCTCGGAGAGCTCGGAGCGCTCCATCTGGCCGACGAGAAGCTCGGCCTCTCGCTCGTGGGACGCGGGGACCACCAGGCGAACGTCGACGACGATAGAAACGCTGGTGCCGGGCGCTCCGGCTTGATCGACCTCGACGGTGGCGGGGATTCCGGCCTCCTGCAAGAAGGTGCAGATCAGGTTGGCTTCGAACTCCCCTTCGAACCGTCGAAGTGTGACGAGATTGGTGTCGATCATAGGTATCCCGCTAGAACCGGCCGGTGAGGGAGAAGGTAGCGCCACGGCCGTCGAGGGTTGGGGCGAGTCCGGGCTGCCAGCGGCCGAGGAGTGGGTCGTCAGGGGAGTGCCGGAAGTGGGCGTCCAATCCCCGGGTGGCGTATCCCACGCCGGCCATGCCTGCGGTGGTTCCCAGGAGCATGGAGGCCAGGACGGCCGCATCGGAGTTGGTGGCGACGGCCGTGAAGAAGCCGAAGGCCAGGGCGGTGAGGATTCCCCCTGTGCCGATCATACGGACCCGAATGCGATCCATAGGGTATAGCCTGGCGACCACGCCGCCGGCGGTCATGCTAGCCATCAAGAAGCCCAAAAAGACCATCTCGTTCCGAAGGAGGAGGGAGCCCACGGCGGTGCCCCAGGCGAACTCGTCGAGGACGAAGACGGTGAGCAGGGACATGAGAAATCCGAGGTTGACCAAGGCGACATCGCCGGCGGTGAGGCGGAGCCCTGTGCCGATCAGGGCCCCGGCGGCTACCCCTCCGAGCCCTCCCAGGATGAGGGCGCGCTCCCACTCCCGGGTGGACGTGAAGAACTCAGCGATGATGAAGGACGTGATATACCCGTAGATGAACCCTGAGTTGGCGGCGGCGACCTGGCCTGGGGCGAGGTCTAAGAAGTAGTGCGCGGCCAGGGAAGCGCCGGCTCCGAGGGCCATGCTACCGCCGACCCAGCCGAGGCGCTCTTCACGGGGCGGCGGAGTCTCGGCGACGATGGAGTCAAAGGGGTTGTGGGCGACCTCCCAGAGATGGCCGTCGGGGTCCCGGAAGTAGCCGGAGTAGCCACCCCAGAAGGTCTC
>SKON01000175.1 GCA_007120035.1 Myxococcales bacterium
GAACCTCTCCTCGGGCCAAGGCCACGAGGCTGGGCGAGTCGGGCTTCGCCCGAGAGTCCTCGCGGGCCAAGGCCCGCTGCGGGCCAGTGTTCCGGGGATCGTGGGCGGCGCGGAACCTCTCCTCGGGCCAAGGCCACGAGGCTGGGCGAGTCGGGCTTCGCCCGAGAGTCCTCGCGGGCCAAGGCCCGCTGCGGGCTGCGGGCCAGCTGCGGGCTGCGGGCCAGCCGGTCAACGTGGATTACACAACGGGCTCACCATTCGATGTCGTTGAGGGCCAGGCGGTGTAGGTACACGTGGAGCCACGCGGCTTCGTCGTAGACGCCGCGGTCGGTGAGGATGATGGCCAGGTGAGAGTAGAGCTCGCGGAGGCCCGAGGGGGGGCCGTCGTACTCGCGGAGGGCGCGGCGGATTTCGGCTTCGGCGGCTTCGAGGTCGCCGGTGCGGTAGAGGAGCCACCCAAGGGTGTCGATGTAGCTGGCGTTGCGCTCGCCGGCGAGGACGATGGACCGGGTGATCTTGTCGAGGCCGCGGTCGATGTGGCGATCCGTGGTGGAGTAGGTGTAGGCCAGGTTGTTCAGGTAGACCGGCAGGGAGCGGTCGTCTTCGCGGACGAAGAGGGACTGCCAGATCCGGTCTCGGTAGAAGCCGTAGGCCCCTTCGGGGTCGCCGGTCTGTTCAAAAGCGCCGGCGAGCTGACCGGCGAATTGGGTCCAGGTGACGCCCTGGCCGTCGACGAGGCGGGGGCGGTGCTCCTCGAGGAACCGTCGGATGGCCTCGGGGCCGCCGGGTTGGTGCATGGCGGCTCTGAGGACGAGCTGCAGGGGCACAGAGACGCTGTTGGAGTCCCGGGTGGGGATGGACATCATCTCGCCGATCAGGGTGTCGGCGCAGCTCTCGCAGTCCCCGGCGAGGGAGGCCTGGACGCCGAAGTAGTGGGAGCGGTACCGGCCGACGCCGGTGGCGTTGGCCCGGCGGAGATCCTCGACGGCCTGCTGGGCCTGCTCTTCGTCACCCGTGGCGAGGTGGTGGAGGGCTCGCAGGTAGAGCCCGTGGGGGGGGAGGTCGTTGTCGGAGAAGGTGCTCAGGGCCAGGGGGATCTGGTCGAAGCGCTGCCGCTTGGCGAGGCGATCGCCGAGCTCCAGGCGCCAGAGGCCGGGGTTCTCGGCGGAGCTGTCGAGGCGGTCAAGCCAGGTGGAGGCTCGGTCGGGGAAGCCCAGGCCTACTTCGGCTTCGGCGATACGGATGATCGTCCGGGGCCAGAGGGCGTCGTCGGTGAGCTCCGGGGCGAGGACCCGGGCCAGCTCGATATCGAGCTGCTCGCTGGCGAGGAGCTCGACGATCTCGGCGGTGCTGTCGCGGTGGGCGCCGGTGTCTGCGTGAAGCGAGAGGAGCGCCTCGCGGGCCTCGTCGATGTGGCCGCCTCGGAAGAGGACCTGGATCTCGAGGAGCCGAGGGGTGAGGGCGGCGGGACGGATCTCGCGGAGGGCGTCGATGACGGGGAGGATGAGGATGGGCTCCGTGCCGTTGACCCGGCGCTCGGCGATGGCGAGGAGGTCCCGGTAGGGGTTGTCGCCGAGGGCGACGAACTTCTCGGTGAACTCTCGGGTCAGGGGGACGTCAGCGAGGTTGATGGCGGCGACAAGCCCCTGGCGGATCAGGCTGGCTGTGGGGTGGCGGTCGGCGGTGGCGCGGATGAGCTGGATCGTCTCGGCGTCGCGGCCGAGGCGGCGGAGCTCGTCGATGAGGGTCCGGCGGGCCTCCAGGCGGTTGGGGACCCTGTCGAGGTAGGTCTCGATGGCAGCGGTCAGGTGCTCTTCTTCGCCCATGAGGAGGTGAAGGCCCATGGAGAGGACCATGGCGTCGTGGTCGCGGAAGGAGGTCTGGCTGGCGAGGGCGTCGTCGACGATGGCTCGGGCGGGCTCGTAGGCGCCGAAGGCCACGAAGCGTCGGGCCAGGGAGAGGCGGAGCTCCTGGCGGCGTTGGCCGTCTTCGGCGGCGTCGATGAGCTCCTGGGCGAGGCGGCTGGCTTCGTCGAGGTCGTCTCGGCCCAGGGCCAGGCGAAGGCGCAAGGGGGTGAGGTGCCGGCCGTCGGTGGCCACGGGGAGATCGTCGCGATCGAGGGTCTCTTCGACGAGGTCGAGGTGGCCGAGCGCGGCGATGGCTTCCATGGAGGCGATCAGGGTGTTCCTGGCGAGCTCCTCCCGGGAGAGGAATGCCTGTTGGTCGCCTCGTTGGGCGAAGGAACGGGAGGGGAGGGTGAGGGTGTCGGCGAGGTGAACGAGGAGGTCGTCGACGGCCCGGGCGGGGTCGGCGTGGCGCTCCACGTCGTAGAGGACTTTCTTGGGGAGGGCGACGGGCTGGAGGCGAGGGTTGTCTGCGATGCGGTCCAGGAAGAGGACGGCGCCGTCAGAGTCGCCGGCGAGCTCGAAGCGCAGGAGGACGCTCTCCAGGGCGGAGGGCTCGGGGAAGAGCTCGATCCACCGTTCGAAGTGATCCATGGCGGCGTCACGGTCGCCCTGGGAGAGGAGGACGGCGCCGAGCATGGACCGGTAGTCTTCGTTTCGGAAGTCCACGGCGGCCTGCAGGTAGGTGCGAGAGGACTCGACCTGTCCGAGGCGGTTGAGGTGGTCGCCGACAGCGCCGACGAGGCGGGTGTCGGCTCGCTGCAGGGGGTCGACGATGGAGTGGAGGTGTCGCTCCTGGGCGGTCCAGTCGGCGACGCGGGCGACCTCGGGAGCTCGGTTCAGGAGGTAGATCGCCGCCGTGTTGGGATCGCCGTAGTCGAACTCCTCAGCGATCAGGGAGAAGACCTCGTCGTGGCGCCCGGAGTCGTGGAGGTAGCCGATCAGGGAGCCCACGCCCCAGGCGCGGGATTGGAGGCGCTGAAGGGCCGGTCGCCAGACGGCCTCGTCCTGGGATCGGAGCTCGAAGCCGCTGATGGTGTTGTCCAGGGAGGCCGGGGAGGGGACGCCGTCGGCGAGCATGTCGTTGCGGACCTGCAGGGCTCGGCGGGCGTGGCCGACGTCGAGGAGGGCGTCGAAGAGCTGGACGCGGGCGGCGCTGTCGAAGGCGGCGCCGCTGCGGCGGGCGAACTCGTAGTCCTCCCAGGCGGCGTCGAAGTCGCCCTGGTAGATGAAGAAGATGGCTCGGGAGCGGCGGACCGTGAGGTTGTCCGGGGCGATCTGGACGGCCCGGTCGTAGGCCCGGCGGGCGGTGTCGGACTGGCCGTGGGCGGCGTAGAAGTCTCCGATCTCCGCCCAGGTGGTGCCCGGGGAGACCGACCGAGAAGCGGCGGTCTCGAACTCTCGGAAGGACGCGTCCACCTCGCCGAGTCGGAAGAGGTTGATGCCTCGTCGGTAGGGCACGGGGTCGACGACGGACTCGGGGATCTCGGCGAGCTGTTCGGCGGCGTCGTCGTAGAGGCCCTGGGCTTCCAGGAAGTCGACGATCACGCGGCGGGCTCGGACCCGGTTGCCCGCCCGGCGGGGATACTCGGCGATCAGGTTCTGGAGGCCTGCCTGATCCTCGCGGTCGACGTAGATCCCGGCGAGGACGATGAACCCGTCCTGGAGGGAGGCGTCGTCGCCGGCTTGCATCAGGTGGCGGGCGAACTCTTCTGCGGCGTCGTAGCGGTGATGGGACTTCAGGAGTCGGGCGATGCGGCCGGCGACGTCGGGGCGGCGGCCCTGGTTCTGGAAGTGCTCGCGCAGGAGGGTCTCGGCCTGGTCGGCTTCTCCGAGGCGAAGGAGGGTCTCGGCGTAGGCCGTGGCGTAGACCTGACGGCCGCCCTGGTCGATGTACCGCTGGAAGGCCCGGGCGGCGGGGCGCCACATGCCCCGTTGGTTGAGGTCCATGCCCAGGGCTCGCCAGTCGATGTTCTCCCCCTCGGAGGCGTCGAGGAATTGCTCGTAGAGGGCTCGGGCCTGGCGGAGGTACTCCTCGGAGCGGTCGCTCTGGTTGTGCATGGAGTAGTAGGCGTCTGCCAGGAGGCGGAAGATCCGGGGGTCCGGATCGGGCTCCTCGGAGTAGGGGCGGTAGAGCTCGATGAGGAGCGACGGTGGGAAGTGGGAGCCCAGGCGGTTACTGGCGTTCTCCAGGGCGTCGAAGGGGTCGATGGAGGCGTCGGCGTACCGGCGGAGGGCGGTGAGGACCTCCTCGGTCTGGCCTCGCTCCAGGAGGAGGGAGGTCAGGGCCTGGAAGACGCGCCAGTTGGAGGGCTGGAGCTCGCTGAGTTCGGTGAGGACCTCCAGGTACCGGGACTCCATGCCGGCCCGGCGGTACCGGGTGGAGACGTGGTCGAGGGCGGCGGCCCGGTCGGGGGCGACCTCGAGGTAGCTGTCGAGGGCGGAGCTCATGGCGGCGGTGTGATCCTGGCGGAGGTAGACGTCGGCGGCGTTGAGCCAGGCCGTGTGACGTCCGGCCTCGGCGGCGCGTCGGAAGAAGTGGGCCGACCGCTCCAGATCGCCGGAGGAGAGGAGGGCCTGGGCGACCTGCTCGATGTCTTCGGGGCGGTTGCCGCGGGCCTGGATCCACTCCTCCCACACGGGGGCGACTCGCTCGGGGCGGGACCACTGGCGGTAGAGGGCGGCGAGGCGAGCTGTGAGGTCCCGGCTGGTGGGGTTGTCCTGGAGGAGGCGGCGGAGCAGGGGCTCGGCTTCGTCGAAGAAGGAGATTCGGGTGTAGAAGGAGATGGCCCGGTCGATGGCGTCGTTGGAGTGGTCCCGATTGGTCAGGAAGGTGTGGACCGCCTGGACCAGGCCGTCGTGATCGTCGATCTCGTAGAGGACGGCGGCCAGATCGAGCCAGAAAGGCGCCGGTACGTCGTCGAGCTCGGTGACCTGTTGGTAGTAGTGGTGGGCCAGGTCGTAGTTGGAGCGATCGGCGGCCCAACCGCCGGCGAAGAGGAGGGCCTCCAGATCGTCGCCGAGGCGCTCGATGAAGAGGTCCAGGACCTCTTCGACGGAGTCCATCTGGGCCCGGCGTGCGTAGATGTCGGCCAGGTCCCGGGTGAGGGTACGGCTGGGGGTGGCCTCGACGACGCCGCGCTGCAGGATGTTGATGGCCACCCGGGGCTGTCCGAGGCGCATGGCGAGCTCGGCGGCCTGTCGGTAGGGACCGGCGTCGTAGGAGCCCTCGGCGCGATCGATAGCGGCGTGGGCCAGGAACTCGTTGAGGCTTCGCTGGGCGCCGGAGGTGTCTTCCGAGCGAAACTGGTAGGTGGCGATCTCGAGGAGCGCGGCGTTCTCCTGGATGGGGTTCATCAGGGGGCGGGCCCGGGTGAGGACGTCGACGGCCACCTGGAAGAGCTCGAACCGAGAGGCCAGATCGGCGACGTCCATGTGGCGCTGGAGGGCTTCTTCGGCGGGGAGATCGTCGGCGTCGAGGTAGACCTCCCAGGACTCCACGGCGTCTTCAGGCATCTCCAGACGGGCGTAGACCTCTCCGAGCTCCAGGGCCTCTCGGGTGAGGAGAGCGGGGTCGCCCTGGAGGGCTTCTTCTAAGAGCCGGGCGGCGTCGAGGAAGGCGCCTCGCTGTCGGAGGGTGGCGGCCAGGGCCCGGCGGGCCGAGGCGATCTGCTGGGGGGAGGCTTCTGGATGGTCGGGGGCGACCTCCTGGAGACGTCGGCGGAGCTGAAACTCCCGCTCCGAGTCTCGTCGAAGGGAGACGAAGGCGATGGCGTCCACCAGGGTGGAGACGTAGGTCTCGAGATCGAGGGCGTCGGGGTCGAGCTCGTAGACCCGGTGAAAGGCGGCAGCGGCGTCGACGGGTTGGTCGAGAGCGGCCCGGATCTGGCCGACCAGGAGGCCCGAGCGGATCGGATATTCCTGGGACCGATCGGCGCGGAGGGCGTAGGCCAAGGCGTCGCGGTGGTTGCCGTGCTCAAAGCGGACCTCCGCCATGAGGAGGTTCGCCCAGGGGCTGCTGGCGTCGCGCTCCAGCTCGGAGGCGGCGATGGCTTCGGCCCGCTCCAACTCTCCGGCCTCCAGAGCCTCGGTGCCGGTTTGGAGGCCGTGAGCGCAGCCGGAAAGGGCCACCAGGAGGGCTCCCAGAAAGAGGGCGCGTCGGATTGATTTCATCATGGTCGGGTACTCATTACGTCCGATAAAGGTTCCCCGTCAGGGTCCCAAGAGTTGTAGGGACGTCGCCTTGACTTTACAAGCCGCGGGGCTGTGCTAAAGATACCTGGGTCGAGCCGGGAATTTTCCGGTCTCAGAGCCCAGAATTCAGTTCATGGAACACAAGGAAGCCAAGGTGTCATCCAAAAAAAAGCGGATGTCCTACAAAGGACTGAGCATCGAGCGAGGCAAGCGGCACTGCATGATCGTCGATGAGGACGAGGAGATCGTCTTTCGAACGACGAACCTCAGGGACGCCCGAAAGTACCTGAAGCTGCTCAAAGAGCGGGATCGGCTGCAGACCTTGCTCGACGCCCGGGGGATCGCGCCCCATCGGATCTATCTCTTGGCCGCCGACGAGGATAAGCGCGGTCAGGTCAACCTGGAGGACGTGCCCGCCAAAGAGGTGGTGATCGTCGCCAAGGCTGAGGACGGCGGTCTGGTGGTGCGCCACCTGTCCGACGGGAAGGAAGAGATCGTGGACGCCGAGGAGATCGAGCCCATCGAAGGCGGCCCCTATCTGCGGGCGTCGGAGGTGCAGGACGAGATCATGCACGTGGTGATGCGGTTCAATCGGGAATCGGAGCAGTCCCACGTGGCGCTCTTTCGGACCCTGGACAGCTCTCAGGAGATCGTCGACGAGTGGAAGGCCGCCGAGGAGCCGCCAGGAACGGAGTACGAGGCGATCGTGGACACCGCCGAGGGAGACTATGTGCTCTTTCGGGCCGAGGTGATCGTCGAAGACTGACCAGAGAAGGGGGCAAAGTCGAGAAGGTTGCTCGTCGATCCAAGTAGGGTTACGGTGGAGGCGTCGGTGACCAGGATCGGAGGAGTAGGCTGATGGCGGTCTCAAAGTGGACGCTTTGTTGGGTGATGGTCGTAGCGGTGGCGATGATTTCGCTGCCGGCGGAGTCCTGGGCCCAACAAGATCCCCTCGATAAAGTGCGGGCGGCCAACAGTCACTACGATAACGGTGAGTTTCGACGAGCTCTGAGGCTCTACCGGGAGGCCCACGACGAGATCGGCGA
>SKON01000350.1 GCA_007120035.1 Myxococcales bacterium
CCCTTCCAGATGACAGGGGGCACGGTGTTCTTCGAACGACCCTGCGATGACGTGGCGGTCGATGATTTTGGAGGCGGGGATGGGTCGTCGGAGGATCCGTACAGGATCTGTAATCCCGGTCAACTCGGGCTGATCGGAGCCAACGAGACGGCGCTCCAAAGACACTATATTCTGCTGCGAGATCTCGACTTTGAAGGGGTCGAGGAGTTCTCGCCCATCGGGGACGGTGAAGTGGGGTTCACGGGGAGGTTGTGGGGAGGTGGGTTTGAGATCCGGAACCTGAAGATCGACAGTCCTGGCGACTTCGTCGGTCTCTTCGGTGGTATTGGTGAAGAGGGGGAGGTGTGGGACGTCACGGTGGTGGACGTTGAGGTCCTGGGAAATGACAATGTCGGAGGCCTCGCCGGGAACAACGATGGATTGATCTCTGGAGCCGTGGTTACGGGCAGCGTGGAAGGGAGGTTCACCGTGGGCGGGGTGGCTGGAAGAAACGACGGGGTGATCCGGGATACCAGAGCGTCGGTGGACGTGTCTGGAGCCGTAGCGGATGTGAATGACCCGGGAGGGACCGGTGGGCTGGTTGGTGACAACTCGGGGACCCTTCTGCGGACCGTGGCGTCGGGAGACGTGTCGGGACTGAGGCAGGTCGGGGGATTGGTGGGTAGAACGAGTCAGGGTGATGGATCGGAGATCACCCTCTCCTCGGCGTCAGGAGCAGTGGAGGGAGAGCTGAATGGTGGCGGTCTGGTCGGCCTACACTCCCACGGTTCGATCACGGATAGCTATGCCACGGGGTCGGTGATCAGTGATTCCCGTGCCGGAGGCTTCGCGGGGTTCTCCAGTAGCCACATCGCCAACGTGTACTCCGCAGGCCAGGTGGAAGGGGGAGGTGATACGGGGGGGATGTTCGGAACGGTCCCCTTCAACGACGTCTCGTGGTCATACTGGGATCTCGTGACGAGTGAACAAGAATTGGCGGCAGGGGTTGTATCGGGAGGTCCCGAGGGGATGCACGGTCTGCTGACGGCGGACTTCGCCGATCCCGACGAGTTCGGGCAGGGAGAGTTCAGCTGGGACTTTGACACGGTGTGGATCATCGGAGAGGCCCCGGACGGAGCACTACGCCCGATCCACCGGTGGCTCCAGGAGTGACCAGGGGATGGCCAGGGTCAAGAGCCGCACCCCCATCAAGGCCGTGATGGCCCACCACACGCCGACGACGCCCCACTCCAGGAAGTGGACCGCCAGGAGGAGGGCGCAGGCGATGAGGGCGGCGGCGACCATGGCTCGGGCCAGGAATCGGAACTTCTGGAGGCCCATGAAGAGGCCGTCCCAGACGAAGACCAGGCCGTTCAGGGGTTGGAGGATGGCGACGAAGGCCATCAGAGGGACGGCGACGGCCAGGGTCTCGGGGTCGTCGGTGAGGAGCCGCGGCAAGGTGGCGCCGGAGAGCCAGATGGCGACGGCGAAGAGGACGCCAAGGAGGAGGCCCCACTGCAGGAGGCGGTTGCCGATGGCCCGGGCCTCCGCCGGTCGGCCGGCGCCGATGTGACGGGCCAAGAGGGCCTGGCCGGCGACGGCGAGGGCGTCGACGAGGAGGGCTAAGAACCCCCAGATCTGGATGGCGACCTGGTGGGCGGCGATGGCGAGCACCCCGGCTCGGGCGGCCACGGCGGTGGCCAGGGTCATGGTGGCGATCAGGGAGGCCGTGCGCAGGAGCAGGTGGCCGCCGATACGGAGCAAGGGGAGCATCTCCCGGAGACGAGGGCCCACCAGGGAGAACCCCAGCTCGCCGCGGGCCCGGACGAGGAGGACCAGAAAGATCAGGGCCCCCGTCCATTGAGCGACGAGGGTCGCCAGGGCGGCGCCGGCGATGCCGAACCCCAGGGTGAAGATCAACAGCGGGTCGAGGACGAGGTTGATCACGTTGAGGATCGCCGTGACCACCAGGGGAGTTCGGGTGTCCTGGATGCCTCGGTAGATCCCGTGTGCGGCGAGGCTGAGGAGCACCGCCGGTCCCGAGAGGGCTCGGATCAGGAGGTAGGTGCGGGAGGGCTCGTAGAGGTCGTCGGTGGCTCCCATCGCCCAGAGGATGGGGTCGGCCAGCGCGAGGAGGGCCGCCGAGGCCAGGACGCCGATGCCCAGGCCCAGCCACAAGCTCTGAGCGATGATGCGGCCCACCTCGTCGCGGTCCTCGCGGCCCAGGGCTTCCGCCACCTTGGGCGTAGTGCCGTAGGCCAGGAAGTTGAAGGCCAAGAAGGCCATGGCGAAGATGGCGGCGTTGATCCCCAGGGCCCCGAGCTCTGCGGGGCCCAGGCGTCCCACGAAGGCGGTGTCCACCAGGGAGACCAGGGGATCGATGGCCAGGGTCCCCACCGCAGGGATGGCAAGAGCCAGGATCGCCCGGTCGTGGCGGTGTTTGCCGGGCAGGTATGTGGCGATGGCGCGTTTCACCAGAGGGCATGTAGCCCATTCCGCTGACTCACGGAAGTCGAGTTCATCGAGCTCCTTTTCCAGAAGACGAAGGCCGTCACCAGCACCAGCGGGGTCCCGAAGAGCGCCAGATGCTCGGCTCCGGGGTTCCCCATCGAGGGTGCCCATCGTTGGCTGCCCATTGGAGATTCAAGAGTCGAGCCGGTATCGAAAAATTCGCAGATCTTTTTTCTCTCCTCTCCGTATCTACCAATCCAGAGAGAATCACGAGGCACAACGGAGACAGGATATGAAGATAAGACATCGAGATATCGTTAGGCTTTTGGTCCTGGGAGTGGTCTTGGAGATGTTGATCCTCTTGTGGATCTTCTGGCGGGAGGGGACCGAGATCGCGAGCATGCTGGGTGCTGCGCCGGCCTACTTGGCCTCACCGGTGGTGGCGGTGCTTCCTTTCTCGTGGCTGATGTCCTGGCATAGGAGAGCTCCGTCGATGGAGACCCTGATCCTGGTGGGGGTGTCGACGATCTTCGTCGGCCGGTATCTGGTGGAGCCCAAGGCCATTCTCTTACTGCCCTTCGTCGTGATCCTCATGGTATCCCTGGGGATGATGGCAACGAGATCGTCCAAGGTGGCCGCAGGTCTGGGGCTCGGTGTGATCCTCTTGGCCTCCGTTCATTGGCCCATCGACTTCGATCCTTGGGCGGCGGGCATGTCGTTGGTCTTCGCCATCGTGGCGATCACGGCGGGCCTCTTGATGGCCTTGGGAGTGTTCGTCGGCCTGATGGTGAGCGGTGTAGGTCGGCTGGTCTGTAGGATCTTTCGATGGACCTGGCCCGTGGGCTTCGTGGACCTTGTAAGGGCGGGATACGGCGCGGTGGTGCTGACGATACCCGTCGTGGCGGCCGCCTATGGCCTCTCGGAATACCTTGCACCATGGTGGCCCTGGCAGGCGACGGTGGGGACCCCCCTGGTGCTGACGACGGCGTTCGTGCTGTGGAGGGGAGGGCGAGCGGACCTGGCGAGGGCTGGCTGCCCACGTCGTTGACACCGGAAGGGATAAGGGGTTGACGGTTACGTTTCGCCATGGCGACGATTTGTGTAGTCTGCGGGCATGTCGAAGTGACTCCGATCTCTTCCCTTCCGACCGTTCGCCCGATGACCGCTCCCTCCATACGATGCACGGTTGAGCTCGTGGGCTCTCCCCAGGTGTGGGTGGCGGCCTCTCCGGAGATCGACGAGAGCCAGATCCTGAACCCATTCTCGCTGGCGGTTCCGCCCATCGACTCCGAGGAGCCCGTGCTGGCCCATGAGTTTCACCTTCAGTGGCGGGAGCAGGTAGTTCGGCACATCAAGAAGCATGGCCACGGAGGGTTCTGGGGGTGGATTCGTAGAATCATGGATCCCACGGTGGTGCTGACCTCGTCGGCGGGTCCCCAGATCTTTGTGCGCCTGATCTACGATGGGACCTATCTGCGCCGCCGCTATGTGGCGGCCCAGCTCAACCCAAAGTGGACCGACGTGATTCGCGTGGAAGGGGCGGAAGCGGTGGAGATCGACGGGGGATTCACGAGGTTTGAGTTCCCCCCAGATCACTCGCCGCTGACCGTGGTGGGGAACGCGTTGAAGCTCTACCTCTGCTATGGAGGGCCGTGGTTCTATGCGATGCACGGTCCTGGCGAGCACTTCCAGACGAGGTTGATTCAGGTGAGATCTGCGGGCTCGGAGGAGGCGACGAGGTCGTGAAGTGTGCCGTGGTGAGGATCGATATCTTTTTGCGCCTCTACCGAGACCACTGGGAATCCCGGGGTACGGGTCCGTGGAGAGGTCCGTAGGCCCCATACGAGCGCGGGGGGTGAAGCTAGATCAGCTCGGTGACGGCACGGAGGACGTCGATGTAGCTGACGATGCCTACCAGGCGGCCCTCGATCTCGTCGCAGACCGGGACGGCGCCGATCTTGTGGTCGATCATCAGGTCGATCACCTCCTGGAGCTCCGACTCAGAGCCCACGGTGAGGACGTCGGAGTGCATGACCTGAGAGATGGGGGTGGCGCAGCGCTCGGCGGCCCGCTCGGGGTTGCTGAACCGGACCATCATCGGGAGGGTGAAGTCTCGGAGGTCCCGGTCGCTGATCATGCCGGCGAGGACTCCACTGTCGACGACGGGGACGTGACGGATGTCCATGTCGTTGAGGACGTCGATCACGTCTTGGACGGTGTCGGTGACTTCCACGGTGACGGGATTGGCGGTCATGATTTCTTGGACGAGCATGGATGGATCTCCGAGAGATGGACTGAGTTGTGTGTCTCGTTGGAGATAGCGTAAGTCGCGGTCTTTGGCAACGATCGGGACCTCGTCCGTTTCCGAGCCGGGCGTACCGTTGCTGAGGTGGGACGTGTAGCCTAGGATACCGAAAGACGCCCTTTGTCGGAGAGAGATGATGAAGACTCGCTGGATCGTTCTGATGGCCCTCTGGGGGATTTCGGGAGTGGTAACCGCCGGATGTAATGGGGAGGAGGACGGCTCTGGCGATGACGTGGGGATCGCCGACGTGGTCGATGAAGCCGACGTGGTCGATCAGGAGGACACCGAGACGGACGACGTCGGAACGGACACGGGCTCGGAGGACACGGGCTCGGAGGACACGGGCTCCGAGGATGCAGGTTCGGAGGACACCGGCCCCGACGACACCAGCGCCGACGACGAGGTAGGGCTCGATGACCTGGAGGTCTTCTTCGCGTTGAACTTCGATCAGACGCCCACCGGGGACTACCTGCGGACCCATTGGAGCGACGATTGGGGCATCTCGGCCAGCGCCTGGTCCGATCCCTGTCATGGCAATTGTCAGGATGAAGAGGCCTGGGCCGGGGCTCGTCTGACGATCGAGGAAGAGGAGGGAGGCAATCGCCTGATGCGACATGT
Organism: Myxococcales bacterium; assembly: GCA_007120035.1. Taxonomy (GTDB): domain Bacteria; phylum Myxococcota_A; class Bradymonadia; order Bradymonadales; family Bradymonadaceae; genus SKON01. The sequence goes on from SKON01000350.1 coordinate 5,354, forward strand.
GAACGCCACCAAGGGGCTGTCACCGGGGACGACGGGGATCCAGTGGTGGAAGGGGATCGGAGAACATGAGGAGCTCTACCTGTCGTACCGGGTGCGGTTCCACGGCGATGACTGGGAAGGTCCGAGCTATCACGGCAAGCTCCCCGGTCTCTGCGGAAACCAGGGCTGTCCCGGCGGCGGGAATCCCCCGAGCCATGAGGACGGGTTCTCCACGCGGTTGATGTTTCATGGGACGAACACCCTCTTCTTCTATCTCTACTACGCCGGCATGGACACTTCGAGCAGCAACTACGGCAACTCGCTGCCCTTCTCTCCCTACGAGAACACGCCCGATCAGTGGCGAACCGTCACGCAGCGAGTGGTGTTGAACACCCCTGGCGAGGCGAACGGGATCATAGAGGGCTTCCTCGATGGGGTGCTGGTGGCCCAGAAGACGGATATGGACTTTCGAAACGACGAGGATCAGGTCATCTCCACGCTGGTGTTCACGAACTTCTTGGGTGGCAGTGGGGAGGAGCCGACGGACCACGGCGATGAGCCGGTGAACGACTTCGACGAGGTGATCCTGTATCGGTACGGTGATGGGTTTTCGGAGATCCCCCGGGGGTTGGAAGCCCATGAGCCCGGAGCCACGCTCCCGGTCCCGCGGTTTTAGAACCTACCGGTGAGGGAGAAGGTGGTCCCCCGGCCGTCGAGGGTCGGGGCCAGTCCGGGGCGAAGTTCGGAGACGGCGTCGAGGATCGGAGGGGACCGGAAGTGGGCGTCGAAGCCTCGGGTGAGGTAGCCCAGAGTCCCGATGCCTGCGAGGGTTCCCAGGCCCAGGGTAGCCAGGGCGGCGCCGTCGCTGGCGCCTGCGAAATACGCGAAGAAGCTGAGGGTGATGCCCGTCAGGATGCCGCCGGCGCCGACCAGGCGAACTCGGAACCGGTCCATGGGGTACTGCCAGGCGACGACGCCGCCGACGGCGGCGGTGGCCATCAGAAAGAGAGCGCCGTTTAGTTCATTGCGAATAAGGAAGTCATAGGCGCCGGTGCGCCATGAAAAGGTGTCGATGGCGATCAAGGTCATGGAGCCAAGGATACCTCCGAGGTTGATCATGGCGAGATCGCCGGCGGTCAACCGGAGGCCCGTGCCGGCCAGCGCTCCCAGGGCCATTCCCCCCAGGCCGGGGACGATGAAGGTGGCCGCTCCCTGCGGAAACCCCGGGTCGGCGATGAAGAGGATCAGCCCCAGGTGGTATCCCCAGATCATCCCGGTGTTGATGGCGGCGACCTGCCCGGGAGCCAGGTCGAGCAGGTAGTGGGCTGCGACGGAACCGCCGATGCCGAGCGCCATCCCGCCTCCGGCCATGGCGAGGTGCCGGTTATCGTCGCACCAGCCATCGGAGGCAAAGCAAAGGAGGGTCCCGGCGGCGAAGCCGTGGAAGGCTTGAACGGCGCCGAGCTCCAGGCTGGGGGCGAAGACCAGCTCGGGGGCTCCGAGTCGGTTGAAGTCTCCCCCGGCTCCGTAGAGGTCGAACCAGGTGGGTTCGGTGGGCGCCTGTGTTTGCTCCTCCCGGGGAACCGCCTCGGCGGACTCGTCGGTAGGCTCGGGGTCCAAGGACTCGTCGTCGGTGGGCTCCGGGTCCCAGGTCGGCACGTCCGCGTGGGCCACGGAGGTGCATGTGACGAGCGTTACGACGAGAGTGATCAGGACAAAATGGCGCGGGGTACCCATGGGAAGTTCCTCGGTGAGGTGTCTGGGAACCCAATGAGTATTGATGGCGTGAGGAGGGGGCGCAACCAGGAATTCGAGGGAGCTGCTCCGAGGGAACAGGCTCGGGGGTGGAGTCGAAGAACGGGGGTGAATAGGCCAGGGTCTTCGTCGAGCCAACGACGTGGAAGATCAGTCGTCGCCGAGCTGAAACTCCTGGGTGACACCCCGATGGTCGCAGTTGAAACAAATCCGTGGAATGCGGTGCCGGTTCATAAACCCCCAGGCCAAGAGCGCCAGTCCGGGAAGGAGCGCGATGGTACCCACGACGTATGAGTCGAGCCAGAGTCGAAGGACCAATCCGGTGGACAAGGCCACGGTCAAGACCGCGAAGTACACATAGTAGTAGAGCCCGAAGCCGACCTTCCTGCTGCCGCATTCGGGGCAAGTCAGAGACCGGGGGCCGGGCTCCGGCCCATCCTCCTCGTCGACGTCCCAATCTCCGCCGGTAGTGCCCATGGCCTGGAGTGTGAGCTCTTCCTCGGTGATCTGCGAGCTCTCCAGGTGACGAAGGTGGAGCTCCGCTTCCTCCTTGCGGGAGACGGGGACCACCAGCCGAATGTCGAAGACGATACCGGTCCCCGGAACAGCTGGCGTGCCCCCGCGATCTACCTCCACCTCGGCGGGGATTCCGGCGTCGATCAAGTAGCCACAGGCGAGGTTCGCCTCGAACATCTCGTCGAAGTGTCGAAGGATGACGAGTTCAGCGGTAGGGATCATCGAAGGATCCTGGGGATAAGGGAAGAGATGGGAATTTTATCGGTCCGAGAGCCGAGGGTCAACCCGTGGGGAAGGGGGGATCGGTTTCTGTCTGTAGGAATGTCGCGATTCCGCAGCGGGCCTTGGCCCGCGAGGACGTTCGGGCCGCTGTTTCAGCCCGACTCGCCGAGCCTCGTGGCCTTGGCCCGAGGAGAGGTGCCAGATTCGCCTCCTGAGGTCGCTGGTGGACGAACCCCCGAGGAGGACCGGTTTGTGTAGCGGAGATAGAGGGCGGCGCGGAACCTCCCCTCGGGCCAAGGCCACGAGGCTCGGCGAGTCGGGCTACGCCCGAGGGTCCTCGCGGGCCAAGGCCCGCTGCGGACTTTGGGCCAACCGATCGGCGTGGATCACACTCGGAAGGGCGGGAGAGAGGTGGCGGGTGTGAACGATGTGGAGGGCCGGTGTCAACTTCGTGCTGTGGAAGGCGGGCAAGGGGCGTGGAGGGCATGAAAAAACCCCGGCGCCGTCAGACGCCGGGGTTCGGTACGGGACACCGAAGCTGCTTATGCCAGGTCGAACCGATCGAGGTTCATGACCTTATCCCAGGCGGCCACGAAGTCGTGGACGAACTTCTCGGCGCCGTCGTCGCAGGCGTAGACCTCGGCGATGGCCCGGAGCTGGGAGTTGGATCCGAAGATAAGGTCGGCCCGGGTGGCGGTCCACTTCACCTCACCGGTGCCTCGATCTCGACCCTCGAAGAGCTCTCGGGTGTCGTCGGCGAGGGTCCACTCGGTGCTCATGTCCAGGAGGTTGACGAAGAAGTCGTTGGTCAACTCTCCGGGCCGGTCGGTGAACACCCCGTGAGAGGTACCGCCGTAGTTGGCGTTCATGGCCCGCATCCCACCGACCAGAGCGGTCATCTCGGGAGCCGTGAGGGTCATGAGATGAGCCCGATCCAGAAGAAGCTCCTCGGTGGGGAAGTTCTGGGTCTCGCTGAGGTAGTTGCGGAACCCGTCAGCCTTGGGCTTGAGGTGCTCGAAGGACTCCACGTCGGTCTGATCGTCGGTGGCGTCGGTGCGGCCCGGGGCGAAGGGGACCTCCACGTCGGTGTAGCCGGCGGCGTGAGCGGCCTTCTCCACGGCGGCGCAACCGCCGAGGACGATGAGATCCGCAAGCGACACCTTCTTGTTCCCGGACTGGCCGCTGTTGAAGCCCTGCTGGATTTCACCGAGGACGTTGAGGACCTTCTGGAGCTGCTCAGGCTGGTTGGCCTCCCAGTCTTTCTGAGGAGCCAGGCGAATCCGAGCGCCGTTGGCGCCACCCCGCATGTCAGTGCCACGGAACGTGGCCGCCGAGGACCAGGCGGTGTAGACGAGCTCGTCGCTGGTCAGGCCGGACTCCAGGACCTTGGTCTTCAACGCCGAGATATCGGCGGCGTCGATCAGGTCGTGGTCCACGGCGGGGACCGGATCTTGCCACAGGAGCTCTTCCTGGGGCACTTCGGGACCGAGGTACCGAGCCACGGGGCCCATGTCCCGGTGGGTCAGCTTGTACCAGGCGCGGGCGAAGACCTCGGCGAACTCGTCGGGGTTCTTGTGGAACCGCTCGGCGATGGGCCGGTAGATGGGATCCACCTTCAGGGAGAGATCCGTGGTGGCCATGATCGGGGTGGTCTTCTTGGAGGGATCGTGGGCGTCGGGGACGGAGGTACGGGCGGCCTCGTCTTTCGGGATCCACTGGTAGGCGCCGGCCGGGCTCTTGGTGAGCTCCCACTCGTAACCAAAGAGGTTGTCGAAGTAGCCGTTGTCCCACTTGGTGGGATCCGAAGTCCAGGCGCCCTCGAGGCCGCTGGTGATGGTGTCCGCCCCCTTGCCGGTGCCGAAGGAGTTCTTCCACCCGAAGTCCTGCTCTTCGATGCTGGCGCCAGCGGGGGCCGGGCCCATGTGGGACTCAGGGCCGGCACCATGGCATTTGCCGAAGGTGTGACCGCCGGCGATCAGGGCCACGGTCTCCTCGTCGTTCATGGCCATCCGGGCGAAGGTCTGGCGGATGTAGGGGGCAGCGGCGGCGGGATCGGGGTTGGCGTCGGGCCCCTGGGGGTTGACGTAGATCAAGCCCATGTGGTCCGCAGCCAGGGGGCCGTCGAGCTCGCCGTCTTCGTCGTGGCGCTCGTTGCCGAGCCACTCGCTCTCGGGGCCCCAGTAGATGTCCCCCTCGGGCTCCCAGGCGTCGACGCGGCCGCCGGCGAAGCCGAAGGTCTCAAAGCCCATGGACTCCAGGGCTACGTTGCCCGTGAGGATCATCAGATCCGCCCAGGAGATCTTGCGGCCGTACTTCTTCTTGATCGGCCAGAGGAGGCGGCGAGCCTTGTCGAGGTTTCCGTTGTCGGGCCAGCTGTTCAGGGGGGCGAATCGGATCGTCCCCGAGGAGGCGCCGCCGCGGCCGTCGGCGACCCGGTAGGTCCCGGCGCTGTGCCAGGCCATCCGGATGAAGAGGCCCCCGTAGTGTCCGTAGTCGGCGGGCCACCAGTCCTGGGAGTCCGTCATCAGGGCGTGGAGGTCCTTCTTCACGGCCTCCAGGTCGAGGCTCTTGAACTCCTCGGCGTAGTCGTACTCTTCCCCCATGGGATCCACCAGGGGGGAGTTCTGATTGAGAATCTTCAGGTTCAACTGGTTGGGCCACCAGTCGGAGTTCGACAGCGCTCCGGCCGCGGTGTGTCGGTGTTTGGCGGCCAACATCGGGCATTTGCTCTCGCTCATATCCTCTCCTCGTTGTGGGGTTCGTACTGCGTAGGGTTCGTATAACAAGGTCTGTGGGTCCTTGGGAAGACCTCCTTTCAAGGGGAGGTTCTAGCCGATTGAGTTCATTACTACAAAGGTATTGTTCATATTGTTCCGATAACTTAGGGTTATGGCTTGGGTGGCGATGGAGTTTGATGAAGGCTCGGGCGGCGCGCACGACCCCTCCGCCCTTCGGGCACCTCCCCGCAGGCGGGGAGGGGGCCACGGGCTTCGCTGTTTCCGCAGAGGTTCGCGGTGGCCTGCACCGCCCAGACGAGAGAGTAGATCCGATGATGCCGACCTTGCGACAATTGGAGTACCTGGTGGCCCTGGCTGACACTGGGCAGTTCGTAGAGGCCGCCCGGGAGTGCGCCGTGAGCCAACCGGCGTTGAGTAAGCAGGTGCGGCTCGTGGAGGAGATGTTGGGGGTGGAGCTCTTTGAACGGGCTCGTCCGCGGGTGATCGCAACGCCGGCGGGGCAGGAGATCGTGGCGAGGGCCCGGCGTCTCTTGGCGGAGGCCCGAGAGCTGGTGAACGCCGCGAGCGCTTATGGTGGCGAGCGCCATGGGACGGTCAGGCTGGGGGTGATCCCCACGATCGCGCCCTACGGGTTGCCGGGGTTTCTGGCGACGTTGCGGCGTCTGTATCCCAAGGTGTCCTTCGCGATTCAGGAGCTCCAGACCGAGGTGTTGGTCAAGGAGTTGCGAGGGGGGTCGATCGACCTGGGGCTTCTGGCCCGTCCCTTCGACGACGGCGGGCTGGCCGGGCCTGATCTGGTGGTGGAGCCCTTCGTGTTGGTCGCTCCCGAGGGACACCCCCTGAGCGCCCCGGGGTCGATCGAGCCCCGGGAGATCGCCGGGGCGAGCTTGATCCTGATGGAGGACGGGCATTGCCTGCGGGATCAGGCCATCGACGTGTGCCGGGCCGCGGGGACACCGCCGGCGACGTCGGTGACGGCGGCCAGCGTGGCGACGCTGGTGCGGATGGTCGAGAGCGGGCTCGGGGCAACGCTCCTGCCGGCCAGCGCTCTTCGGAGCGAGGTCGCCGAGGGGCAAGGGCTCATCGCCAGGAGCTTTGGGGACTCACCGCCAGGTCGAACGGTGACCCTCCAATGGCGCGAGACCTCGCCAGGGGCGGAGTGGTTTCTCGAGATAGGCGAGGTGCTCCGAGATCACTATTTGGACCTGAACGAGACGATCCCGGAGGTGGCTGGTACCAGGCCTCGTCTCTTGCCCTCGCCGTGATTAGTCTCTACGGTCGTGACCATGGAGTGAAAATGTCTCTGGACCCTGGAGTGCGCCGATGAACCGCAAAATCGTTTCGATCTTGATCCTTAGTTTCCTGGTGGTGGGCTGTCAAACCCCGGCGGAGCCCGTGGAGGACCCGGTGATCGACGAACCGGTGCGGGTCGAGCCCGAGGAAGAGCCGGAGCCGGAACCGGAGCCGGAACCGGAGCCGGAACCGGAGCCGGAGCCCGAGGACGAGTACACCCTGGGTGGCGAGGGTCCGGCCGGTGGGTTGATCTTCTTCATCGACACCCGGGAGCAACACGAGGGGTTCACCTACCTGGAGGCTGCCCCCGCCGGGTGGGACGGCGGGACGGAAGACCCGATGATCGCCTGGGGCGAAGAGGGTGTCGAGGTGGGGGCTGGTGGCACGGCCCTCGGAGCGGGGCGAGCCAACACGGCGGCTGCGCTGGAGCACTCCGAGGAGTTCGCCGCCGGGTTGGTCTCGGGCTTGGAGATCAATGGGTTCGACGACTGGTATATCCCGTCTCAAGACGAGATGTTCCGGGTCTACGAAAACCTCTACCGGCAAAACCTGGGCGGCTTCGCGTCGGAGCACTACTGGACCTCCACGGAGAGCAGCGAGGACCGGGCCCAGTCCTACGGGTTCCGGACGGGGGGCCGAATCGCGGCGTCCAAGAGTGAGGAGCGGCGGGTCCGACCGGTTCGAGCCTTCTGAGTCTAGTCGATGAACTCATGAGCCCCGATGTCCGGGGCTTCGCCGGCGTTTCGGGGGTTGCCGTCGATGTCGATGCCGGCGTCGTCGACCTCGACGCCCTGATCGATGGCGTCTGTGGCGGTCGCCACGAGCCGGAAGTTCAGGGCCGTCACGTCGACGAAGAGCTCGGGGCCGATGCCTTCCAGGTTGTGATCCACCGTCGCGGAGGCGCCGTTGCGAACGGAGATGCGGTCCGTGAGGTTGTTTCGAATCACGGCGTCCGTGTTGGGGAATCGGTAGTCGATGGAGCTGAAGGCCCCCGTGGCTTCCGGGGTGTAGATCGTGTTGTGGTAGACCCGTGCGCCCCGGGCCTGGGCGAGTTCGATTCCCGTGTCGTACCACTCGTGGTCGGCGAAGATGATGTTGTTGCGGATCAAGCCGTCGTAGTGGCCGATGTAGCCTTCCACCTCCGGGTAGGGGTCGTCGTCGTAGTCCCGCACGTTTCCGGACTCTGAGAGCCCGAAGCCCACGCCTCGGGCGCAGCCAATGATCCGGTTGTTCTCCACCAGGGTGTCTCGGGAGGCCGACCAGAAGTGGACGGCGTGTTCGGCGAGCCCTGCGCCGTCGCAGTAGATATCGATGAAGTCGTTGTTGCGGATCAACCACCCCCGGGAGCTGTGGGCGTCGATGCCGCCGGTGTAGCAACCTGTGGCCGTGGGGTCCACGTTGGGGCGGCCCGCATCGGTGAGCTCGAAGTAGGAGCACTCCAGGCGACCGTCGTCGACGAAGGCCGTGCGGGCTCCGTTGGAGTTCACCTTCACGAACTGTTGAGAGATGTCGAAGATCCGCAGGCCGTAGAGGTCGGTCCCGACGACGTCTTCGGTGGCGTCGCCTTCCGGTGAGACATGGACCGCGTGATGGACGGCCCGGGTGAGCGTGAGGTGGGCGATGGTCACGTCTGAGGCGTTCACAAGGAAAAGGGAGTTCACCTCGTAGCGGCCGTCGAGGACCACGTCGTTGGCGTCGCCCGTGGAGGACCGAAAGCTCAAGCCCGGGGCGCGGACGTGGAGGGTGTTGGGGAGATCGTAGGTTCCGGGCTCGAAGACGAAGTGGGTGTCGGGATCGGCGGTTCGGACCAGGTGGGGAAGGTCGGCCAGGTTGTCCTGGGTGACCTCGACGATTTGGCCCTGGGGCTCCGAGAGGGGCGGGCAGGCCAGAGGGTCGGGCCCGTTCTCACCGTTCTCACCGGCGTCGCCCGTGCCGCCAGTGTCGGTGTCACTCTCGCCAGTGTCGCCGGCGTCTTGGTCTCCGGTGTCTTGGTCTCCGGTGTCTTGGTCTCCGGTGTCATGGTCGCCAGCGTCCACAGACCCCGGGTCTGGGGAAGAGCAGGCGGCGATGCCCGCGATACCAGCAAAGCCCATAAGGCCAACAAGAAGGATAATCAGCGCGCGCTTCATTAGAGCTCCGTGGTTCCCGAGAGCGCTTCCACGAGTCGCTTGAAGCTGGAATACACGACTCGGAGCTCTCGAAGATCGGTGTCTTCGTGGTGGTAGTCGAAGATGGCCCCCGGGAGGATGGGCCGTCCGCCCATCCCGGGGAGCTTCGTGCCCATGTTCAGGACCCAGGCGTTGCCGTTGCTATTGAACACAGGTAGCCAGGTCTGGACGTGCTCTCGGAGGGTCTCCTTGCGTTCGGGATCGCTGACGAAGTTTGTGGCGAACTTCTGTAGGTTCTCGTAGTCCCGGAGGATCTCTCGGACCGGGGAGAAGAGAAGGTCGCCGCCGTTCATGTAGACCGGCTCGTCGGAGGTGATGCCATCGTAGAGGCGGTAAGAGACGAGAAAGCTCAGGGGCAAGGGGGTCTCGTAGAGGGCTTGAAGCTTCTCGAGGTTCTCGTCGGAGGCGCCGTCGTTGAGCCAGCCGTCTTGCATGAGGGGGCGCCGCTCGGACCAGGCTCGGAGCACGACCACGGAGTCCCGGATCTCTTTGAGCTCCGAGGTCTTCTCCTTCTTAGCGATCTTGTCCAGGGCCTTCTCGAAGGGCTCGAGGGCGCCTGCGAGCTCGCCGCCTTCGACGGCTGCGCACAGGTCGCCCAAGAGTCCGTCCAGGGTGGCCCAGTCGGCGGCGTCGCCGTGGGACTTCTTAAGGTGGGCGAAGACGGGCCCCCACAGGCCTGCGAGGTCTCGCAGGGGGATCTCTTTCTTGGGCTCCTGAAGGGAGAGAGTGGTGGCGGCCTCAAGGGCGGCGGCCAACTTCACTTTACGGTCTTTCTTGCGACCTCCAGCTTTGAGGAGCTCCTCGGCCAGAGGCTCGACGCGGTCGGGGTCGAAGCCGCCGACGATTCGAAGCCCCTCGATGAAGAAGGCTTCGCCGCCGGCCAGGGCGTCGGCGCCGTAGGGCTTCTTGGCGGCCATCTTCAACAGGGCCTCCACCACGGGGAGATGCTCGCTCTTCAGGTGGGGCTCGAGCACATCCCAGTAGCTCTTATGCCAGTAGAGCACGTCGCTGAAGAGATCTTTGACGGCCTTGGGGTCGAGGTTGTCGACGAGCTTGTCAAGGGCGTGGGTGTGGTTCTTCTCGTCGGCCAGGGGGACCCATTTGAAGTCTATCTTCTCGAAGAAGTCTCCGTGGCGATCGATCCCGATTCCCCCGTATCGGACGGTGGAGAACTCGGCGTTGAGGTAAGGACCGGTAGTGGAGAGGCTCCGGAAGTCCTCGGGGACCCGGAAGGAAACCCCGGTCTGCAGGTTGTAGTAAGCCTTGTCGTGCTCGTAGGTCCAGAAGCCGTCGGCGGCGCCATAGCGGTCCTCCCGAAGCTTGTCGTGTTCAAAGGGGACCACCACGTTTTCCTCGAGATCGATGACCCCGAATTTGCCGGTCTCTTTGTCTTTGGCGTAGAGATAGCCGAGCTCGTTGATGTAGCCCAGAGCGCCGTATTTGGGAGGGATCACTTCATTGCCGTCCTGGTCGAGGAGGGCCCAGGTGTCGTCCTTCATCACCCGGAAGTAGACGTCGTCGCCGTAGGGGGTGATGGGGGCGACGGTGTACTCGAAGGGGACCACCGGGGTGCCGTCGTTGGCGACGACTCCGGTGAGCCCGTCGGCGTTCTGGTAGGAGATGTAGCCGGTCTTCGGAAAGATGCGGTTGGCCCCGGCGGGGACGACCAGGTCTCCATCGCGGTTGATCACCGCCGTCTGCCCCTCGGAGGTGATCGGGATCAACCCGTGGACGTTGAACTTAGTGATATTGCTCTTGTCCCCGTAGTAGTCGGGAGCCCACCCGGAGTCCAGCGCTTGGATGACGTCACCGGATTCGTCGATCAGCTTCCAGGGGCCGTCGGCCTCGGTCTGTACGAAGGCGCGGCTGAAGATCATGGGGGTGGCGTTGTGGAAGGTGACGTCCGTCGCGGGCTCGAGGCGGCGAGTGACGTAGCCCCATTTGCCGTCTCGCTTGACCCGGAAGTGGCTGGCGATTTTGATCAGCTCTTCACCGCCGTCGATGGCCTCGATGTGATGAACTTCCTGGCCGGAGGCGTCGAAGACTTTCAATTCTTTCAGCGTCCGGCTGTCGCCGTGATAGGTGAAGAGGAGGTCGTCGAGGATCAAGAACCCGGCCTGGAAAGCGATGTAGGGCCACTCCGCGATGAGGTCTCCCTCGGTGGTGTAGGCCCGAAAGATCTTCTCCCGAGAGTTCTTCAAGATCACGAAGGTGGAGCAGGCTTCGTGGAAAAAGTCGGTGAGCTCTTCACGGAGTCGTGCCATGGTCTGGTCAGCGGCGGTCTCGGGTTTCTCCGGATGGATCTCACCATCGCTGTCCATGAAGGTGCTCTCGCCACCCTTGATGAGCTCCATGCGGGCCGCGTAGGCCTTGATCTGGCCGTACTCGAAGGGGAGAACTTCGTTCCCCTCGGAGTCGATCACGCCCCAGGTGTCCGTCGAAAGGTCATGAGCGGCGTACATCCCCGACGGACCTGCGCTGATCGTCTTGAACTGGAGGTCACCACCGGCCACCACTTCGCCATCGGCAGCGACCAGGAGGTCGCGGGACTCGTAGGGGAAAGGTTCGACGCTGAGTATGAAAAGGCTCATGACCGCTCCATAGATCTAGGGATGTGAGGAGCGGAGTTTCGGTCAAGTGGTGAGACAATGCAAGACCACTTTGACCATTCGGTCAGGGGTGCCTGGTCTCGGCGCGATCGCGCATAAACCACCAGTTGTCCCGGAAGTCGTCGAAGAGGTCGTCGTCCTCGATGCGCAGCAGGGCCTCATCGTTCTCGAAGAGAGCGGACCGGGTGAAGTTATGGGAGCCCGTCCAGACCACGGAGACCTCCCGGTCCTCGTCGGCGTGAAAGGCTCGGTAGACGAGGTACTTGGAGTGGAGCTGGATCTCTTCTTCCTCGGGGAAGTAGCCCAGGTTGATGTCGCCGTATCGAACAGCGTTCCACACAAACTGTCCCGGGGAGTTGATGTCACTGGCCCGCAAGAGGACGTGGACGTCGCAGCCATCGTCGTCGAGGTTTCGCAGCTCCTGAGCGATGTCGATCCGAGTGTCCGTGAAGAATGCCATGGCGACATAGACCTCGCCGCCGTCATCGCAGCTCAGCTCCTGGAGGTCGTCGACGATGGGGTCGCCCTGGGAGTAGGGGGAGAAGTAGACCGTGATGGGGAGGTCGCCGGTGGCGACCCGGTGGTAGTCGGGATCTCGCTGGTCGGCCTGGAGGTCGAAGAAGTAGGCCTCGTAGGCTTCGTAGAGGCCCTGGTCCCCGGAGATGACGACGAGGTTGTCGTACTGGAACTGTTGGAAGCTGGTGACGTTGCCGGAGCTCTGGATCACCAGGTGCTCCAGCCCCTCGTCGACCTCGGAGATGAGGAGGAACTTATTGTGCTGGATATTGGCGCCCAGGCAGGCGCCGTCGATGGACTCTTCGCTGCAGATGGTCAGGTTGGAGCCCAGGCCTTCTCGGAGGGTCCCCACGGAGCTGTACTCCTGGCCGGACCCGGCGCGGTTGGTGTTGCCAAGGACGATCTGAATATCGACACCCCGGTCGTGGGCGTCGACCATCGCTTCGGCCACGGAGTTCAGGCTGAAGGAGAAGAAGGCGCCCCGGACTTCGGCGCCCGCAGGGGTGTCGTCGAGGAGGCCGATGAAGAGGTCTTCCAGGGTCGTGTCGGCCTGCCCGGGGCTGGGCTCCGTAAAGAGGGCGGCGATCGCCGTCTCGTCGATGGGGATGCCCAGATCCGGGAGATCAACGTCCGTATCGGGTTCGGCGCCTCCGTTGGGGTCTTCGCAGCCGAGACCCACAAGGAGGATCAAGAGGAGCACCAATCGTTTCATGCAGTCTTCTCGCAGGCGTCAGTTGTGCTCCTGAAACAGTCGCGAAAGAGGGGGCGTCTGTCAAACCTCGTCGCTGTCGCAAGGAGGCTCACAGGCTGTCTCGGATCCGTCGCGAGAGGTGGGGGTCTCGTGAGACGACGGAGTACATCACCTCTCGGAGGATCCTGCGGACTCCCGAGCCCTGAGCGCTGGGATCGCCGACCGAGGACAGGGCCTGGGAGACCGGGCGGGTCGGTCCGCCCCGGCGGGCGTGGTAGAGGGCGCGGAGGGCGTGGACGATGGCGTCGGCGGTGGACGAAGAGCAGTAGACGCCGTCGAGCCGCTCCAAGAGCTCCGGTTCCAGACGGGAGGCCGGCCGGTACCGGAGCTGGGCGGCGACGTCGATCAGGGTCTGGCGGTCTTCTTCGTCGGCGAAGTGTTGGCCGAGGTTCTTCAGCCACCGTCTCCGGGGGTGGGTGCTTGGGAGGTGGGCGTAGATCTGAAGCGCCAGCCACACCACCACGGGGAGGCCAAGGGACAACTGCAGGAGACGTAGCTCGCTTCCTTCCGGAACGAGCGGCAGGACGAAGAAGGGCAGAAGTGCCCAGAAGAAGAGGAAGATGACGAGGGTCAGAAAGGACTGGATCACCGACACCAGGCCTCGGCCCATCAGGTGAACCCGGACGAGGTTCCGAAGTACTGCGAGGCTGGGGACGACCCCGTCGTGACGGAGGACGGCGACGCCGAAGAGCAAGACGTGGGCGACCAGAACGGCGGTGGCGAGCCCCACGCCAAGTTGTGCCAACGAGGCGTCCTGAGCCATCGGGGGGAGACGGTCGATGCCTCGCAGTCCGCTCAGGACGACGAAGAGCAGGGCGGTCCAAACGGCAGAGAAGATCCCGATAGACATCGGGACGTCTGTCAGCGTCTTCAGATAGGTATGGATCCACCCGGAGGACTCCTCCTGCCGTCGTGGGGCGGGCTTGCCAAACCCTTCCAGGAGCTGGGGAGGTCGCTGGTCGTGGATCCTTCCCTGGAGGCGGTGGACGTTTCGAAGCAGGAGCTTCGGGTCGTCGAGGCGATGCTCCATGCGGGGGTTGAGCATCTCTTCCAAAAGCTTCAGGAGGCCGTCGTCGACCTGGATCAGCCGGCGCCAGGAGCCAGGGTTTGCGAGGTCGATCACCTGGGAGGCGTCCTGGCCCGTCAAGAGGGCCACGGCGGTAGCGCCCAGTCCGTAGATATCCGACGCCGGGGTGGCCACCCCTCGGAGCTGCTCAGGGGCCATATACCCGAAGGTCCCCGCTGTAGTGCTCCCGCCGACGGTGTCGCCCAGGGCGACCCGGGTGGAGCCGAAGTCGATGAGGACGAACCGGCCGTCGCCTCGACGCATGATGTTGTCTGGTTTGATGTCGCGATGCATGACGACGGGGTTTTCGCCGCTGAGGTATACGAGGACCTCGGCGAGCTCTTCCAGGAGCGCCAGAATCTCCCGCTCGCTCCATCGGTTACCGGGGCGCAGGACTTCGCCGTCGATCAGCTCCTGGATCAGAAAGAAGCTGACCTGTCCGTCGGACTCCAGAGAGGTGTCGTCGTAGTAGGCGGGGATCCCGGGGTGGCTCAGGCCCTCGAGCACCTGGGCCTCACGCTGAAAGAGATCGAAGCTCTTCATATCCGTGAGGCGGCGAAAGGAGAGCTCCTTGATGGCGACCTCTCGGTCTTCGCGGAGCTCTCGGGCTCGCCAGGTGAACCCCGACGCGCCGTGACCGAGCTTGCCGACCAGCTCGTACCGATCGTCGAGGCGAGCCGGACGGCCACATTCAGCGCAGGTGTCGGCCTGGTCGCTCTCGTTATGGCAGCGGACGCAGACGATGAGACGGCCCATGGAGTTCCCCTGGGGTGTTACTCGGTGATGGTCACCACGGCTTCGGTGGCGAGCGCGGGGTCGGCGAGGGAATAGAGCACCCGGCACTCTCCCGGGGAGCGTCCCTCGACGGTCACCCATCCGGCGGGAAAGAGGGTCTCCTCACCGGCTTCATCGTCTTCGCCGGGCTCGGGCTCGTCGGAGAGGATCTCGCAGGTGTCCGGGGTCAGGACTTCGACGGAGTAGTCCAAGAAGGTCTGGCAGACCTTCTCGTCGTCGACGAAGAGCTCAGGCCACAGGTGGGCGGAGTGGTTCACCCGAGCCTCCTGGTTCCCCACGACCGTGATGCTGTTGATGTCCTCTCGGAGGACGATCTCGATCTCGATGGAGTCGCCGTTGATCTCGGGGGAGACCGTGGTGGTTCCCCGCTCTTCGGCGGTGGTGAGAAGGAGGTTGAACTGGCCGCGGTGGTCCTCGGAGAGCTCCACCACCCCCTCGGGATCCGTCGTGATGGGGTAGAGGCCATAGCCTGTGAGCCGCTCGTCGTTCTCGGCGTAGAGGCCGAAGGGGATGAGGATCTCGGTGTCCGCGAGGTAGAGACCGCGGTCGCCGTCGACGCAGCTATGGCGAAGGGTCAGGCGGTCGGCGACCCGGGCCCGCATGTCCACAAAGTCCTCGACGACCTCGCCATCGGAGAGCTCGGCGGAGGCTCGGATCTCGGTGCGACCCTCGGAGAGCGCCAGGAGGATCAGGGAGCGCTCCCGGATCTCCTCGATCTCCAAAATGTCCGTGGGATCCGTGTCGGCGTCCACCACCGTTACGGGACGGTGGTTCACGGCTTCCCGTATCCGAAGCTCCTGGCGAGCGCCGACGGCGATGGGGCGGTTGAAATCCGCGGAGTCTCCAGGCCCGGTGTACGCGAAGGAGAGGAGGCCCTCCTTCCCGGTAATGCGGGACTCACAGCCCGTGGTCAGGGCGACGGTGAAGACGATCAGGGTCAGGGTGAGAAAGACGCGCATCGACAACCTCGGGGAGGGTGGTTCTCAGGGGGTCTTGCGAAGTGCGATCAGGCCGATGGCGGCGACGAGCAGCGCCAGCGGCGCCGCGGGTGCGGCCGGTGTGGTGGCGCAGCCGCCGTCGGGGGAGTCCGGCTCGGGTTCGGCGGCGTCGACATCTGAGTCCTGGCCGGCATCTGTCTCGTCCCCGCCGTCGTCGGGGTAGGGTGAGGTTTCGCAGCCGCTGTCAAAGTCGAAGGGCTCTTCGTTGAAGGCGAGGGTGAACTCACCACCGTCCTGGTCGCCCAACTCCCAGGCCAGTTCGATCTCGAAGATCTCGCCGGGGTCGGGAGAGTCTTCCAGAGGACTGAACTCGTCGAGGTACACGTCACCGGGCTCGGCGTACATGGAGAGGTAGCAGGGAGGCTCGCAGTCCGCGGGGCGAAGCGTCAGGGTCTCCTCACAGGTGCTGTAGACGGTCAGGTCGTCGCAGAAGACTCGGTCGGGAACCTCGAGGCACTCCGGGGCGTCGCCCTCGACGGTGACGACGCAGTCGGGGTCCACGACGCAGGCCACGGCGTCCCCGGCTGCCAGGGTGGCGAAGAGTGTGAGAGATGCGGAGAGGGTGGCGATGAAGACGATGCGCATGGCAGTGCTCGCGAAGGGACGTTCGATGACTTTTGGGATAGCAGAATCGTGGGGGTGAATCAAAGCCGAGATCCACGGCGATGGGCCCCGGGGGGGTGAGCGCCGCTCGTTCGTGGCGTGTGGACCCCGCGAACCCCTGAGTACGAACGAAGACACATGAAGAGCCCCCTTTCACCCACTCGATCCGGTTCAACCGAGGGGCGCATAGAATAAGGGCGTAAGG
>SKON01000333.1 GCA_007120035.1 Myxococcales bacterium
GTCCTCGACCCCGCCGGTGACCTGAACGAAGAGAACACCGCCAACAACGTGGCCTTCTCCCCCTCGTTCTCGGTGGTCACCGAGTGCTTCGACCCCTTCACCCCCAACGACAGCTTCTCCCAGGCCGCCTCGGTCTCGCCGGGCACCTACAGCAACCTCGTCGCCTGCGCCGGCTCCAGCGACTACTACGAGATCTGCGCCCCCAACGGACACTCCATGACGGCCCGGATCCTCTTCGACAGCGACCAGGGCGATCTCGACGCCACCCTCTACAACGACCAGCTCGCCGTGGTGGACACCTCCGCTCAGGCCGGCACGGATCTCGAAGAGGTCCACGTGGAGTACGTCAACGGCGACCAATGCTACTACCTACGCGTCTTCCTGGTCTCCCTCGACCCCGACGCCGAGATCACCTACCAGCTTCAGGTCGAGCTCGAGGAGCTCCCCCCGGAGCTCCAATGCGACGCCACCTTCGAGCCCAACAACGACTTCGCCTCCGCCACCAGCCTCTGGGCGGCCCTGCAGCACGAGAGCCTCCTGAACCGATGCCCCGAGGAGGACGTCGACTTCTACTCGGTCCAGCTCTCCCCGGCCTCGACGGTGAACTTCCGGGGAATCCTCGACCCCGCCCAGCAGCCCGGGAACCTCCGCCTCCAGCTCTACCGGCCCAACGGCACCCCGGACGCCCTCGTCGAGACCGCCCCGGGGATCCCCGTGGCCGAGATCTCCAACTACCAGCCCCCCGTCTCGGGCCTCTACTTCCTGCAGGTCTCCATCAGCGGCGACGAGCGTCGGGTCACCTATCGCCTCGAGGCCGACGGCCTACCCGGCGTGGATCTGGCCGTCCAGAACTTGAGCATCGGCCCTGGGACCTACGTACCCCAGGACGAGCTCCGCTACGGCTACCTCCTGCGAAACTTCGGCGGCGACCCCGTATCCGACTTCGGCTACGCCGTATACTTCGGCGAGAGCTCGACCCTGAACATGGGCTCCGACCAGCTCCTGGGCTCCTTCGACGCCCCCGAACTGGGCCCCGACGACGGCGTCGAGATCGACGGCCAGGTCTACGTCCCCACTGACACCGAGCCCGGGACCTACTACCTCCACATAATCGTCGATCCCGGCAACACCGTCGGAGACGTCAACCTCAACAACAACCGGGCGTCCGTCCCCGTGATCGTCGTCGAGGCCCCCGACGACGGCAACGGCGACGACAACGGCGACGACGATTAAACGCCCACCGGAGCCCTGCGGCCTCCGGCCCAGGTGTACTCACACTCTCGTCCCCACTCCAACGCCCGAGAGGTTCCCCACCACCGCCTCCACACCGAACCACTCGACAAAGATAGAAACCTTCCCGCCTCATGAGCAGCCCATGCGTGTCGGCCACATCTCGGATCTCCACATACTCCACCTCGACCAGCCAGCGCCCCTGGAGTTCCTAAACAAGCGTCTCGTGGGCGGCCTGAACCTGATCCTCAACCGCTCCAAGGCCCACTCCCGACAGGTCGTCGAACGGGCCCTGGCACAGCTCGACGAACTCGACGTCGATCATATCGTGATCAGCGGCGACCTGACGAACCTGGCCCTGGAGTCGGAGTTCATCGCCGCCGCCGAGGTGGTCTCCACCATTGCAGACGCCACGGACCGGGTGACCGTCGTCCCCGGCAACCACGACTACTACACCCCCGGCGCCGTCCGGGCCGGACGCTTCGAAGAGCACTTCGCCCCCTTCCTGAAGAGCGACCTGCCCGAGTTTCAGCTCGACCACGGCTACCCCTTCTGCCACCTCCGGGGGCCCGTGGCCTTCATCGGCTTAAACAGCGGCATCGCCACCCCCTGGCTCTTCGCCACCGGTCGGGTCCGCGACGACGAGCTCCTGGCCACCCGGGAGCTCCTGGCCCACGAAGAGATCAAGAGCCGGTTCAAGGTCGTCGTCGTTCACCACCCCCTCTTCCCCGACGAACACCACCGGGTCTACTTCAACCGACGCCTGATCAACCGCGCCGACCTCCTCGACGTGGTCCGCCACGGCGACGTCGACGTCGTAATGCACGGCCACAATCACGTGTTCTCCATCGTCCGGGTCCCCAAGCTGGGCTCCCCGGGCACCACCTTCGTCTGCGAGGCCGGCAGCACCTCCATGGACGGCGGCGGCGACGAGCGAATCGCCGGGCGATTCAACATCTACACCATCGAAGACGGCGAGCTCCAAACCGTGGAGAGCCACCTCTTCCAAGGTCACGAGTCGGGCTTTGTCCCCTGGCACACCGAGGTGTTTCGACACGAGGTGGCCGGAACATGAGGCTCCTGAGCCCACTCGGACTGGAGCCGCTGGAGAGCGCCGAGGGAGTCCTCACCGTCTCTCGCCATGGCCGCTCCGTGGACCTCGACGCTTCCCGTCTTGGCGAGGAGACCCTCCCAGACCGCCAACGCACGGCCTGGGTCCTCCTCGGCGTTCGCTACGGACTAGACCGCCTCGAAGCGCTCGCCGCCCCTGCCCCAGCCGACGATGGCCCCATGCGGTTTCGTCGAACCAATATTCGCCGGTATCAGGAGGCGCCGTCGGTCCACGGCGACGACCTGCCCCGGCTCGTCCCCACCGCGGTCGGGCAGGTCTTCGAGGAGATCACCGGGGAGCGGCTCTTCACCGCTCCCGGGATCCGCCCCAAGACGGAGGTCCTCGTCGTCCACGAGGAGGGCCTTTTGCGGAAAGCCCTCACCGAGTCCGACCGTACCGACCTCGACGAATCCGACGACGCCCTCATCGATCGGGTCCGCCGGGCCCTCTTTTACGACTCCTACAAACTGCGCGCCCGGCCCGTACCCGAGAGCCCCCCGGAGCTGGGCCTCAAGAAACTCGAGACCGTGGAAGGCCTCGGGGCCACCCGAGCCCTGCTCTACCCCGAGTTCGACTACGACCTCGCCCAGGACGGCGGCCTCCTCTCCATCCCATCTCGCGACGTGGTCCTCCTGGCCGCCGGGACCACTGACGAACACCGGAGAGCCCTGCGCGCCCTCACCGAAGAGGTCCGCGACGCCGCCGCCTTCCCCTTTTCTTCCGCGCTCTTCGAGCTCACCGCGACGGAGCTCCGCCTGCTCGAGGAGCCCGAGGCACCCGACAACGACCTTCCGACCTCCTCCGCCGTGGAGGGGCTGATCCTGTCCGGCCCCCGGGATGTGTCTAACATCCCTCCGGAACCGTGACTTCGACCTGGAGATCTTCATGAACAACGATGAGTTCCTCACCACCCTCCACGCCGCGCTCAGCCAACAAGTGCAGGTGGAGTCTCTGGAGGGCACCTTCAACGTGGTCCTCGGACAGGGCCCGATGGCTCGCCGGGCAAACCTCGACCCCGCGCCACTCTTCGAGGTGCTCGGCGACGACCCCGATTCCCAGCGCCGACAGATCACGGGCTACGCCGACGGCGTCTACCACGCCCTGCTGGAACCCAAGCGCTCCCCCGGCCCCGAGATGTCCTTCGTGGAAGCCGCCTCCGGGCTTCTCCCCACCATCGCCGCCCCGGAGTTCGCCCTCGGAGTGGAATCCGTCGCCCAGGAGACCCCCTGGATCAGCCCCTTCGCCGAAGGCCTGAACCACTACTACTTGATGCACCTCAACCGCGGGATCCGGGTCCTCTCCGCAGAGCAGGCCCAGCGCTGGGGGGTCACAGCCGACCGCATCACCGCCGCTGCCCGAAGTCTCCTCTTCCACCGCACCAGAGACGTCCCCCGCAAGCCCTTCGGTGACTCCTCACACGTTCACCGGCTCCACAAAGGCGATGGCCACGACGCCGCCCGATGCCAGGTCATCGCCGACGTCTTCTACACCGAGATCAGCTCGTCCTTCCGATTCGCCCTCCCCGACGCCGACCACCTCCTCTTCGTCTACGGCGACTCCCCCGAAGAGCTCGAGGCTCTTCGCCAGGCCATTGACGAAGTGTACCAAGAATCCAAGGCTCCCCTCACGAAGTCGATCTACCACTTTGATGGAAGCAAACCCCGTCCGGTCACCTGACTCGCCAGAGGCCGCCATGAGCCGCGACCAGCAAGACCAGCCACAGATCGACCCCACCCTTCCCGAGGTAGTCCAGAACTTCTTGCGGAGCGGCGCCCACCTGGAAGAGATCCGCCTCGACGCCCGGGGCCGCTGGACCCACGAGGGGCTCGACTTCGAGAACCGCAAAGTCGTCGAGCTCTTCTCACGAAGCATCGCCCGGACCCCCGGCGGTACATGGGTGCTGAAGATCGGCCACTTCACCTACCCCATCGTCGTGGAGGACGTGCCCTACTTCGTCCAGGGGATCCGGTGGAACACCTCCCCTCCCCTCTTGGAGCTCTCCGACGGGACCACGGAGCCCCTCGACCCCGAGACCCTCCGATACGAACCGGAGGGCAAGCTCTACACCGACGTCAAAGACGGCGCCTTTCGAGCGCGGTTCTTGAGAAACGCCTACTACTCCGTCGCCGACCGCATGGACATGGACCAGGGACAGCTCTTTCTCAGCGTCGACGATCGCCGGGTCCCGCTGGCCGCCATCGACGACCTCTGACAAAAAATTGCGCTCTCTCTTTCGTCGACTACCCTCGGGATATCCCTGGCGCCACGGATCGGCGCCGGCACCTGGTCGACGACACGGAGGTCGTACATGGATTCCCGCACCCCAACCACTATCGCCCGTCCCTCCCTTTCCCTGCGCTCCGGCACGGGGGCTCCGATCTTTGAGTCCCGCCCCGGTCAGCCCACGCGAATTCGGCGCAACCCGTCCCGAGCCATCGCGGCCCTCTCCTGGGACGGCGGCCCCCGCCGCGTCTTCGGTCAGGTGCTCAACGTGAGCCTCTCCGGGTGCCTGCTCTGCACCGAGTCATCCATCGCTGAAGGGACGGAGCTCTCCTTCGAGATCACCGTCATTGGCGACTCTCGCGAAGTGCCCTACACCCTGCAGGGGGTGGTTCGGCGAGAGACCCGAGAGGAAGGCCGCCGGGCTTACGGCGTGGAGTTTCTGCCCCGCTCGTCCCAGGAACGCCAGACCGTGCAGGCCCTCTACGCCGCCACGGCCTGAGCCACGGGAATGTCCGAACTCCTGGCAGTGATCGACGCGAACCCTGGGGACGCCCCACAGGGGCTCGCCACCGTGGTGGCCGGTCTCACGCTACTCGAGCGGGTCCTCCGCCTGGCCGCCGTCTGCGGCGCCCAACGAGCGGTCCTGGTCTCCCAGGAGCCACTGCCATCTCTGGGCGATCTCTTCCGCGCAGATCCCCCCCTGGACATCCAGACCGTCACCGACATCGGCGACGTACCACGCAACACATCGCGGATCTGGCTTAAGGCATCCGTGGTCTACGAGCGCTCCGCCGTCCGCGACGCCGCCAGCGCCGCGGCAGACCTTCCCCGCGGCGAGTCCCGGCGACAGAGCTCGGGCCACCTGGCCATCACCGGCCCAGCACCATCGGCCCCAGCCTCCCTCGACGAGGCATTTCAAGCCGGCCCGGCCACCCTCTCGCCAGGCTGGACCATCCAGATCGACAGCCCCGACGCCGTTCGACGTGCAACCCGCCGCCTGTGGAACGGTTGCCGAAAGAAGGAAGACGGCCTGGTCGCCCGGTACCTGAACCGCCACCTGAGCCTCGCCATCAGCCGGGCCATCGTCCAACTCCCCATCGGCCCCAATCACGTCTCGGCCCTGACCTTCGCCCTCGGCGGCGCCGCCGCACTCGCCGCAGCCTTCGGCGGCTACGCCGGCTTTCTCGTCGCCGGCCTCCTCTACCAGATCAACTCCGTCATCGACGGCGTCGACGGCGAGCTCGCCAGGGTCCGCTACGAGTTCAGCGTCCTCGGAGAGTGGCTCGACACCATCAGCGACGACCTCTCCGACTTTCTACTCTACCTGGGCCTCGGCTTCGGGGCCTTCCGCACCCTCCCCGACGCCCCCGGCCCCTTCGGCCCCGAGCTCTGGCTGGCCCTCGGCGTCGCCGCCGCCCTCGGGAAAGCGGCCAGCATGGTCGTCTACTACCGATGGCTCCGCGCCCGCGGCCGCGGCGACCTACTCGCCTTCCAGTGGGAGTTCAAGGACCCCGACGACGAGCCCTCCCACCTCTCCCGGGCCCTCTCCCTCGCCCACTACGCCTTCCGCAAGGACTTCATCGTCTTCGTAGCCATGGTCATGGCCATCGGCGGCGCCCTCCCCTACCTCCTCTTCGCCCTCGCACCCGGGAACCTGATCGTCGCCGTGAGCGTCCTCGTCCAACAAGCCCGCCAGGGCGGCCCCCAGGCCTGAGCAGTGAACGTCGCAAACCCAAAAGGGATCGCGTTAATCACCCATCTTCGCTGAATCCCGAGAACTCTCGGCGTTGTCGGCACCTACACGGGCGAAATCGACGGCTCCGATCCGGTCACCTTTTCCGGCGACCGCTTCATCGTCGCCATGGACGCGAAGTTCATCCCCGGAGAAGTAGGCTCCGCCATCGAGACCCAACACTACTTCCACGTCGCGGCCCAGATGACTGGGGAATCTCCATGGATCGCAAACGCCCGCTTTGCCGCCACGGGCTTTCTTGGCGACCTCTCTCCTTGCTGCACGAGTGACGGAGGAACGGGAGACTCGATCTTCTGTGGCGACGTTCCCAATCCTCCGCCAGGTTGTGGACCTGGGCACATCTGCCCGATCAACCTCGATCCCCAACACGGACTCGTGATCTCCGACCTGGAGCTGGTCCTCGAAGACGCCATGGCCTGTGTCGACACTCAGAACCTCAGCCCCAGCTTCTACGGCGACTTCGAATTGGACACATGTGTCGGAAAGCCCGTATCCCGGGCGTACAGCCTCCCCTCCGCCACGGACATGATCGCGAACAACGTCGACTCGGACCAAGAATTTCAGATTTTCGCGACCACCACCTGCCGCCTCTGCCAGCGCATGACCCCCAGCAGTGACTTCTGCTCCTTCAGCGTCGACTACGACTTCGAACACACCCCAGGCGATCTCTGTCATCCGTCGAAAGCCCCCGTACCCCA
>SKON01000230.1 GCA_007120035.1 Myxococcales bacterium
GCCAACCCCGACCCCACGATCCATACCGCCGCCAACCCCGACCCCACGATCGATGCCGCCGCCAACATTGCCGATGCGGATCGCCTCGGTGAGGCGTTCCCGAACCCACCGACGGAAACCGATCACACCCGGCCGGACGGGTCACCTTGATCCTCACGCCCTGATCAAGCACCACTGAGAGTTACTTCTTCTGTACCCGGAGTGTTCCATGCGCCTCGTCCTTCTTTGCCTTCTGATGCTCGTCCTGTTAGCTCCCGGGTGCTCCGAAGATGAGAACGATCGCGAGCCCGACGCGTCGACGGAGAGTGACGCCGACGCTGGATTCGAGCGGGAGATCTGCCCCGAGGACGGGAGCTTTGCTCACCTCGAGCCGGGAGAGTGCACCGATGGTGAGGGAGGATCGTTCCCGTGTATTGCCTCCGGACGCTGCCTGGCAGCCGACCATTGCGTGGGTCAGGGTGGCGCGGGTTCGCCAGACTCCTGCCGCACGATGGAGTGCGGAGTGATCGACTGCGCTCCGGATTGCACATGCGTCGCAGAGAGCGTCTGTGAGTGTTAACCGCCGAGGATAGCGCCATGTCATCCATCGACGAGGTCATCGCCCGGAGCCGTCGGCCCGGCACCTTCACAGAGCGCCGCACCTTCACCGTGGAGCGCACCCGAGCGATCCAGAAGATGCGGGAGTTCGCCCTCGTCGACCCCCACTATTACATCCTGGAGCTGATCCAATCGGCCGTCAGCAACGGGGCGACCTTTATCGACATTCACTGCGATCGGCGCACGACCAGTCTGTCCTACGTGGGGGGCCATTTCTATGAACCCGAGTTAACGCAGCTCTTCGACTTCCTCTTCGCCGCCAAGGACGACGTGGAGCACGGCCCGCTGCGGCAATTGGCCATGGGCGTGAACGCCCTGATGAACTTCGGTCCCGACGAGATCATCATCGAGACCGGTGACGGCTCCCTCCAACACACCACCCGGATCGAGATTCGCGGCGACGACATCGTCGAGGTCGGGCGGCCCGAAGAGCCCCTTCGCGGGACCTACCTCCGGGCCACGGGCCTGAACCGGCGACGGATGTCCCGTTCCAGCTCGCTCATCGAGATCGACGGCAAGCCGCGGGAGTTCCACGCCGTCGAGTCTCGCTGCGTCGTCGCGCCCGTGCCGATCCTTTTCAATCACCAGCCGCTCTTCGGCTACTCCGCCCAGCGCGCCCCGGAGTCGTTGTGGGGTCTGCGCAACGAGCTGCCCTTCGACGAGGGCGACCTCCACGGCGCCATCGGCATCAGCGAGCGAGAGACCGGCGCGGTCTTTCGGCTGGTCACCCACGGCGTGTGGATCGAGTCGGCGCGACGTACCTTCCGAGTCGAGGGCACGGCTCACCACGACATCGGCGGGGTGGTGAGCTTCGAGTCTCTTCGCAAAACCGCCGACCATAGCTCCATCGTCCAAGACGAGTTCTTCGAGGAGATGTGGCTACGCTTGCAGCCATACGTCGACAAGCTCAAGGGCGTCACCGAGACCCCAGGCCGGCTTCGACGTCACCCTCCTCGACGGTCACCGATTGGAGCCCACGGAGCTCACCGGGATCCTGCGGGAGAATCGGCAAGTGGTCCTCGTCCCGGCCGAAGCCCGGGAAGACAGCGAGCAGCGAGGGCGAGCCCGGTCCATCGGACGGTCCATGAAAGCCCCGGTCCTCGCTGTCCGCGAAGAGGATCTCAGCTCCGTGATCAGCCTGGCCGGCCCCACCGCCGAGATCCTTCGACCGAACCTCGAGTCCACTTTGGATGTCCGGTTCTTCCTCGCGCCTCCGGCCGGGCCCCCACCACGCCCGTGGCTGATCGCCCCGGAGGTGATTGGCGAGGCTTCACTCCTGGACGTCGTGGATGTCCTACCCCGGCCGAGCGACGCCCCCAGGATCTCCCCCCGTACCGCCAACGCCCTGAACTCCACGATGGACGAACTCCGGGATCTCCAGAAGATCCACGCCCTGCTCGCCGAACGCCCTCGTCCCGACGACACTCCAGCGCAGTGGAGAGCTCGACGCCTCGATTCTCGCGGCTCAAGCCTCACCGCCAGGGTGTACAGCCCCGTCTCTGCTGAGGAACTCACCGACGGTGAGAACGTGCAGGTGCGAGTCGCTGATCGGGTGATCTGGTCCGGGCACCGCGACGACATCAACCCGGGACAACTGGTGATCGTTGAGGTCCGCGATGTACCCCCCATGAGCCTTCGCCAGCGAACCTTCGGACACCACAGCCCCCAGGTCGCCGAAGCGCTGGCCGCAGTCCTGATCGATCAGCACCGAGGCCGACTCGAGCGAGCCGCCGGCCGTGCCGTTCGCGCCGCCCTTCGCCATGAGTTTGAACCCGGTACCCAGGCGGCGGCCCTCGTCTTGAGCGCCCTGAGTCAGCGCGTCGTGAAGCGGATCCGACCCGCCACCGCAGAACATCGGATCCGGTTCGCCCTGGTGGACGTCGAGTTCGCTCCCCAGGCGTTGGACCGCCCACTTCTTCGAACCCTCGACGGCCGTGGCGTGTCTCTGCGCGATCTAGAGGAGTTCTTCACCCGTGGTCGCGGGCTGATTTACGGCGTCCGCACCGGCGTGGAGCCCGACCTCGAGGGCCTGGATCGCTCGTGGATCCTCCAGCTCAACGGCGCCGAAGAGCTACTCCTGATCTCCCTCGTCGGCCCCTCGGCCTACGTTCGCATCGATCGCCGCGACGTGCTGGCCCGATACGGCAGGGATCCCTTCAGCGTCCCCGTCGACGAATCCACCGGGGCCGCCGATCTCGCCTGGAACCGTGAGCTTGCGATGACTACCCACGGCCAGGACGTCTTCTGCCGCGATCTCGCCGTGGGCCTGCGAGAGTACCCGGACCTGCCGCTCCTCCTGGAAGGCCCGGCCATCGACGACGGCTCCTTCTTCTCCTGGCCCTTCGACCGAAAGGCCGACTGCTACGCCCAGCTCGTCGGGCAGCTCGCCAGGCGGGTTCGTACCGAGGTGGATCGCAGCGCCCCCGACGCATGGGACGAAGAGGAGCACCGTCGCCAGGCCTGGCGTCACCTGCAGTACTTCGTGCTCCGCCGCCGCGACTTCGAGGAGACGGCCCATATCGAGTTCTTCGACACCTTTCCCCTCTTTCGCACCTCTGACGGGCGATATTGTGACCTCCGAGCCATCCGCAACTGCGTCGAGCGCCAGGGTGCTCCCCTGCGGATGCTCGACGGATGGTCGCAGTGCGCCGCCGATGCCCCGTTCAACGGCCCCTGGGAAAACCGAACCACCCACGGGAAAAACCTGGTCGTCAAAGAACTGGGGATGCACCCCTATCTACTCTACCTCCTCGGCGAATCCGTCGTCGGCGCCGCCGAGTCGATGCTCTCCGCCTCCGAAGTCCAGGCCCTCCACGGCGACGAGGAAGTGTTCCTGGAGGAGATTCGCTTTGACGACGACCTGTTAGAGGGCGTGATCGGCGTCCCTATGAAACCCGTCGATACCCCAGGAGTACTGCTCTTCGGAGCCGACCGAGAGACGGCACAGCTGAGGAGGGATCTGGGGACGACCTTCGGGGCGATCGGCAAGGTGCGCATGAAGCCCGGCGCTGCTATCGACGCAGCCAATCGCCATCTGTCGAGCTCCTGCTCCGATCTCCTCGGCCATCTCCTGGCTCGCACTCCCCGTTTCGATCGGCACGGAACGGAAGCAGAGCTCTACGATCGGGCCCTGGAGGTGCTGCTTTACTATGTGGGAACCCAGCTCTACTGGCGTCTTCTCCCCGGCCCCGAGATCCGTATGGACCTACGGACCCCACTCGCCAGGGAGATCCTCCACGCACCGCTCTTCGGCTCCACCCGGGGACTGCCCATCAACGCCGCCCGTCTCTGCCACCATTTCGCACGCCAGGCAGCCGTCGCGCTCACCGAGGGCAACGAAACGGTAGATCTGACCGTCGACGAGTACTCCGACATCCCCTCGCCACTGCAACAGTGGATCGACGAGCACCTGACTCTGGAGCAACTGGGGCGTCCCTCGTGCTACCGCGATCGCCCCCCAAGACCTGCCGACAGTCGGCAAGATCCTCTCTCGGCGACGCTTCAGTACTGGCTTCACCACCTGCGCCCCGATTCAGCCCGACCGGCGGAGATCGGCGTCAGGGCGGACCGATTCTTTCGCGACTCTCAGGCCGGCCGATTCTGCTCGGTCTCCATCGACGACAACGCGGACCGGGTCTGGTTGAACTCCGGGCACTGGCTCACCCGGTGGCTACAGCACGACGGCGAATCCTCGCCACGTTCGATCGCCTGGGCCTTGCTGGCGATCTACGCCCAGATCAACAACCGTAGCGATCTCGTGACCAACGCCGACGAGCTGCTCTTCCAACAGCGGGTCGTCACGGCCATGGAACGGGGCGAACTCCGGTGGATCGACGCCGAATCGTGACGTTGCCGAAATATCGATTAGTCGTGACGCCGGCCCACCACCCGCAACACCACACCGAGCGCGATGATCCCCACGGGCAACGCCAACCAGGGCGACAGGCCCATAGCCACCCCCAGATAGCCGAGACTCGCGGCGACGACCATGGCGAGCGTCGCGTAGGGAGCCTGGGTTCGCACGTGGTCGACGTGGTCGCTCCCGGCGGCAACAGAGCTCAGGATCGTGGTGTCCGAGATGGGCGAACAATGATCGCCGTAGATGGCGCCGTCGAGGACGGCGGCAAAGCAGAGCATCAAGATCACCATCGAATGGGGCGTTCCGTCCCCAAGCTGAGCGGCCACGGGGATCATCGTGGGGAGCAGGATCCCCATGGCGCCCCAGCTCGTGCCCGTCGCAAAGGCGACCAGCGCGGCGATCAGAAACGTGACCAGCGGGATCAGGGTCAGTGTGAGCAGCCCCTCGAGAGTCCCCACGAGGTACACGCTGGTCCCCAGGTCGTCGCAGACCGTGCGGATCGACCACGCCAGGAGCAGGACCCCCACGGCGAGCCACATGGAGGGCACCGTCTGAAGCCAGGACCGAATGGCTTGCGTCGGACTCAGGAGCCGCTGGGTCAGCGCCAGCCCCATCGCTACGAGGCTTCCCACCACGGAGGCCCAGAAGAGGACCATCGCCGAGTCGGCATCGGAAAACGCCGCCTGCCAGGCCTGCCACTGAAAGACTTCGCCTGTCGCTCCCTCGCCAGACCAAAAAACCCCCACCAACACGGCCGCGATTACCACAACGATGGGGATCACCGCGTTGTACCACCGGTGAGGGATCCCTTCCTGAGGCCCAGCCTTCAGAAACGACGCCCGGGTCAGGGGAACCGAGCCCGGTCGGAGCACAGCTCCTGTGGTCGCCGCCCTCCTCTCGGCCTTCAGCATGGACCCGAAGTCCCGGGAGAGCACCACGTTCCACAAAACCAGGGCCAGTGCGAAGAGACAGTAGAACCGAAAGGGGATGATCCCCAGAAAGATCTCGTAGCCGCTCATCTCCAGGTTCAACTGCTGCGCCAGGTCCTCGAAGAGGCCCACCTCGTAGCCGATCCAGGTCGATATGATGGCGATCCCCGCGACCGGCGCGGCCGTGGAGTCCACGATGTAGGCGAGCTTCTCTCGGCTGATCCTCTTGGCGTCCGTCAGGGGTCGCATGGTGGAACCGACGACGATCGTGTTTGCGTAGTCATCGAAGAACACGAGAAACCCCATCAAGGCCGTCGCGATCCGCGTCGATCGTGCCGTACGGGCCATCTTCGACACCACTTCCAGCACCCCCGCCATACCACCCATGCGGATGATCACGTGCACCATCCCGACCAGCGCGAAGGTGAAGCCGATGATGTGCAGGTGGAACGGGTCCAACAGGTTCTCTCCGACGATCCGCGCCGCCTTCCCTGACCCAGACAGCGGCGAATATCCAGCAGAGACGATCGCGCCAAGCCACACACCAGCGGCCATCGCGATCAGGATCTTCCGCAGAAAGATAGCCGCGAGGATCGCCACCAGCGGCGGTAAGAGCGACGCCCAATCACCGACGCGCTGCTCGCCCTGAGTCACCACGGGCTCCGGCCACAACGGGTGCTCCGCCCGCACGGTCAGCCTCAATCGGTCGGTCCTCGCCGCCTCCACCTCGACGGTGACCCGGGTGGCCGCCCCATCGGTACGAACGAGCTCACCGTGCCGGGAGGCCTCCTCCCACACCGCGTCCTCGAGCCCTTCTATCCCCTCATAATGAAACCGCACCCGTAATTCAGCACCGGCCGGACGTTCCTCGGCTACCGCCTCTGCGATCTCTCCGATCTGCCCCCGAATCAGCTGTCTCGCGGTCAACTCCTGAGCGACCTGCTCATCGGCCTGGATCAACGGCAGGATCACCACCACCGCCACGAGGCTCACAACCAGCCCGACCCATCGCCGGCGGCTCATCGCTGTGGGAGGTTCTTTGCTCATCGCATCACCGATTCGTGGCCCATCGAAGGGGAAGAATGCCACGCCCTCGGGGATCCCAACAAGTCGGCGGGATCCTCCGTCTCTCGGACCAGAGGTCCTCCCAGAACGAAGCCGTGATCCGATGTTCCTCTGATCGTCTCCGTGCGCCGGGCGCGGTTCCGAAACGTCGGGGTTGGCGGTGGGCAGGGCTCCGCTGGGGCCTGGGCCCCGCTCCACCTTAGATGTATCGGAGACCGGAGTCGTTCCGACCCATGTCTGGATTCGTTCCGGCACCGTTGAACTCCGCACCGGGTTGGTGTTCAGGTAGCCGACTATATGGAGACCATCTCAGGCGGAGCGGGGTCATGACCCCAGCGGAGCCCTGCCCACTATAGCCCCTGGCTTCAGCCGGGGGGGACCGTGGGAGCCCTGAACTATGCTTGGATTTGATCCGCCGCAAGCCCCTACGTTTCAGAACCGCGCCCCCGTGCGCCGACGCCGGTAGTGCGAACTTCGGGAAGCTGGTAGATTGGGAGAGTTTCTATTCTTGGAGGACGCTTTGATCCATCACCTTCGTCAATGGACCACCATCGCGCTGATCCCTCTGGTTTCGCTCCTGTCCGTTGCTGCGTTCGCCGAGGAATCCGAGGAATCTACTGAATACGTCCTGCTCTACCGAGACGCTGCTCTGCACGAGGCGCCCGACGCAGAAGGACGAACCCACCGAGCCTTTGCGGCAAATCGCGAAGCGGCCTCAGCCGCCGGCGTACCGCGATTGCTGGCCCGCGTAGTCGCCGATCACGGCCGGTGGGTGGAGATAGAGCCCGCCTACCACTACACCTCCATCTGTGGGGCTCAGGAGTTTCTCCAGGGAGCCGGGGTCACCCTGCGTTTCTTTGTCGCCCGCACCGATCTGGCGGCGACCGTGCGGCGACCGGTTAGAGTGCGCCACGACGATGGGACGTCGGTCGAACTTCAGCCGGGCATCCCCTTGGAAACCGTGGACGGGCGCCGCGATCGTTACCTTGTCTTCGACGAGGACCTCCGCTTTGAGGTAGAGCTCTCCTCCGAGGACGTGGGCCATGTGTTCGCCGCAGCAGGTGACTTTGAGTCACGCTGGTTGGACGGCACCCCCACAAAACCGGGGTCAGACTTCTTCCTCGGTGGTGAATCCGTTGGAATCGGCGAGAGCGATCGTGCCCGCACCGTCGAGGTCGTAAGAGAAGTGGGCGACCAGTATCTGGTGAGCCTCAACCGGGCTTGCACGAAGCTGGTCGTCGCTGTTGATGCGACCGACCTGGACCCCTCTCGGGAGGTCTTCGCCTATGGATCCTGCTGCGCCCAAAGCGGCACGATCCGAGGATACGGGTTCGCCGGCCCCACCTATCTGGCGGAATCAGGAACCCCTGTGTACTGGCCAGGAGGAGACCTTGCAGGAGTCACCACCAGGGCCATGAGGTTCGGCGCGAGTACCGAAGACAGGCTGACTACGTTCTGCATGAGTACTGTGATCGTCGACAATGCCCTTCACGAGGGGGCCCTCCCGGACGAAGACCAGACGGTTCACTTCTGTCTTCGTGATGTGGATCCCGACCTCGTCGAGCCCTGATCGAAGAGCCCAAAACCGGCGACCGCCTGGTCTATGCCCGGTCCCGCATCTCCGGGTGACCCAGGCGGCTCGCACAGTGCGAGCAGCAATAGATCTCCCCATCGGCCTCCATCCCGTGGCCGATCACCGGGATACCGCAGTGGGCACACCGGGGTGCCAGAGCGTGAATCGCACACTCGAAGCTGTCGAAGGTGTAGAGATCGCCGAGATACTCGATGTGAAGGGGCTTGTCGTAGTCGTTGCCGCAGACGTCGCACTTCATGGTTCCTCCTGCCGGTTTGGTCGTAACCAAATCTCTGCGCCATTGGACCGCCGCCAAACCATTTCTTCGACGCCACAGCCGGAGGATTCGGCGACGAACAAAAGAGAAGGGAGGTGGACTCCTCGGCGAATCGGGTGGTCGTCGCCACGGTGGTGCGGAGGTTCTCGGAGAGTTTGCGCCGGAACCAACACCTGTAGACGAGCACCCCGATGCAGTTCGACCACCTCCGTCACCCCCGGGTCTATCACTTCGATGAAACGCTTCGCCGCCATCGCGAAGAATTCATCCCCCTCGCCAAAGCCCTCCATCGCACGGACCCCCTGGCCGACGCAGCCGTCTCGGCGATGGCCGACATCCCGACACGGGAGCGAATGGCGATCATCGATGCGGCGATCCGCGGCGACGAAGCTCCTGCTCCGGGGCCTCCGGCAGCCCTCGAAGAGCTCATCGAAGAGGCACACCAGGTGCCCCGATGGGTCGACTGGAGCCGTCTCGAACGCGGAGCTGCCGTACTCATGCGCACCGGGATCCTCGGCGGGATCACCCTGGGGGCGAAGTCATTGATCGAGGGCTACTGCGCCCCCGCAGGGAACAAGCCCCTCGCTATGTCGGGACGGCTCCAAGACCAGGCGGCCATGCGCCTCAACGAGACGGCTCGGTTCGTCGAGGCCGTGGGGAGCCCCCGAGGCATGCGACCTGGACAGCCGGGGTTCACGATCACCCTCAAGGTCCGCCTGATGCACGCCAGCGTGCGGCAGCTCATCTGGCAATCCGGTCGGTGGCGCTCCGATCTCTGGGCCCTTCCGATCAATCAACATGATATGGTCGCCACGATTCACCTCTTCTCTACGAGCTTTCTGGAAGGGGTCCAACACTTGGGAATGCGACTGTCCCCCTCGGACCAGGAGGACTTTCTGCACCTATGGCGGTACGTCGGTTACGTCATCGGCGTCGACGAAGACCTCCTCCCCCGGACAATGCCCGAGGCCCACCTCCAATGGAGCATCATCGGAGCCACCCAGGGGCCACCGGACGACGACTCCCGGGCGCTGGCGATGGCCCTCCTGGAGAACCCCCTTCACGAGGCTACGACCGACGAGGAGAGGGCCCGCGCACGCAAGCACGTGGCCTTCGCCAAAGCCATCTGCCGGTCCTTGCTTAAAGAAGAGCACGCCGACGCCCTCGGCCTACCAAAGGGAGGCTGGGGGGTTCTCCCTCCCCTCGTCACCAGGACCATAAGATCCCTGGATCGGATCCGGCGAATCGGCTTTGTGGAACCCTGGCTCGAGAAACAAGGCCGCCGGTACTGGAACCATACCGTCGCGATCGGCTCCCGGGGTCGGCCCATTCGCTTCGACCTCGCCACCGAACTGGCTCGACAGTGAGCTCCTCGAGTATGCTGTGCTCGCCACCATCCGGAGAGGGCCATGAAACCTGCGGTCTACTTATTCGACCTGGACGGAACCTTAATCTCAGCCCACGGGGCCGGACGTCGGGCCCTCGAGAAAGCCGTCACCGAGGTGCTCGGCCGAGCGGTACCCCTGGAGTTCAGCTTCGCCGGCGGAACAGACCGCGGGATCGCCCGACAGGCCCTCCACGACGCCGGCGTAGAACCCACCGAAGAGGCCATCGACGAGCTCCTGTCAGCCTATCTGCAGGAACTGAGCCCGGCACTTCAAGCCACCGAAGAGTACACGGTGTTCGCCGGGGTCAGGGAGCTCCTCGACGAGCTTCGACCCCGGCCGGGGCTGGCCATCGGTCTGGGAACGGGCAACCTGGAGGCCGCAGCGCGGATGAAGTTGAACCGCAGCGGGCTCAACGACTACTTCCCTTTCGGTGGCTTCGGCTGTGACGCTGAGGCTCGCGACGAGCTCCTCCGGGCCGGAGCTCGCCGCGGGGCCGCCCGACTCGGCGTGGCGCCCGAGGACTGTCGGATCGTGGTGATCGGCGACACCCTTCGGGACGTCGCGGCCGCCTCGGCCATCGGCGCCGAGTGCCTGGCCGTCGCCACGGGATTCACCCCCCGCGACGAGCTCCTCACGTCGGCCCCGACGTACTGCGTTGCCGATCTCACAGCCCCCCTGGTCCGCGACGTTCTGAACCAGAGATGACCTGGTCTTACGTGGAACTGCGGGCGAGTTTGCCGACGATACGAAGCATCACGTCACGATGCTTCAACACCTCCGTCCATTCCCCGGCCACCTTCCAGAATTCTCGGGCCCGCTCCACATCACCCCGCTCTACAGCCAGATCTCCGGCGAGCTCCATTAACCAGGGATAGTCGATTTGACTCGGACTCTCCTCCTGCCAACGTCGCCGAACCGCTTCGAAATAATGCCAGGCCCGGTCTCGATCATCGCTCGCTGTGTGGAACGCTACAGCGAAGAGATCCATCAGGTCTTCATAGTACTTCCACCCCCCCCTGAGCCGTTCCCTCTCCCGGAAGTTCTCGGAGCGCCTCGGCGGCCGACTGAAATCGTTCCCCGATCTCCACCGCCATGGCCCGATGAATCCACTCCTCGAGCCCAGGAGGGGTGTCGAAGAGAGGAGTCAGTGACGGCCTTGGCTCATCACAATGCTTGATGAGTACACCCCACATAGCAGGAGCTTCGAAGGGCGGCCTGCCACACACCATTTCGTACACCATCACTCCCAGCGAATAGATGTCCGTCCAGGGGCCGTAGCGCCGCCACTGTCCGCGCAGCTGTTCCGGGGGCATGTATAGTGGCGTACCCGCCATCCCCGACAGCTCGTCCTGGGATCGCAATGGGGCCGATTCCATAGGATGGGCGAGGCCGAAGTCCGCCAGCTTCATCTGTCCCCCTTCAAAACAGAGGACGTTTTCCGGCTTCAGGTCGCGATGGATCACCCCACGGGAGTGAGCATGAGCCAACCCGGAGATCACCGCCCCCAACGCCTCCCTCACGTCGCTCCATCGCTCAAAGGGCATCCGTTCGCCGAGGGAGAATTGAGCTCGCTCCATCGCGACGAAGGGAGCTTCCCCATCGGTCTCCCCGTAGTCAAAGAGGTACACGATATTCGGATGCACCAGGCCCGCCTGCGCTTCCACCTCCCGGTGGAACGCTCGTCGCTTGCTGGCCTCCAGGGCTTGCTCTTCAGCGAGCATCTTCAGGGCGACGTCCTGACCGGTGTCGCGATGGACCCCACGATACACGACTCCCATCCCACCCGCCCCGAGCTCTTCCTCCAACCGAAAGGGACCGGCCCATTTCGTGTCCATCCAACCTTCCTTCGCGTGGGAAGCCATGGAGCTGTCCGATACGACGGACATTACGGCGCAAACACGAGCTATTTCAAGCAACGCCCGCGTCTCCAGGAACAACAGCGTCTCTCAGGATCGCCTGCAAAACAGCGGCAAGGTTGGCACTCTCGAGGTTATTTTGATAAGCTGATGAACGTTATTACCGGGCCGATGAACGAAGAAGGAAGAGCCATGGAACCTCGCGTATATCGCTATCTGCCGCACCTGCGGTGGGCTCAGTATCTGGCCGTCGGCCTCTACTCTCTCTTCTTTGTCGGCCCCGCGGCCCTATTGGCCGTTCGGGCCTACTGGCTCGACCAGCCCTTCCTCGCCTACGCGGGCATGTCGCTTCTATTCGGACTCCTCGCAATGGCGCTGCTCTTCGTGTTCCGGACGCTCTCTTCGGCGCGAGTGATCGTCGATGAAGAGGGGTTGCGTTATCGGACCTTCCGCAAGGATATCCGGGTACGCTTCGACGAGATCACGGGCCTGAAGCACCCCTGGATCCCCTACACCGGCGGGTGGCTGAAGATCATCAGCGACAAGCCCGACATCCGGCTCACCGTGGTCCTCGAGAATCTCGACGAGCTCGTGATGGACGTCAAAGCAGGCATCGACGCCGCCGGCAAGTCCGACGTCTACGACCGCCACAAACTCTTCCGGTTTTACAAGACCGCTGGATACGGCACCCGGAGTTGGGGCCGCCTGTACAAGCTCTTCATCCCCATCGTCCTCTCAACGATCGTGCTGACCGCGATCGCCATACTTGCGCTTGCCAGCTGCGATCCCTTCTACCCCGCCATCCTCCTGATCATCGCCCCGATGTCGGGGCTGCTGCTCGCCGAAGCTCGAAGCTTCTGGCAGATCCTCCGGCACTCCGACGAGCGAGCCTTCCAGCTACCGGAAGAGCCCAAGGGGCTCATCAAATCGAGCATGCTCGTCGTCGCCGGGGCTACCCTGGCGATCAACGTCGTCGCGCTGGGCGTTTTCTTTCTGCTCTAAACTTCTCGCACCGAATGTCAGGCGCTCTCAGGTGCGCGGACACCGGGAAGATGCCGTCTCTCGGGCAGACGATCACCTGGAATTTCCGGGGTGATGGTGCCTTCGAGAGGGTTGTCGACCGTCGATTCGTCGGGGTAACCTGCCTGAATGAGGTCCGAAGTTTTTGCCGGTGGAGGTACGGATGCGACGACGATATTGGTGGATTTTTGTCTCCCTGTCGATCCTGGCGCTGCCGGCGGTCGCCGCAGCCGAGGAGTGCGAGGAACTCCACATCGAAGCACCCTCGGGGGCGGATCACGACATCACGTTCGAGTTCGCCGATCCCGTGCGATGCGGACAATTCGCCAACGGTGATTGGTGGGTGGCTCCTGCCGATCACGGGGTCGTCGTCGCCTCCATCTCGCCGGAGGCCGCCCCCGGTCGCCACGGCTGGGAGGTGAACCCTGAGAGCATCTCGGAGCAGCCCTTCGACGATCGGATCTCCACGTATCGGGAAGAGCGGCGACCGGAGCTTCCCTACGAAGCCTCCCCCGGAGAGTCACTGGTGAAGGCCGTCAGCGTCAGCGATGACGACGAGGACTGTCGGCCCTGCTTGCAGTTCGCCGCCGTGGTGACCGTGGTCGCCGACCCCGTCCCAGAGACCCGACTCCGCCCGCCCTACTTTGGCACGGAGAAGCCCCTCTTCGACGTCGACAATCTGGTCCTGGATCGCATGCCTCGCCTCGACGCAGACTGCTGCGACCCATCGGAGGTCTCCTCGGTGGCTCGCCGATTTCGGCATGTCCAGCTCGACCACAAGACAAACTGGACGGGCCGCCATATGCACCCCATCGACAACCTCCCCGACTACGGCGCCTCCATCGCAAGGGACAACGCCACGGGGATCCTTCGACTGATGCTCGACGATGTGGACTACGACGATCCCGACCACCTGCAGGCCCTGATCAACTACGTGCAGATGGGCGTGGACTTCTTCGGGATGGTGCAGGGCGGGATGGAGTGGCCCGGCAACGGCGGTCACTCCAACGGGCGCAAGCTCCCCATCCTCGTCGCCGGCCTTCTCCTGGGCGACCCGGTCATCCAAGAGGCCGCCGGCACGGACGTCTACTCCGAGAACCATCAGATCTTTTTCAGCCCCGCCGCCAACGACGGTGAAGGGCTGGCCCTCTTCGGGCAGGACTGCGGCGAGAGCGGCTACTGGCAACGAATCCGGCAGGGGTCGGGCTCCCGGACCTGTGCCGATCCCTACGGATACATCGACGGCGGTGGCGAGGAGATCGGCGGCGCCTACCAGAACTGCTGCACCATCAACCCCTGGAAGTACACCTCCCTGGCGGTGATGCTCCTCCGCGGCGAAGACCTCTGGGACCAGCCAGAGTTCTTCGAATACGTCGATCGATACGTCACCGAGGGCACCTGGGCCCAGCCCGATCCCTGTGCTCCCTACGACGGCGACCCCGACAACTACGGGGTGACCTACGGGCCCGATCCCGAGACCGACACCTGCATCCAGGGGGAGGGGCGGTTCACGGACCGCCACGCCGGGATGCCCGGTTCCGGCTACGGCAGCGGGTTCGGGGACGAGATGTGGGAGGTGTTTCGGCCCTGTCTGCCGGATTGCCCGGGGCAACCCGTGCTTGACGACCCGGAGCCTGACCCGCAAGACCCCGAGGATCCCGATGATGCAGGGGTCGCCGACGCCGGCTCGACCGCCGACACGGGAGTCCCCGGTGATAGCGACGGACCGGTGGATCCCGGCCAAGACGATCCCGAGTCGGGCTGCGCCTGTGCAGCCTCCGGCGCCCCTCCGGCGGGTGGCCTGACGCTCTTCGTGCTCCTCGTCGGAGCGCTGGGAATTCTCAGGCTTCGGTCAAACTCATGAGAGCTCCTCACTGCTGATAGAAGTACACCCGGCTATTCTCCCACGAGTCGCTGCCGCAATGCGATGCGGCCAGGAGATCATCGTGGAGGGCCTGGCGAAACCCGAGACAGTGTTCGATCTCCTCCGGGGGCGCCGGAGGCTCTATGGACTGAACGGGCTCGTGGGATTCCCACTTACCACGGGAATCTCGTCGCCAGACATGGAGCTTATCTCCCGTGGAGGCCACCAAGCGCGAATCATCTGCCACCAGCGCCACCAGGTTGGGGCTGACGTCACCGGTGGTCAGTATCCCCTGGTGGGTTCCTTAAGACGCCGGTCGCCGACACGAACCTCCATGAGCCCCCGAATCGTCGGTCGAGTGGTCATGGTGAGCTCCTGGATCTCGCCGGACCCTC
This sequence comes from Myxococcales bacterium, assembly GCA_007120035.1. Classification (GTDB taxonomy): domain Bacteria; phylum Myxococcota_A; class Bradymonadia; order Bradymonadales; family Bradymonadaceae; genus SKON01. The sequence goes on from SKON01000230.1 coordinate 14,824, forward strand.
GCAGCTCGATGTCAACGGCCATCAAGTGAGCGTCCTTCGGTCGCACGGCCACCACGTGCACCGAGGCTTCTTCGGGAAGAGGGGGTATGGTCTCCTTCAGCCGCGGAACTACGAACGATCGTCCTCCCTGCCCCAACTCGCTGTGGGGGTGAACGGAGCGGCCGGCCTCCTCCCACTCCCCGTTCAACACCTCCATCGCGAAGGACTTCACGGACCTCACGAACGACGTGCTCTGAAGGTCATCGGTCTTCGTCTCCCACTCCCATTCATCGATCAGGGCGCGAAATCCGGAGCCATCGTCCTCCACGGTCAGGGAGATGGTCAGGGTAAACTCCTCCTCGGAGTCCGGGGTCCGAAAGTAGGTCAAGGTACGCCAGTCCGAGTCCTCGGGGTCGTAGAAGAGCTGCTCCTCCAGGCTCGGAGAGTCACCTCTTCGAACTCTCCACTGCTTCACCGGGAACGGGCGACTCCAGGCCAGCTGCTGCTCGTACTCTTCGATCTCTGCGCGGAGCGTTTCGGGAGTGTGACGCTCCTGCGCTGCCTCCCCGAGCATCCCGTACGCCGTCTCGACATCGCCGCCGTGGAGGGCCAGCGCGAACTCGTAGGTCACAGCCTCCACCTCATCTTCTGCGACCTGGTTGTCGAGGAGCTGGAAGGCGCTTCGATAGACCCGCATAAACCCAAAAGTTACGACCACCGCGATCACGATGAGGATGGCGGCGCAGCCAAACCCGAGAGCCAACGGGAACCTGCGCACGCCCCCCGAGTTGGGGCTTCTGGATGCTCGCATGGGGGACCATTCCTTTTTCGATCCCGTGGAAGTCCTTCCTCACGGGCACACGAAGGTTGGTAATGAGTCCAACGATCGTTCTGCAATTTGCCCGTCAAGTCAATGATGGGCCAGGTACAGGTCTACTCGTCGCGCCGCTCTCCAACGAGCACTTCCATGAGTCCCCGATCCGTCGGTCGAGTCGTAACGGTGAGCTCCTGAATCTCACCGGCCCCTCGCAGCTCGATTTCAACTGCCATCAAGTCGACTTCCTTCGGCCGCACTCCCCTGACGTGCACCGAGGCTTCTTCGGGGAGGGGAGGGAGGCTCTCCTTCAGCCGAGGAACCCCCAATTGGTACCCTCCCTGAACCAATCGACTGTGGGAGTGAATGTAAGGGCCGACGCTTTCCCAGTCTCCGTCCAGCACCAGTTGCGCGAAGGACTTCACGGAGTCGACGATCGGCGGGCTCTGAAGATCATCGGTCTTCGTCACCCACTGCCATTCATCGATGGAGGCTCGGTATCCGAAACCGTCGTCTCTCACGCTCAAGGCGGTGATCAGGGTAAACTCCTCCTCCGAGTCGGGAGCACGAAAGTAGGTCAGGGCACGCCAGTCGGAGTCCTCGGGATCAAAGAAGACGAACTCCTCCCCCTCTCCAGACTCGCCATCCTGGGCCCTCCACCCCTTGACCGGGAACGGGCGACTCCATCTCAGTTGCTCCTCATACTCGTCGATCTCGGCGCGAAGCGTCTCGGGGGTGTGACGCTCCCGTGTGGCCTCCCCGAGCATTATAGGCTGTCTCGGCATCGCCCTCCCAGAGGGCCACCGCAAACTCGTAGGTGAGCGCTTCCACCTGTGCTCCCGCAGCGAAGGTATCGGGTTGCTCGGAGAAGTCTCGATACACCCGCAACACATCCAAGACCAAGTAGCCCGCGATCACGATCAGAATAGCCGTGATACCAACCCCAACCACCAGGGGGGCTTTGCGCACTTCCCCCGGATTGGGGCTTCCCGGTTCTTGCTGCATAAGGCACCCGTTGCTTTGTCGGTAGTGTTCGGACCACGTCCGATCGGATGATGGACCAAGGGTACCAAAGCATTCCCCGAGGTGTCAGCTGCGGATGCGCGTCTCTCGGACCTGCGATCCTCACAGCGGGACTTGGGATCCTGGCGATCAGCCATCACGATTTCTACAACGTCAAAGCTCGTCTCGTTGACCGAGCAACTCCCTTCGCAGGAGCTCTCGCAGCCAGCTCTCGACCCGCTCCAGGTCCCAGCCGCACTCCTCCGAGAGGCGTTGCCAGATGGTGTGATGCAAGAGCGTGTATAGAACGTCCTGGGCCATTTCGACGTCGACCCCGTCTCGCAGCGCGTCGAGATCGTGTAGACGGACCGCGATCTGTCGACATCGGCGTCGGGTCCGATTCGTTCGCTCCTGCTGTGCAGCTTCGATCTCGGGCTCCGCCAACGCGGCGGCCAGAAAGACCCGCAGAATGTCCGCGGCTCCCGCCATCGTGCGACACCGCATGGCCATCACAGCGTCGATCACCTCGCCGGGGTCCTCGGAGACGCGAATACGTTCCAGCACATCCCCCACGGCGGAGATCTGATCTACGTTCTCGACCACGGCGAGCAACAGGGCCGCCTTGCCACCGATGCTGTTGTAGATGGTCTGCGTCGAGACCCCGGCCTCGTTGGCGATCTCTGATATCGTCGTCTGTGTATAGCCGTGCTCAACGAAGAGCTGGCGAGCTGCTCTGGCGATCTCCGCCCGCGTGTTCGCGGCCTGTTCTTCCCGTCGACGTGAATGGTATTTTCGAGAAATGGGCTGATCTCCGTTCAAATCAATGTAAGTTCATTCCAGTCAATCTGTACAACCAGTCGCTCAACCGGCATACTTTGCTGCCTTCGCCATCAACATGACCGCTCTGGGGACGGCCTTCCTCGGGTTCAGCCTGGAGGCGCACGCGGCGGGCCTGATCCCGTCGTGGCAGCGGTCCATGGGCCTGGTGGGTGCCTTCCTTCTCCTGATCACAGGATTTGCCAACAACGCCGTCGCCGGTGGATCCATGCTGGCAGCCGCCGGAGCCATCGGCTTCCTCCTCTGGCTCGTGTGGCTGATTATTCTCGGCATACGCCTGCTGCGGTCCTGACAAAACCAGAGCCCAATACTGGTTGCGACACCAAACTTCCCGACGCCGGTGCCACCGCCAGCATGGAACCCTTGGACATGTTCTGGGGCACCGAAGAGATGGAGAACCGAGTGGCGTACCTGGCTTCAGCGACGAGCCCAATCGACGAGATCCGAGGGATAGTTTTCATGGTCGGCAAAGGAAGAGTCATCGATCTCGTAGAGATAGACCAGCGCGGCGAGCTCCAGGCACCAATACCCGAAATATCCGGCGTTCTCGCCACGGTGTGAGCCGTGCCAGTAGGTCCTCTTCATCCCGGAGTACCACTTCTTGAGAAACTTCTTATAGCCCTTGTCGGCGTCGGGCCCCCCCGACTCGAGGGCGTTCAAGAGATCACCGTAGGGGCGGGGGTGGCAAAGAACATTCGATGAGGGCGTGCGCTGTGCGAGGCGATCGAAGATCGGGTCGCTCTCGTCCCGGAAGACATCTCGAATTCGGTCATGCAGTTCATCGGGAGCTTTCAAGAGGTGCGCAAGTGAGGTCAGCCATAGTCCGTGCACGTAGGCGTCGAACTCCCGGAATACGAATGGGTCCGCGAAATCCCCCTGCAGTGAGAGCTCAAGTGAGTCGACGACCGCCGGGAATTGCTCCGCCACCGTTGCAACCTCATCACCGCGGGAGTAGCAGGCGATCAGCATGTGCAAGCGTTGTGAGTATACGGAATGCTGTAACTGGCTGCGATGGTCCGCCTCGGTCTCCGGACGGGCAATGCCTTCTTCGTAGAGCGTTATCGCTCTCTTGCTGGATTTGATATAAGCGTCAAAATAGCTTTTTGGTTTCTTGACGTCTCTCATAACATTCTCCTGTTTTCTGGACTGTAAGCGTGTTTCACCATTGAATTGAACTCTCTGTCACTGAACCGCTCGGAGCAACACGTAGTTCTCTTCGGACGTACCCTTCGCTTCGAATCGTTATGGCCATATCCAAGCCCACTGCTTGTTCCAACCGATTGTTTACCCACCTCTGGCTCATCTGAGGACCGTCGGCGGTCGTTCCATAGGTCGAAGTACCGTACTTCGCTTCCACCACGACCCATCTTGGAGGAGGACTCAGATTCTCGTAGACGCCGTCGATTCCCTGAGGTCGTGGAGTCCCCCCACCGGGTCCCGGTTGCTGACTGCTTCCTCGCAACACATAGCCTCTCTCAATCATGTGCTCGTGCGCCCGTTGTTCCCCGAACCGCCCCTTCCACGCTGTGGACCTTCCCGAATGCGATGGTGACGGGGAGGGGTCGGTAGTCTCCCGCAACTGGAAACGATTGATCTCCGGGTTGTACTCTCGAGGTGGATGGGAATCGGTATGACTCCGTTGACGCCGCAGATGAGCCTCACCATTTCGCCGATACCAAACATAGCCGTCCGGTGCGTGGGGCCAACCTTGCAATGCTGCCAACTCGTCCCCTGTAGGGGAAGCCTTTGCCTGAATCGCTCGTCGGTCTGCTGCAGAAAGTGGCGTGCGGGCTCGTCCCCTGATCGCAAATCGTTGGGAGGACGCCAACCTCAGAAGGCGTGCCAGTCGAGGAAGCTCTCGAGCCACGGCTCGGAAAGCGCGAAGCGTCCGTGCTGCCAGGGTGATCACTGCGCCGGGCAACACAAAGGATAGAATCAACTCGATCAAGAGCGGCCCGACGAGCTCGCCGAGGCGATAAGTAAACTCAAAGGGATTCAGCGCAACCAACTCTCGAAGATCGCCTAGAACCTGACCACCGACCTCTCGACCCAGAGCGTCTGCGAGCTCAGCTCCCTCGGGACTGAAGAGCAATCCCACGAACTCCGTGACCAACTCCACCAGATCATCGAAGTTCTCGATCAGGGCTCTGATCGCCTCCGGGAGTCCGATGATGTTTCGGACGAACCCCACCACGGCACCGCTCAGAAATACGGGCGGAAAGAGTGTGTTGAGGACCGCGGCGGTCATCATCTGCCTGGCGAGCCGCTCCGCGTCGCTTCGATTCCCCTGCTCTGCGATCTCGTCAAAGAAACCGGCGAGAAAGTGGCCGCTGTTCGAAGAGGCATTGCGGATCGCCTCGATGAAGTCTTGCCCGAGGTGACCGACAGTCTGAGCCATGGGCCCGATCATCAACCCGGGTCCGTAGCCCCCGGTGTACGGGTTGCGTCGCGGGCTCATCAGTTCGATCGTGCGATCCTGCTCAGCTCTCGCCCGCTGGAACTGCTCGTCTCTCTCCTGGACCCGATCGAACTGCTCTTGGAGAAACTCCACGACCAGCGATGTTGGTATGTGCGAAAGAAGGGCCGCTACCTCCTCTTCGTCGGGCATGTGATCTCCATAGATCCGACGAAGCCTCATCAACGCTTCCGGTCGGTCACCGACGGCGCCGAAGAACTCGGCGAGCCGAAGTAAGCGCACGTTCTTGCGAAGTCGCTCTCGGTCTCGAATCCGCCGGTCCTCAAGCCTCAACTCGATCTCGCCAATAGCCTCCTGACGTTCCGAGGGTGCCAGACCCAGTGCATCGGTGATCGAGAACTCCGACGAGTAGGGAGACGTTGGAAGACACTGAAGCACTTCGCCGGCGACGGGGCTGAATTGATAGGCTCCGTTGTTGCCGTAGAGATTCGCGTCGGGGCTGTAGAGGGAGTTTGCGGGGGTATAAAGGGACTCCGCAGGGGTATAGAGGGACTGGGCAGGCCGACGTCGATGAGAATCGGACTCGTCGTCTGAGGTCTTCTTCTCTTTTCGCGTTCCCTCAGGCATCTGTTGTCCTAAAGCGCGGCCTGGAAACCAATGGAGAGGCTACATTTGTAAGACTTACCGCCCATGCAATTCACATAACTCACGGGCACAAGCCGAATACCAGGGCTTGTCACTCGGCATCCGATCATGTTAGACCCATGACCGTCCCTCGATTCTTTGTTTAGCAGGTCGCCTCTGACGAGGCACCTGCAGCGCCCTCAGCGGTGGAGTGTATGTCGATACCGGGCAGCGGAAATTCGATCGTAGCGTTGCTCGAACGTCGCTTCGAGGAGCGGTTTCCCTCTGAGGGCTACGACTTCGAGCTGGCGACGACGAAGAGCCTGAGCACGGGCTACAGCGCGACGGTCTCGCTCTTGTTGTATCGCGTCGAGGTCGACGCCAATCGCCGTCACGTCGACCTCCCACCAACCTCCGAAGGCGCCCCAAGACGCCGGGCTCTCGGCCTTGAGTTGCGCTACCTGCTGACCGTGTGGCCCGGCGAGGACGTCGACAAGGACCACGAAGTCCTGGAGCGGTGCATCGACATCCTGGAGCGCGATCCCGTGCTCAGCGGCGACCTCCTCGATCGGAGCTACGACTGGGAGGAGCAGGCCCAGCTCAAGATCGTCCTCGACTCGCTCTCCAACGAGGACATGATGCGCATCTGGGACTCCCTGGACGCGTCCTA